>CAXNJA010000136.1:0-6640 GCA_964202555.1 Mycobacterium sp.
TTGCCATTCGCGCTCCCGGCAGTAGTTCCTCGATGTCAGCCCGCTGCGCGGCCATATCCTCGCGATCCACCGACACCAGCCCGACATCGTCAGCACCCAGGCGCAGTGCCAACGCCCGGATCTCCTCGGCTCCGGCGGAGACCTTCTCCGCCCTCGCGGCCCGGTCCTGGTAGGCCGTCAAGGTGAGTTTCGTCGGTGCCGGCCGGTGCTGCGGTTGCTTGGTCCCGTCGAAGATCGGCAGCCTCGGCGGTCCATTGTCGACGTCGTCAGCTGTCACGGTGAACCTTGCGCACCATGGCCCAGACGGGCCCGGCGGCGACAGCGGTGAAGGGTGTGCTGACCGGGAATTCGTCCTCGCTGGAGATGATCTCGACGTCGCGGATGATCGTCGCCAGAGCCAGGGTGGCTTCGAGCATGGCGAAGTGATCGCCGATGCAGGAGCGCGGGCCGCCCCCGAAGGGCAGGTACTGCCAGCGGTCGCGGTCCGCCGAGTTCGCCGGGCTGAACCGGTCGGGGTCGAAGTCCAGCGGGTTGTCCCAGAGAGCGGGGTCGCGGTGCATGGCGCTGATACCGACCACCAACTCGGTGCCGGCCTCCACCCGGTAACCGGCGACGTCAATGTCGGCCGTCGCGGTCCGAGTGACCACCGGCGCGGGCGGGCACAGCCGCAGCGCCTCGTGCAGCACCGCGACCGTGTAGCGCAGTTGCGGTACGTCCGCCGGGGTGAGTCGGCGTTGACCGAGACCGGCTACCTCTGCACGCACGCGGTCTTGGATCTCGCTGTGGTGACCCAGCGCCCACATCGCATACGTCAGCGTTGTCGATGTGGTGTCGTGCCCAGCGATCATGAAAACGACTAGTTCGCCGCGGATCTCGGCATCGGACAACTCCCCGCCGGTCTCGGGATCCCTGGCTGCGATGAGGGCTTGCACCAGCGGAGCGTCGAGGTCCGGATCAGTCCGGCACGCCTGAAGGATCTCGCCGGCGAGCCCGTGCAGAGCGGCGCTGGCGGCGCGGGCGCGTCGTCGGGCAGGAGTTGGCAGCCACCGCGGGGCACGGAAGGGATTGGCGCCGCGGTCGGCGGTATAGCTGATCGCCGTCCGCACCGGCTCGGCGACGGCATCGGTTTGGGATTCCAGATCAAGACCGAGCACCGAACGGCCCAGCGCCCCCAGCGTCACACGCCGGGCCTCGGTGTCCAGGTCGATCCGCGCACCGTCGGACCAGCGGTGCGCGACCGCCTCGGCGATCTCCGCCATGTGCCCGCCGAATTGGTGCACGCTCTGCTTAGTGAATATCGGCTGGAGCACCCGTCGGCGCGGTAGCCATTGCCGGTAGCGCAGATCGAACAGGTTGGGTCCCAGCAGATTTCGGATCTCGTCGTGCACGGAGGTGCGCTCTAGTTTCTCGGGGCTATGGGTGAGGATGTCGCGGGCAGCGTGGGGCGAGGTTGCCACGACCACCTGCGGTACGAGCGACGGTGGGCCGAGACGAAGCCGGGTCACCGGCCCGCCGGCGTCACGCAGCACCTCCGGCCCGGAGTCGAATCGCCGGATCACGGCCAGTTGCGTTCGCAGCGGCAACGGGTTGCGTGGCGGCGCGTCGGTGACGGCGACTGTCTCCGGGTTGTGCTCCATGACTCTCCCGTCAAAGTTCTTGATGGGCAGTCAAGAACTTTCTTGATGAAAAGTCAAGAAAGGAACTAACCTGCAGTGATGCCCCCGAACCGGCGCAGCATCCCCCGGGAGGACCGTCTCGATGCGGTTGTCGCCGCCGCGCGGCAGCGTTTCGAGACGCACGGCTACAAGGGCACCAGCATTGCCGATATCGCCGGGGACGTCGGCGTCAACCCCGGCTCGGTCCACTGGTACTTCCCGACGAAGGACGATCTGTTCGCCGCAGTCGTGGCGCGGGTGGCCGCGGAGTCCAAGGAAGTCGTCGATGCCGCGCTGAGCGCCGGTGCCAGCCCGATGGACGCGCTGGTGGGTTTCCTGGCGACCGCCGAGCGCTACCGCGGAATGCACATCGACGCCCACGACAGGGTCGGGGAGAGCGACGCCGTCGCAGGCGTGCACGAGGAGTTCCACGCCTGGCTCGACGAACTGCTGCTCGCGGTCGTGCGTCCCCGGCTCTCCACCAGCGAGGATATCGGCCTCATCGCCGACACCGCGCACATCATGTTCGAGGGACTGCTGGGCAGCACCATCCCCCGCGACCGGCCCTTCGAGGAGATCGTGCAGTTCCTCATCGAGATGCTTGTCGCGGCCGCTCCGCAGGCGGCACGACGGAAGGCCCGTCCGGCCGGAACCCCCGTCATCACTTCTGATTTGGGATGAGGCCGAGCAGGGCGCGCCGTGCTGCCGGGAGACGGCGCCCTCGGGCTGATTCGCGGACGGCGATGTCGGCGGCGGCAAGCACCAGCAGTCGCGCCGTCTCCTCCGGGTCGGCGGTGGCACCGCGGAGGTCCACCGAAAGAACCTGGGTTGCTTGATGGTTGCGACGATCGACTTCAACCGCCACGGCCGGCTCCATGCGGGCCTCGACCAGGAGCGCGCGCACTCCCGCCAGCTTCCTGCACGCGTCGAGGAAGGCGATGATGCGCCGCCCGGCCCGCGCCGATCCAGGCTCGTCATCGGCCGTCATGCCGATCACGTCCGTGAACACGGTGTCGTGGAACCACCGGTGCAGCGCGACCAGGAATGCGCCGCGGTCGGCGAAGTGGACGTAGAAGGTGCCCTTGGCGTGCCCCGCCGCCGCGGTGATCTGAGCGACGGACAAGGCCCGCAGACCGTCGCGTTCGGCCAGTTCGATCGCCGCGGTGATCAATTCCCAGCGCGTGGGGTGGTCCTTATCGGCACGGCTGCCCGGACCTCTGCGCCGGGGCGGTGACGCCGGACGGGTTAGCCTGCCCGTCATCGAGACATCTCGTCACCCAGCCGGGAGAGAAACGGCGCGATCCGGTCAAGGAATTCGGCCGGTCGCTCGATGAACGGCTGATGTCCGACGCCGGGGAGGGTGACCGTCTCCGCAGACCGCAGCGCGGCACGGGCCCGCCGGCCGTCGACGGGCCACGGCAGCACCGGGTCCAGGGTCCCCCACACCAGCAGGGTGGGACAGCGCACCGCCTCGGCCAGTGGCCGGGAATCGTGGCCGGGATCGGTGAAACTGCGCCACAGATTGGCGAACACCTCCGCACTTTCGGGCGATCGCGATGCCTCCGTCGCGCGCGCGATCGCTGCGCCGACCCCCGGGTTGCGGTCTCGCAGGTACAGCCGTGGCAGTAACCGGAAGGCGCGCGGGGCCACGGCCGGCGATCCGATCAGCCTGCAGGCGAGCGTGGTTCCGAACCAGCGCGGCGTGAACCCGCCCGGAGAGACCAGGATCAGACCGGCGACCAGATCGGGCCGATGGGCTGCTGCGTAGAGCGCGGCGAAGCCGCCCACCGAGTTGCCCAGCAGCACATGGCGGCCGCCGAGTTGTTCGAGCAGCCCGACCAGGAGCTCGCCGAACCCGACCGCGGTCTCGGGCTCACCCCGCGGGCTTGCGCCGTGGCCGGGCCAGTCGACGGTCGTCACCCGCCACCCGGACCGCACCAGGGGACCGCTGACGGCGTCGAAGTCGCGGTGATCCCCGCCGTTGGCGTGCAGCAGGATCAGTGACGGCCCGGTGCCGGCGGAGTGGATGTGCAGTTCGTCGGAGGCCGACCGCCGAGAGGTCATACCCCCAGAGTAGATGACCCCACGGTCATCTACTTGACCGATCAGCCGATTCCGATACCCCGCGCCGCGGCGTTCGCCGCTCGCGCACCCGACACCCGCCGCAGCAACAGCAGGCCGTCCAATATCGCGATCGATGCCAACGCCGCGGGCCGCCGCTGCGCGGCGGTCGGCGCGTCGACCCGTGGCTCGATCCAATCCACCCAGCGGTCGATGATCGCCGAGGCCAGGGACGCATAGGGCTCGCGCCGGGCGCTTGCCAACCCGACGATCTCGAAGTACACCGCGAAAACCGGGTCAGCCGACGGTGACGCCAGCACCGGCCACGCCCTGCGCTGCAGTTCATCGGGCGGCAGCGGAGCGTCACCGAAGGCGGCCGCCAGCATGCTCTCCATCTGCTCGCCCAGTTCGCCTATCACCGCGGCGATCATGTCGTCCTTCGTCGGGAAGTAGTAGACGACGGTGCGATCGCTGATGCCCAGACTCTCCCCCACCGAACTGAAAGTGAGCGAACCGATTCCCGATGTGGCCGCCAACCGGGTTGCTGCGCCCAGTAAGTCCGCCCGGGAGTGTCTGTAGCCCACCGCTTGATCGTAGAGGGCACGCTGCCTATCCTGATTGTAGTTCCAACTACAACTCGGGAGATGCGTGGATGACCGAACGCAATTCCACACCCGCGCTGACGGGCCTGGCGGTGGGTGCGCTCGTGGCGCTGGGCTTCGCGGTCGCGATAAGCCTGCTGCCGGAATCCCTTTTCCTGCAGTCACACTGGCGTGTGGTGGTCTACGCGGTCTGCGCCGCAGCCGCTCCTCCGACGGTGTGGTTCCTGCAGTGGATCGCCCGAGTTCGTGGGCTTGACCAGCGTGCGGTCTTCGCGTGGGGGGCGGCGGGCGCCATGCTGTTCGACGGCCTCGCGATCGGGTTCGTGCCCGCTCTCTACGGCCAGACCGGGCAGGCGCTGGCCTGGGTCGCCTCCGCGCTGATCTTCGCTTTCGCCAGCCTGCTGGTCGCCGGGCAGATCATGCTGGGCCGTCGGGCACATACGGCGTCGCCATGACGAAATCAGCGGCAACCTGGATCACCTGGTTGCAGGTCGTCCTGATGCTTCTGTTCGTCTACGCCCTGGTCCTGGTGTTCGCCGGATCGGTGGCTGGCCGGCTGTTCTCCATACTGGGATTCGGACCGCCGGAGGCAATCGACACCGATCAGGTGCGCGATTACCTTCACTTGCCGTTCATGGTGCTGGGCGCGGTGCTGGCAGGATGGTCGGCGATGATGATCCAGATCGTGCGCGGGCCGTTGCGTGCCGGATCCGCCTGGGCGCTGCCGGTCCTGGTCCGCTCCCTGGTGCTGTGGTTCGTTCTGGATACCGGGATGTCACTCGTGCTGGGTTATCCGATGCACGCGCTGTTCAACGTGCCCTTCGCGGTCGCCCTGGCGATTCCGCTGGTGAAACTCAGGTCGGCGTGAACGCCGCCGGATACATCGGCGCGGCGATCTCGATCGTCGCGGGAATCCTCGGTCTGCTGTGGCCCCGAAAGGTCAGTTCGGTTATCGGACTCCACCTCCCGGAGCCGCTGGGGATCTCCGAGTTCCGGGCGACCTACGGGGGACTATTCATCGGAGCGGGCCTGGCCACAGCGCTGATCGGGAGCCGCGAGGCCGCACTGGTGCTCGGCGCCGCCTGGGGCGGGGCATTCATCGCCCGCGCCATTTCACTGGTCGTCGACAGGTCCCGGTCGAAGGAGAACATCGCCGGACTGGTCATCGAGGCCGCCGTCGCTGCGCTACTGGTGCTGTCCTGACCTCATGAGGCATCTGGTCTACACAGAGCCCGGCACTGTGCAGTGGCAGCAGGCCCCGGATCCCGAACCGGGGACCGGCGACGCGATCGTACGACCGCTCGCGGTCGCCCGCTGCGACCTCGACATCGCCATGGCCGGGTTCGGGATCTTTCCGGGTCCGTACCCGGTCGGCCACGAGATCGCCGCCGAAGTCGTCGCCGTCGGCGCCGGGGTCACCAGGGTCCGGCCCGGGCAGCGGGTCGCGGTTCCCTTCCAGGTGTCCTGCGGCACCTGCGCACCCTGCGGCGAGCGGCATTACGCGGCATGCCGGCCCAACCAGGCACGGGCCGGTGCGGCATTCGGATTCGGCGAGTCCGGGGGCGGCCACGGCGGCGGTGTAGCCGACCTGCTGCTGGTCCCCGCCGCCGACCACATGCTCATCCCCGCACCCGAGGGGATCGACGACGTCGCGCTGGCTGCCATCCCCGACAACGTCGTCGACGCCTACCGCACCGTCGTCGACGGCCTGCGCGAGCGGCCGGGCGCCGACGTGCTGATCGTCGGCGGGGATGCGCCCTCGATCAGTCTGTACGTCATCGTCTGCGCACGCGCGCTCGGCGCGGGACGCATCCGCTACGCCGACAGTGACCCGGACCGGCTTGCCGCGGCGTCGGGTCTAGGTGCCGAGGCCGTCGACCTCGCGGGTGTGTTCCCGCGCCGGCTCGAGCGGGCGCCGATCGTGATCGCGGCCGCTCTTGCCGTCGAGGGTCTGCACTGCGCGATCCGCTCCACCGAGCCCTACGGACGGCTGACGTCGGTGGTGATCCACTTCGGCGAGCAGGTCGGCCTGCCGATGCTGGAGATGTACACCCGCGGAATCACCGTCCACACCTCGCGCGCAGACTCCCGGCGCTATCTGCCCGAGGTGCTTGAGCTGGTGGCGGCAGGCCGGCTCGATCCGCTGGCGGTGCCGACCACCGTCGTGGACTGGGAGCAGGCCGACCGGCGCTGGCTGGAGCCGGCGATCAAGATGGTCGTGGCCCGCGGCATCTGAACCCCGCGAGATCGACGTCACCGCGGGGACAGGAATGCTCGAAGAGCGGCGGCGTAGGCCGGCACGTCGGCCGCGCCCATCAGCTC
>CAXNJA010000137.1:0-6585 GCA_964202555.1 Mycobacterium sp.
CGGACCGCCCCGGGATCGGCGATGGGATCTATTTCGCCGTGCACCGCCAGGGTCGGAACCGTCAGCTTGGGCAATTCGGCACCGAATCTGTCCCAGCCCCGGTCAAGTTCGCGGGTCAGGTTGCGGCTGTCGGCGTTGGTTAACGCCAGCGGATCGTTCTCGATGAGGTCCAGATAGACCGGATCGGTGGACAACCCGGCCACGTTGAGGTTCATTGCGGTGTTGAGGTCGACCAATTCGGCTATCGGCACCAGTGGCGCACCGGAGATGATCCCGGCCCGGTACCGATCCGGGTTCTCCAGCAGCCGGAACAACGTCACCACTGCACCGTAGGAATGGCCCTGTGCCACCAGCGGAACACCAGGGGAGTGCGTCTCGGCCAGTTTGGTCAGCTCCTCGGCCAGCGCTGAACTGTCCTCCAGGGTGCCGAGCTGCCCGCGCTCACCGGGGGACTGTCCGTGCCCGAGCTGATCGACAGCCCACAGGTCGATGCCGGCGGCGTTCAACGCAGTGCCGTATCGGTCATACAGACCGCTGTGTTCGCCGAAACCGTGCAGGAAGATCACGGCTGCCACCGGGTTGGGGGCTGGCCAGTGGCGATAGTAGACGCGGCCTCGGTCGTCATCCAGGAACGGCATTCCATGACCTCAGCAGCATCTCGGCCGATAGGCAAGCGTGGCAGGCCTTCTTGCACGAATTACTGCGCGCCCGCTGAAACGGCTATCGGCTCAGCCAGGGGCCCAGTCGGCGCAGCGCCTCGTCGATATCGCCCGACGGACCGGCGAAGGACAACCGCACAGCGGAATTCCCTTGCATAGTGTCGAAGTCGATCCCGGGAGCGATCGCCAATCCGGTGTCGGCCAGCAGCGTCTCGCAGAACCGCAGCGAGTCGGTGGTGAAGTCGGAAACATCGGCGTAGACGTAGAAAGCCCCGTCCGCCGGTGCCAGCCGGGTCAGCCCGAGTTGGCGCAGTCCGGCGATCAGCGTTTCCCGGTTGGCCGCATAGTGGTGCAGGTGTCCCTCCGCCTCAGCGATCGCCTCCGGTGTGAAGGCCGCCACCGCAGCATGCTGGGGCAGCACCGGCGGACAGATGGTGAAGTTCCCGGTCAGGCAATCCACCGCCCGGCGCAACTCCGACGGCACCAACAGCCAGCCCAGCCGCCATCCCGTCATCGCGAAGTACTTGGAAAAGCTGTTCACCACAACGGCGTTGCGGGATGTCTCCCAGGCGCAGGCGGTCTGCGGGGCTCCGGGATACACCAGTCCGTGGTAGACCTCGTCGCTGACCAGTCGGACCCCGTGCGCGTCGCACCAGCGTGCGATCGCGGCAAGTTCGGCGGGTTCGATCACCGTCCCGGTCGGGTTGGCCGGGCTGGCGACGATGACGCCCTGAACCGGCGGGTCCAGTTCGGCCAGCATCGCCGCCGTCGGCTGATACCGGGTCTGCGGTCCGCACTCGATCTCCACAACCTCACAGCCCAGTGCCGCGAGAATGTTGCGATAGCACGGGTAACCGGGACTGGCGATGGCCACCCGGTCACCGACGTCGAAGCAGGCCAGAAAGGTCAAGAGAAAACCGCCGGATGACCCGGTGGTCAGTACGACGTCATCGGCGTCGACGCCGAGGGCGTACCGGTCGGCGTAGGAGGCGGCGATCGCCTCGCGTAGCTCCGGAATGCCCAGCGCCACGGTGTATCCCAGGGAATTGCTCTGCAGCGCCTTCGCCGCGGCGGCCAAGACCGCTGCGGGCGCCCCGGCACTGGGCTGGCCCGCGGAGAGATTAACCAGATCGCCGTGGCTGCGTTGGCGCTCGGCGGCAGCCAGCCAGACGTCCATGACGTAGAACGGGGGAATCCCGGCCCGGCGTGCCACGCTACCGCTCACACCGCCCAGGTTAGAGCACGGCCAGTTGGCCCCAGAAAACCTCTATAAAACCTCGGCCTCGAGTTGGTGGAGTTGCTCGCGGGGCACGCCCAGCAACTGCGCACTGCCGTGCGCGCGCTTGAAGTACAGGTGCATGTCGTGCTCCCAGGTGATCGCGATTCCGCCGTGGAGTTGGACCGCCTCGGCGGCGACCATACTGAAGGCCTCGGTGGCAGCCAGCCGGGCCAGTGCGGCCGACGTGGCGGTCGGGTCGCTCACCGCGTCGCCGACCACCGCCCGCGCCGCCTGTACGGCGACGTAGAGGTCGGCCATCCGGTGTTTGAGTGCCTGGAAACTCCCGATCGGCCGGCCGAACTGGACTCGTTGCTTGGTGTACTCCACCGTCAGGTCCAAGCAGCGGGCAGCCGCACCGATCTGCTCGGCTGCCAGCAGGATCGCGGCGGTACCGGCGATGCCGGGATCGGTGCCGATCGTGGTTGTGGCACCCGGGGTCATCCGAGCCAGCCGGCGGGTCGGATCCATCGTTGCGGCGGCCTCGACGCTCACACCGGTCCAGCGGATGATGCGGCGGTCCTGGACAGCAAGCACCACATCGGCGACGTCGCCGTTGATCGCATAGTCGGGGTCGAACACCACAGTGCCCACAGCGGAGCCGGACGCCAGTTGTTCCAGCGTCGCCGAGTCCGGGGTGTCCGCGGCCAGTAGTGCCACTTCGGCGAGTGTGGTGCCCAGCAGCGGTGTGGGCACCAGGCCGCGGCCCAGTTCCTCCAGGACCACGGCGGCGTCGGCCAATTCGCCTCCGGCTCCGCCGAATTCCTCCGGAACCACCAGGCCGGCCACACCCACCTGCTCGCACAACATCGCCCAGAGACTCTCGTCGTAGCCGCGTTCGGAGTCCATTGCCCGGCGCACTGCCGCCGAGGGTGCATGCTTGTCGACCAGGGCTGCGACGGTCTGCCGGAGTAGTTCACGTTCCTGGCTCATCACGCCTCCATCCGGGTGCACAACTCGTCCAACACTCGCCGTCGATGGCTGGCCGGGTCACCCCAGGCCGACCGCAGTGCTTGAACGCGGAGCAGGAGTTGGGAAAGGTCGTGTTCGGCGGTGTACCCGATCGCGCCGTGGGTCTGCAGCGAGGTCCGTGCTGAGAGGAGTGCGGCGTCGGCGGCCGCTGCCTTTGCAGCGCTGACATCGCGGGCTGATGCCGCCGATCCTTCGGCCAGCGAGAGTGCCGCCCCGAATAGCAAGGGCCGCGCCAACTCCAGCGCGATGTGAACGTCGGCGAGTTTGTGTTTGATTGCTTGGTAGCTGCCGATGGGACGACCGAATTGGGTGCGCTGCTTGGCGTATTCCACCGACATGTCCAGCATCGACTGGCCGGCGCCGAGTAGTTGCGCGGCGGTCGCCAGTGCTCCGAAGTCGTAGGCGCGGGCGGTGTCGGCCGGCGTACTGTCACCGGCTGCCGTCACCTCGGACAGTCGACGGCTGGGATCCACCGAATCGTGGTGGGCCGTCGGCTCCGCGTCGGTGACAGTGCCGTCTCCGGCCAGCAGGGTGAGTCCGGCGAATCCTGTGTCGACGGCCAGTGGAACCGCCGGCGGCATCGCCACGGTGGCGATCAGGTCACCGGCGGCCAGCGCGGCTGAACGGTCATCACCGGCCAGCAGCACCGGTGCGACAGCAAGGGATTCGACCACCGGACCCGGAACGCACCAACGGCCGAGGCGCTCAACGGCGACGACCAGGTCCACCGGGTGCGCGCCGATCCCGCCAGACTCTTCAGCCACCGCCAGAGCCGTCACCCCGAGTTCGCTCAGGCGCGCCCAGACCGCAGTAGCGCCCTCGGTGCTGCCCTTGTTCCAGGCCCGAACAGCCCCCGGCACATCAGCGCCTGCCAGGGCGGCGTCGATGCTGGCGGCGAAGTCTCGCTGCTCGGTGTCGAGGGAGAACTTCATCAGGCCTTCCCTTCCCGGGGCAGACCCAGGAGCCGTTCAGCGATGATGTTGCGCTGAACTTCGTTGGTGCCGGCGTAGATCGGGCCGCCGAGGGCGAACAGCAGGCCGTCGGTCCACGGCCCGGCCAGTTCGCCGCTCGGGCCGCGCAACTCCAGGGCGGTCTGGTGCAGAGCCACGTCGAGGTCTGACCAGAACACTTTGGTGACCGACGATTCGGCGCCGAGTTCGCCACCTTCGGCCATCCGGGTCACCGTGCCGAAGGTGTGCAGCCGGTAGGCCTGCGCCTTGATC
Organism: Mycobacterium sp.; assembly: GCA_964202555.1. Classification (GTDB taxonomy): domain Bacteria; phylum Actinomycetota; class Actinomycetes; order Mycobacteriales; family Mycobacteriaceae; genus Mycobacterium. The sequence goes on from CAXNJA010000137.1 coordinate 4,131, forward strand.
CAGGCGTCCGCCACCTGGTCGGCCAGTCCCGGGTCGCTGCCCCGCTGCTGCCATTCCTGAACCAGGCGTTGCGCGGGGGCCGCAAACCGGGCCGGGCTGCGCAGCGACATTCCGCGCTCGTTGCTCGCGGTGCTCATCGCCGCCCGCCATCCGTCGTGCACCGCGCCGATCACGTCGCGGTCCGGCACGAAAACGTTGTCCAGGAAGATCTCCCCGAAGCCGGTCTCGCCGCCGAGCTGTTCAATCGGGCGGACGGTGACACCGTCGGCCTTGAGGTCGAACATCAGATAGGTCAGGCCGCGGTGGCGTTGGGCCTGTGGATCGGACCGAAACAGCCCGAAACCGCGCTCCCCGAACGGCGCTCGACTACTCCAGATCTTCTGCCCGTTGAGCATCCACCCGCCATCAGCCCGGGTGGCGGTGGAGCGCAATGACGCCAGGTCACTGCCGGACTCCGGTTCTGACCAGGCCTGCGCCCAAATCTCCTCGCCAGTGGCCATTTTCGGCAGTACGCGGTCCAACTGCTCCTCGGTGCCGTGCGAGAAGAGGGTGGGGGCAAGCATCGAGGTTCCGTTGGCGCTGGCCCGTCCGGGGGCTCCGGCGCGAAAGTACTCTTCTTCGAACACCACCCACTGCAGCAGAGTGGCGTCGCGGCCACCGTAGCGCTGCGGCCAGGTGATTACCGAAAGCCCCGCGTCGAAGAGCACCCGGTCCCAATGCCGGTGCTGTTCGAAACCTTCGGCGGTGTCGTAGGACTCAGTCGGAAAGTGGTGGGTGTTCGCCGCGAGAAACGACCGCACCTCATCCCGGAAGGCGCAGGTTTGCGCGTCGTAGTTGAGATCCATCACGCCATCTTCCGCAGTTCCGTCTTGAGGACTTTGCCCCCCGGGTTTCGTGGTAACACGTCCAGGAAGACCACGGACCGCGGTGCCTTGAAGTTGGCCACATGCTTTCTGCTGTAGTCGATCACGTTCTGTTCGTCGATCTCTGAGCCCTGCCGGCGGACTACGAACGCGCGGCCCACCTCGCCGAGACGCTCGTCGGGAACACCGATCACCGCGACGTCGCCGACTCCGTCGAGTCGGGCCAGTACTTGTTCGACCTCGGCGGGGTAGACGTTGAAACCGCCGCAGATGTACATGTCTTTGAGCCGGTCGGTGATCCGCAGATTGCCCGCCTCGTCAACGGTTCCGATGTCACCGGTGTGCAGCCAGCCATCGGCGTCGATGGCCGCGGCCGTCGCCTGCGGGTCATCGAGGTAGCCCAGCATCACGTTCGGCCCGCGCAGCAACACCTCGCCGGCGCCGGTGTCGTCGGGAGTGTCGATGCGCAACTCGAAGTCGGCGATCGGGCGTCCGCAGGTGGTGGCCACCGTGACGGGGTCGTCGTCGGCACGGCACATGGTGCCGAATCCGGTGGCCTCAGTCAGGCCGTAGGCCGTCAGCACGATGTCGAAATCCAGTTCGCTTTGCATCCGTTCGATGAGTACCACCGGGATGGTGGCCGCGCCGGTGACGGCAAAGCGCAGCGAGCTCAGGTCGTAGTTGGGCCGTGCCGGGTGGTCAAGCAGGGTCTGGTAGATCGTCGGGGGTCCTGGGAGCACGGTGATTCGTTGCGCTGCAACAGTTTGCATCGCCTGCTCGGGATCGAATGTCAGCTGCGGGATGAGCGTCGCACCGGTCTGCAGGCAGGCCAGAATCCCCGCCTTGTAGCCGAAGTTGTGGAAGAACGGGTTGATGCACAGGTAGCGGTCGGTACTGGTGATCTCTCCGCAGGCCGCCCACGCCGCCGACGCCGACAACGACTGCCGGTGCGCGCACAACACCCCCTTGCTGCGCCCGGTGGTTCCGGAGGTGAACAGGATGTCGGAGATGTCGTCGGGCCGGACGGCGGATGCTCGTGCGTCGACCTCCGACAGTGGCACCTGCGGCCCGGCCAGGAACTCGTCCCAATTGCCGTCGCCGTCCTCGATCGGTACCCGCACGATGTGGCGCAACGCGGGCAGGGCGGCCCGATTCACACCGGCCGACCGGTCAGCGCCCAGGAAGCGCCCCATCGCGATGAGCAGTGGGGCCTCTGTGCGGGCGAGGATGTCGGTTGCTTCGTCAGCGGTGTAGCGGGTGTTCAACGGCACCAGTACCGCGCCCGCGTAGTGGATGGCCAAACACCCGACGACCCAGTGCCAGGTATTGGGGGACCAGATCGCCACCCGGTCACCCGGTTCAACGCCGAGTCCGGCGATGGCCGCAGCGGTGCGCCGGACCTCTTCGTGTAGTTCGGTGAAGGTGAAAGTGCGGTCGTCGGTGACCAGCGCGTGGTGGTCGGCGAAGTCGAAGGACATCCGATTCAGCACGGCGGGTGTGGTCAACCGGTGCCCGCTCATCGCTGCTCCTACCTGGCCCCAGGCCAACAAAGCAAGTGCTTGGTAGGTTAGCCTACAAGGGTGATCGCGGTC
>CAXNJA010000138.1:0-6561 GCA_964202555.1 Mycobacterium sp.
CTGAACCCGTAGCGCATCAACTCGTCGGGGGTGACCAGGCGTTCTTGTTTGGCGGGGAACTCCCGACTCTTCACCGGGTGCGCAAGCAGGGACCAGGCGATGCGGCCGACACGGGTCCGCAGTATCGGGGTCGCAATGGGATTGTTGAGGTACACGAAGACAACTCCTGCGGTCGACAGCACTGGCAACCTGGGGAGCACGTTACCGTGCCCTCCCGACCTCCGTAATTACAACTTCATTACGCGCAACAGCGACGCAGACACGCCGCAGAAAGTTGTTACTAATGTGACAGATGTTACTAACGTTGCGGTGCGGCAGACGGCGAAATCGGCGCCGGGAGGGCCGAATGCCCCATCAGATAGCGGTCGACTCCGGCGGCGGCGGCGCGCCCCTCGGCGATCGCCCAGACAATCAAGGACTGCCCGCGGCCCATGTCGCCGGCGACGAAAACCCCGGGGGTCGTCGTCTCGAAGTCGGCGTTGCGGGTGACGTTGCCGCGGTCGGTGAGTTCCACGCCGAGGTCGGTCAGCAGGCCGGGCTTCTCCGGCCCGACGAAGCCCATGGCGAGGAACACCATGTCGGCCTCAAGGTCGAAGTCGCTGCCCTCGACCTTCTCGAACTTGCCGTTCGTCATGGCGACCTCGTGGGCGCGCAGGCCGGTGACCTTGCCGTCGGCGCCCAGGAAACGCTCGGTGTTCACCGAGAACACCCGTTCGCCGCCCTCCTCGTGCGCCGAGGACACCCGGTATTGAAGCGGGTAGGTCGGCCACGGGGTGGAATCCGCGCGTTCCTCGGGCGGGCGGGGCATGATCTCGAACTGGTGCACGCTGGCCGCGCCCTGGCGGTGGGCGGTGCCCAGGCAGTCCGCGCCGGTGTCGCCGCCGCCGATGATGACGACGCGCTTGCCCTTGGCGGTGATCGGGGTGTTCTCCAGATCGCCGACGGCCACCTTGTTGGCCCACGGCAGGTATTCCATGGCTTGGTAGATGCCCTCGAACTGCCGGCCCGGGATGGGCAGGTCGCGCCAGTCGGTGGCTCCGCCGGCCAGCACGACGGCGTCGAAGCGCTCCCGCAACTCCTCGGCGGTGACGTCCACCCCGACGTTGACGCCGGCCTCGAACTTGGTGCCCTCGGCGCGCATCTGCTCCAGGCGCCGGTCGATGTGGCGCTTCTCCATCTTGAATTCCGGGATGCCGTAGCGCAGCAACCCGCCGATGCGGTCGGCGCGCTCGAACACCGTGACGTCGTGACCGGCGCGGGTCAACTGCTGGGCGGCGGCCAGGCCGGCCGGACCGGAGCCGACGACGGCCACCGACTTGCCGGTGACCAGGTGCGGCCGGGCGGGCTGCACCCAGCCCTCGTCCCAGGCGTTGTCGATGATCTCGACCTCGACCTGCTTGATGGTGACCGGGTCGGAGTTGATGCCCAGCACGCAGGAAGACTCACACGGCGCCGGGCACAGCCGGCCGGTGAACTCCGGGAAGTTGTTGGTGGCGTGCAGTCGCTCGATGGCGTCGCGCCACCGGTCCCGGTGGACCAGGTCGTTCCACTCCGGGATCAGGTTGCCCAGCGGGCAGCCGTTGTGGCAGAACGGAATCCCGCAGTCCATACAGCGGGCGGCCTGGTGTTGCAGGGCCTCGTGATCGAAGTCCTCGTAGACCTCGTTCCAGTCGCGAAGCCGCAGCGGGACGGGACGCCGCTTGGGTGTCTCACGGCGCGGGTACTTCAGGAAGCCACTGGGATCAGCCACGAGAAGCCGCCATGATCGCGGTGTCCACGTCCTCGCCGGCGCGCTCGGCTTCGGCGATCGCGGCAAGAACACGCTTGTAGTCGCGTGGCATGACCTTCACGAAATCCCCTGCCTGTCGTGGCCAGTCGGCCAGAATACGTTGCGCAACAGCCGAATCGGTGGCGTCTTGGTGGGCCACCAGGAAGGAGTGCAGCCACTCGAGGTCATCGTCGGCGGGCGCCTCGAGGTCGACCATCTCGGTGTTGAGGTTGGACTGCAACCGATCCTGCGGGTCGTAGACGAAGGCGATCCCGCCGGACATACCGGCGGCGAAGTTGCGCCCGGTCGGGCCCAGGATCACCACGCGACCGCCGGTCATGTATTCGCAGCCGTGATCACCTACACCCTCGACCACGGCGTGTGCGCCGGAGTTGCGCACCGCGAACCGCTCCCCCACCGTCCCGCGGATGAACGCCTCACCGCTGGTGGCGCCGAACAGGATCACGTTGCCGCCGATGATGTTGTCCTCGGCGACATAACCTTCCGGCGCACCCGCCGAGGGCCGCAGCACGATCCGTCCGCCGGACAGGCCCTTGCCGACGTAGTCGTTGGCGTCGCCGTAGACCCGCAGCGTGATGCCGCGCGGTACGAACGCGCCGAAACTGTTACCGGCCGATCCCTCGAAGGTGATGTCGATGGTGCCGTCGGGCAGGCCGTCGCCACCGTAGGCCTTGGTCACCTCGTGGCCCAGCAGGGTGCCCACGGTCCGGTTGGTGTTGGAGATCTTCGTCGAGAACCGCACCGGGCTGCCCGAGTCCAGCGCCTCGCGACACTGAGCAATCAGTTGCTGATCCAGCGCCTTGTCCAGCCCGTGATCCTGCCGAGAACTGCAGTACAGGTCTTGGTTCATGAACGCCGAGTTCGGCTCGTGCAGAACCGGGGTCAGGTCGAGCTTGTGGGCCCGCCAGTGCAAGGCAGCCTTGGTGGTGTCCAACGCGTTGACCTGGCCGACCATCTCGTTGACGGTGCGGAAGCCGAGCTTGGCCATGAACTCGCGGACCTCTTCGGCGATGAACAGGAAGAAGTTCTCGACAAACTCCGGCTGGCCGTTGAACCGTTCGCGCAGCACCGGATTCTGGGTGGCCACCCCGACGGGGCAGGTGTCGAGGTGACAGACCCGCATCATGATGCAGCCCGACACCACCAGCGGCGCGGTGGCGAAACCGAACTCCTCGGCACCGAGCAGCGCAGCCACCACCACATCGCGGCCGGTCTTGAGCTGGCCGTCGACCTGCACGACGATCCGGTCGCGAAGTCCGTTGAGCAGCAACGTCTGCTGAGTCTCGGCCAGGCCGAGTTCCCATGGCGCGCCCGCGTGCTTCATCGACGTCAGCGGGGTCGCGCCGGTGCCGCCGTCGTGCCCGGAGATCAGCACCACGTCGGCGTGGGCCTTGGAAACGCCGGCCGCGACCGTGCCGACCCCGTTCTCGCTCACCAGTTTCACGTGGATCCGCGCCGCCGGGTTGGCGTTCTTCAAGTCGTAGATCAGCTGCGCGAGATCCTCGATCGAGTAGATGTCGTGGTGCGGCGGCGGGGAGATCAGGCCCACGCCCGGCGTGGAGTGCCGCACCTCGGCCACCCACGGGTAGACCTTGTGACCCGGAAGCTGGCCGCCCTCACCGGGTTTGGCGCCCTGGGCCATCTTGATCTGGATGTCGGTGCAGTTGGTCAGGTAGTTGCTGGTGACGCCGAAACGTCCGGACGCCACCTGCTTGATGGCGCTGCGGCGCCAATCACCGTTGGGATCGCGCTCGAAGCGGCTGACGGCTTCCCCGCCCTCACCCGAGTTCGACCGCCCGCCAAGCCGATTCATCGCGATAGCCAATGTCTCGTGAGCCTCGGCAGAGATGGATCCGTAGCTCATCGCGCCGGTGGAGAACCGCTTGACGATCTCGCTGGCGGACTCCACTTCCTCCAGAGGCACCGGCGGACGCACACCCTCGGCGAACTTCAACAGACCGCGCAGCGAGGCGATCCGCTCGCTCTGGTCGTCGATGAGCTTGGTGTACTCCTTGAAGATCGAGTACTGCCCGGTACGAGTTGAGTGTTGGAGTTTGAACACCGTGTCCGGGTTGAACAGGTGGTACTCGCCCTCGCGGCGCCACTGGTATTCCCCGCCCACCTCGAGTTCACGGTGCGCGCGCTCGTCGGGCCGGTCCAGGTAGGCCAGTTGGTGGCGGGCGGCGACGTCGGCGGCGATGTCGTCGAGGTCGATCCCGCCGACCGGGCAGGCCAGACCGGTGAAGTACTCGTTGAGCACCTTCTGGGAGATGCCGATGGCCTGGAACAACTGGGCGCCACGGTAGGACGCCACCGTGGAGATGCCCATCTTGGACATCACCTTCAGCACGCCCTTGCCGGCGGCCTTGATGTAGTTGTTCAGCGCCCTGTCCCGGTCGATGCCGGTGATGACACCTCTGTCGATCATGTCGCTGATCGACTCAAAAGCCATGTAGGGGTTGACCGCACCGGCGCCGAAGCCGATCAGCATGGCCATGTGGTGCACTTCGCGGGCGTCGCCGGACTCGACGATGAGGCTGGTCTTGCTGCGGGTGCGCTCGCGGACCAGGTGATGGTGCACGGCCGAGACCGACAGCAGCGACGGGATCGGCGCCATGGTCATGCTGGACTCGCGGTCGGACAGGATGAGCACCCGCGCGCCACCGGCGATCGCCGCCGACGCCTCGGCCCGGATGTCGTCCAGAGCGCGACGCAGTCCCGCCCCGCCCTTCGCGACCGGGTACAGGCAACTGATGACCGCTGCGCGCATCCCGTGCCGGTGGCCGTGCACCTCGTCCTCGGGATCGAGGTTGACCAGTTTGGCCAGTTCATGGTTCCGCAGGATCGGCTGCGGCAGCAGGATCTGATGGCACGAATCGGCGGTGGGGTTGAGCAGGTCGCCCTCGGGACCGATGGTGGACATCAGGCTGGTGACGACCTCCTCGCGGATGGCGTCCAGCGGCGGGTTGGTCACCTGCGCGAACAGTTGCTGGAAGTAGTCGTAGAGCATGCGGGGCCGCGACGACAGCACCGCGATCGGGGTGTCGGTGCCCATCGAGCCGAGCGGCTCGAGGCCGGTGCGCGCCATCGGCGCGACGAGTAGGTTCAGCTCCTCGTAGGTGAAGCCGAAGGCCTGCTGGCGCAACACAACCCGGTGATGCGGCATTCGGATGTAGGGGCCCTGGGGAAGGTCGTCGAGGTGGAACTGCTCGGTCTCCAGCCACTCCGCGTAGGGATGCTCGGCGGCCAGTTCGGCCTTGATCTCTTCGTCGGCGATGATCCGGCCCTGGGCGGTATCGACCAGGAACATCCGGCCGGGCTGCAACCGCATCCGCTTGACCACCCGAGCCGGGTCGATGTCGAGCACGCCGACCTCGGAGGCCATCACCACCAGGCCGTCGTCGGTGACCCAGATGCGGGACGGGCGAAGGCCGTTGCGGTCGAGGACCGCGCCGACGACGGTGCCGTCAGAGAAGCACACCGACGCCGGACCGTCCCACGGTTCCATCAGCGAAGCGTGGTAGGCGTAGAAGGCGCGGCGCGCAGGATCCATGTCCTCGTTGCGCTCCCACGCCTCCGGGATCATCATCAGGACCGCGTGCGGCAGGCTGCGCCCGCCCAGATGCAGCAGTTCGAGGACCTCGTCGAAGCGGGCGCTGTCGGAGGCGCCGGGGGTGCAGACCGGGTAGATCTTCTTGACGTCGGTGCCGAACACGTCGGTGTCGATCAGCGCCTCACGCGCCCGCATCCAGTTCTCGTTGCCGGTGACGGTGTTGATCTCACCGTTGTGGGCGATTCGGCGGAACGGGTGTGCCAGCGGCCAGGACGGGAAGGTGTTGGTGGAGAACCGGGAGTGCACGATGCCCAGTGCACTTTCCATCCGCTCGTCCTGCAGGTCGAAATAGAAGGCTTTGAGCTGCGGGGTGGTCAGCATGCCCTTGTAGATCAGGGTCGTGCCGGAAAGACTTGGGAAGTAGACGGTTTCGCGTCCGGGGCCGTCCTGACCGGGACCCTTGGTGCCCAGTTCGTGCTCGGCACGCTTACGGACCACGTAAGCCTTGCGCTCCAAGTCCATCCCGGAGGCGCTCGGGTCCATCCCGTCGCTTCGCTCGCCCCAGCCGATGAACAACTGGCGGAAGGTCGGCATGGCATCGCGGGCCAGCGCGCCCAGCGAGGAGTCGTCGGTGGGCACTTCGCGCCAGCCGAGAACGGTCAGACCCTCGGCCTCAACGATCTTCTCCACGCCCTCTACGGCCAGGGCGGCGTCGCGCGAGGACTGCGGCAGGAAGGCGATACCGGTGGCGTAGGAACCCTCGGCGGGTAACTCGAAGTCGCACACCGCGCGCAGGAACTTGTCCGGGACCTGGATCATGATCCCGGCTCCGTCGCCGCTGTTCTGCTCTGCGCCGGCGGCACCGCGGTGCTCGAGGTTGAGCAGTGCCGTGATGGCGTGATCGACGATTGTGCGACTGCGCCGGCCGTGCATGTCGACGACCATCGCCACGCCGCACGCATCGTGCTCGTAGATGGGGTTGTAAAGCCCGACACTAGTGGGCATACGCACCTGACCCTTCACATGTCGCGCGGCGGCACAAATGCTGTGGATGGCGCGCCGCGCACCGTCGGGGTTCCTCCGTGCGTCGGTGAACGGCGGCCCTGTTTTGATGTCGACACCGCGTCAATCGCTCACTGGGTCTCGACAGGTAACAAAACGATATGCACGCTGCGACGAAATGCCAACTTAGGATGCCCTAAATTCTGGTGCGCAACGC
>CAXNJA010000139.1:0-6512 GCA_964202555.1 Mycobacterium sp.
TGCCTCCATCGTTGACGGTCGGGCAAAACGTACCCCGGCGCGGGGTCAGCAGGCGAGGCATTGGCCGACAGCGGTCGGCCGCGTCACCGATTAGTCAGGCTCAGTTGCCGTACTCGGGTACCGCGTTCTGGGCGTAGATGCGCGCCGACTCGGCCTCTGTGCGGACCAGATCCTCGCGGATGGCTTCCTGCGCGGCGGGCGGAAGGGTGTGCAGGATCTCGCGCACCCGGGCCTGCCGGCGCAGGACGCCCTGACGGACCGGCATTCCGGGCGTGACGGAGATCTGCGGGGGCACGCCTTCGATCTCCTCGACGCCGCCGTCGCTCTGGCCGGCCGCCATGGCCGCCGCTTCGGCGGCCGCGGTGGCTTGATCCTTCTCCTCGGACATGCCGATCGGTCCGATGCGCCGGCCGTTGAGGAACTGCTTGACCGCCGGTTCCTCGCTGGTCAGCAGAACCTCGCGCGGACCGAACATCACCAGACGCTTGCGGTAGAGCATGCCGATGTTGTCCGGCACCGTACGCACGATGTTGATGTTGTGCGTCACGATCAGGATGGTGGCATCGATCTGGGCATTGATGTCGATCAGCAACTGGCTCAGGTAAGCGGTACGCACCGGGTCCAAGCCGGAGTCCGGCTCGTCGACCAGGATGATCTGCGGGTCGAGCACCAGGGCGCGGGCCAGGCCGGCGCGCTTGCGCATACCGCCGGAGATCTCGCCGGGGAACTTGTGCCCGTCGTTGGGCATACCCACGATGTCGAGCTTCTCCATGACGATCTTGTTGATCTCGGATTCGGACTTCTTGGTGTGCTCGCGCAACGGGAAGGCGGTGTTGTCGTAGAGGTTCATCGAGCCGAACAGCGCGCCGTCCTGGAACAGCACGCCGAACAGGGTGCGGATCTCGTAGAGCTCTTTGGCCGAGCACTGGATGATGTCGGTGCCGTCGATGATGATCTTGCCGCGCTCCGGGCGCAGCAGGCCGATCAGCGATTTGAGGAACACCGACTTGCCGGTGCCGGACGGGCCGAGGATGACGCTGAGCTCACCGGAAGGAATGGTCAGCGTGACGTCTTCCCAGATCTTCGAAGAACCGAACGACTTGCTGAGGTTCTCGACGTCGATTTGAACGCCCATGCCCAAAAGTCCCTTCCACGGCGACGCGCCACAACGCATGTGGTTGGGGTCACTGTATCGCAAGGTGATAGGCCCGCATCGCGTTTGCCGTACCAACCACAAATCCCCCGCGAACCATCGGTTCGCGGGGGACTCGCGGGGTATTTGTCGAGGAAAACGGCGGTCGAACCTACTTGATGGTGACCGTCGCCCCGGCTGCCTCGAGCTTGGCCTTGGCCTCCTCGGCGGCTTCCTTCTTGACCTTCTCCAGCAACGGCTTGGGCGCACCGTCGACGAGGTCCTTGGCCTCCTTGAGACCCAGACCGGAGACGATCTCGCGGACGACCTTGATGACGCCGATCTTCTTCTCGCCGGCACCCTCGAGGATCACGTCGAACTCGTCCTGCTCTTCGGCGGCCTCGGCAGCCGCGGGGGCGCCACCGGCAGCGGCAACGGCGACCGGAGCGGCCGCGGTGACCTCGAAGACCTCTTCGAACTTCTTCACGAATTCCGACAGCTCCAGGAGGGTCATCTCCTTGAACGCGTCGAGCAACTCGTCGGTGGACATCTTTGCCATGGTTGTGGCCCTTTCGTTGTTTTAGGTGGTGTCGGGTGGTGTCGGGTGGTGTCGGGGTGGTTAAGCGGCGGTCTCGCCGGACTTCTTCTCCTGCAGCGCAGCGGCCAACCGGGCCACCTGCGATGCGGGAGCGTTGAACAGCCCGGCGGCCTTGGCCAGGTTGCCCTTCATGGCGCCGGCCAGCTTGGCCAGCAGCACCTCGCGCGACTCCAGGTCGGCGATGGCTTGTACTTCAGCCACGGACAGCGGGTGGCCGTCCATGTAGCCGCCCTTGATGACGAGCGCCTTGTGATCCTTGGCGAACTTCTTGATCGCCTTGGCCGCGTCGACGGCCTCTCCGGTGACGAACGCGATTGCCGTCGGTCCGGCGAACAGTTCGTCGAGACCCTCGATGCCGGCCTCCGCCGCCGCACGCTTGACCAGCGTGTTCTTGGCGACGGTGTAGGTGGCGGTGCCGCTCAGGGAGCGACGCAGTTCAGCCAGGTTGGCCACGGTCAGACCGCGGTACTCGGTGACCACGGTGGCCGTCGAGGACTTGAACTGCTCGGTGATCTCGGCGACCGCGGTGGCCTTCTCAGGCTTGGCCATGCATGCCTCCTCGGTGTTGTCGGTGCACCACCGGAAGACAGATGCGCCCCGACGCAGATGGTCGGGGCGCGTAACTGCCTCGTCCTCCTGCGTGGGCCGCCGGGATAATCCCGGACCTTCAACCGACTCGCCTGTGCTCGCGCACGCGCTCGTCGGTGACCAACGGTCTTCGGTGGAACGGCGCAAGGGTATCGCGGGCAACCCCGCGGGCCCAAATCCCCCCTCTTCTTCCCTTCCCCCGCACCCTCCCCCTCCCCCCCACCCCCTCCCCCCGCGAGCAGACGCAAACTCGCACGTTTTGGGCTGAATCCATGCGACTTCGCGTCTGCTCGCGGAAGATTCAGGGCAGAGATCGCGGGGAATCAGGCGGCCGCGCGGTCCAGATGGCGTTGGATGCGCTCGCACATCCGGCGCGGTGCGCGCCGGACGTCGGCGACGACGATCGGGACGACGATCCAGCCCGTGTCCTGGACGCCGGCGAACCGGCTCTTGTCGCGCTCCATCTCAATTCGTCCGGCATGCCAGGCGACACTTTCGTACTCGGCGGCCACCCGCGCCCACGGCCAGGCAAAATCCACTCGCCACACCTCGCTGTCGCGGCCGTGGATGAGGTATTGCAACTCTGGGCGGGGAAGGCCGCCGTCGAGCATCGCGAGTCGGGCCTCGCTTTCCATCGCGGATTCGGCTCGGCCGTCGACAAACGGAAGCAGGTCGCGGACCTTGACGATTCCGCGTCGGCCGCGCTGCCGGTCCGCTGCGTCGGCCAGATCGGCGGGCGTGCACCAACTCGAGTGCACCGCCGCATCCAGAATCGCAAGGGCGCGTGGACGTCGTGCTTCGCGCGCCAGTTCCACCGCTGTCCACGCCGGCGTCGTCGCGTGACGGCTGGACACCAGTTGTATTGGTGCGCCCAGCCTTTGGTGGACGACGAGGCCGGCGGTCGGCCGCAACCGCACCCCCGGGTCATGCACGTGCACCGAATGGCTCTCCTCGATGCCGAAGCCGTAGAGGGTTGCGGCGGTGTGCAGGCAGGCGACCGCATGGCCGCCGATCAGCAGATCCAGCGCCCGCAGCCTCATGAGGAGGTCGGGTTCGGCCACCGAGTAGACGCCGCGCCACACTCGGATGAGGTTGCCCTTGCGAACCTGTACGTCGAGTTGCTGTCGGGTCATCGCCGTGAGCAGATGTGCGGTGGTGGCCAGGCCCTCCCCGGCCCGGATCAACTCAGCGGCATCACGGTTCACGGGCCGAAGCGTGCGCCGTCGTCGGGACGCCCACCAGCCACCCCGCCTGCACCTGTGGACTACCCCGCCCCACCCCCCACCCCCACCCCTACCCCTACCCCCCACCCCCACCCCTACCCCCGCGAGCAGACGCAAACTCGCACGGTTTCGGCCAAATCTGTGCGAGTTTGCGTCTGCTCGCGCCAGAGGGGGCGGGCGGCCAGGCGAGGGGGCTAGGCGGGGGGATGCAGGAGAGCGGCGGCGCCGACCAGGCCGGCTTCCCCGCCCAGGGCGGCGGGCACGACGGTCAGGCCGCGGGTGAAGTCCAGCGCCGCGTAGTCGCCGAGGGCTTCGCGCAACGGGTCGAACAGCACCGGGCCGGCGTTGGCCACTCCGCCGCCGATGACCACCAGGTCGAGGTCGCAGACCGCAGCGACGGAGGCGATCATCGCCGCGACGGCACGCGCCCCGCGCCGAAATGCCCGCAGTGCAACGTCATCGCCGGCCGCTGCGGCGGCGGCCAATTCTTTGGCGTCGGCTCCGCTCCAGCCTTGCGCGCGGGCCCAGGCGACCAGGTTCGGCCCGCTGGCGATGGCCTCAACGCAGCCCCGCGCGCCGCACGTGCAGGGGGGCCCGTCGACGTCGACGATCGTGTGGCCGACGTGCCCGGCGTTGCCGGTGCGCCCGTCATACGGCGCCCCGTCGAGTACCAGTCCGCCGCCGATACCGGTGGAGATCACCATCCCGAGCATGAACGCCGCGCCCTGCCCCGCGCCGCGCCAGTGCTCGCCAAGGGCCATGCAGAGTCCGTCGCCGGCAAGCCGCACCGGCACGCCCGGCACCGCGGCGGCCACCCGATCGCACACCGGGAAGCCCCGCCAGGCGGCGATGTTGACCGGGCTGATGGTGCCGGCGCCGAGGTGGATGGGTCCGGCCGAGGAGATGCCCACCCCGTCCACCGTCCCGCCGGCGGCGGCGAGCGCGTCGGCGATAGTGCGTTGCGCGGCCGCCCACACCTCGTCCGGGTCGGCGCTGCGCGGGGTGGGCTGCCGATTCTGATGCAGCACTTGGCCGTTGGCGTCGATCAGGCCGGCGGCGATCTTGGTGCCGCCGATGTCGAGGGCGAGAATCGGGGCGAGCATTTCAGTGCCGGTGAATGTTGTCGGGCTGGCGGGGGTCGCCGGGATGTTCGTAGCCGGGGGCCAGTTCGACGAGCGCGGCACGACGCTGGTCGAGCCACAGCCGAAACGCGCGGCGCCGGGCCGCCCCGCGCAGCATGGCCGCGACGGCCACCTCAGGCCCGGCCTGCCCGGAGAACCGGTCGGGGTTGCGCCGCCGATAGTCGGCGACGGTCTCAGCGTCGACGTCGACGCCGGCGGTGATGCAGGCGAACAACGCCCGGGCCAGCGGATCGGCCAGTGCCCCGGCGGCGATGCTGCCGATCTCCAGTCGTGCGGTGAGGTCCGGCAACAGTTGCTCCTGGGTGGGCGTCGAATCGGTCACCGTGACGCCCAGTGTCTCGGCTTCGGCAGCCACAACCTTTTCGGTGACCAATACTTGGGTGAGCCAGCGGCGCAACTGGCGTCCTTCGCTGGTGCCCGGTCGCGGCAGCGCGGCGGTCTGCGGGGAAGCCCGCAGGGCGGCTTCGCGGGCGTCGACGTCGTCGACGGGCACCGGGGTGCCGGCCACCGTCGCCACCACTGTCATCGGACCGTCACCGCCACCGCCGGGGTGTAGAGCAACCGGCCTGCGCAGCCGATGCGGATCAGCGCCCACCAGCGCCCCGGGCTCACCCATGGCGGCGGGGTGATGTCGAAGCCGACATCCACCGTCGAGTGGGCCGGCAACGTCGCCCCCAGGGCGGCCGGGCCGATCCAGTCCCAGGTTCCCCACGGGCTGATCAAGTGCGCCTCCAGGTCGAGGTCAGCATTCGCGCCGCTGGCCACGGCGGCGGTCAACCGGGCTGTCCCGCCGCGGTCGACGACCATCTCGGCAGGCTCGCCGACCAGTCGGACCAGATCCTCGGTCACCTCCCCGACCGTCACCACGCACACGTCTTCCACGCGTTGACGCCAGGCCGGAGGCACGTCGCCGGACAGCGTCAGCTCCGCACGTATTGGGTAGTGGCCGGGTTCGGCGTCGTCGGGCACGGTCAGTGTGATCGTTCTCTCCCGGTGCCCGCGTGGCGACAGAATGTCCGACCCGGCAGCCACCAACCGCGCCGACGAGTCCTCGGCCCAGCCCTTCGGATAGCGCATCCGCACCGTCGCAGACACATCGGCGTCACTGCAATCGCTGGCCACCGTCAGACGAAGCCGGACGGTGTCGCCGGGCCCGGCGGTCACCGATTCCGGATGCAGGTGGGCGACGGCCGGAAGGCCGCCCAGCGGCGCCGGGCCCCGGTTGTGCAACCAATACCGGGCGTAAAGCGGTTGGGCGGGTTCAGCATCGGGCGCCAGAGGCTGGCCGGCGGCGTCCACGACGAGGGGAGCGTCGATATCCACTGTCAGGGTGGCGATCTGATTGCCATGCAGGTGCAGCGGGTCACCGGGCCGCGGGTTCTCCAGCAGATCGGCGGTTGCTGCTGCACTGAGCGAGCCCACCGAGGTACTGAGTGTGACATCGGTTGGGGCGCCAAGTGTTTCGACGAGCCGGATCGTGACCTGCCGCGGGTCGACGGTGGCAGCACTGCCGACAGCGGTGGGGTTCCCGCGAGGCTTGAGCGCCCCCAGTGCCACCGAACCCGCGGGGTCGACGGTCAGCAAAGACCCATCGGACGCGAGCCCGCCGCTGCCCTGCTCGATCGCCACCCCGATCAGCGGGTGGTTGAATTCCGCACTGCGCGAGGGCATCCCGAGACGGCGCCAGTCCCCGGCGCCGGAGACCAACGCGAAGTCGAAAGTGTGGCTCCAGTGCTGCAGTTGGAAGTTGGAGCCGTCCGGGGCCTTGCGTTGCGGCGGGTCGATCCATACTCCGGAGGGCCATCCGGTGCAGGACCGCATCAGCGAGG
>CAXNJA010000140.1:0-6467 GCA_964202555.1 Mycobacterium sp.
TTGGTCTTGATCAGATCCAGGCGCTCCTTGAGCAACTCATCGAGTTCCTCCACGGAGCGACGCTCCAGCAGCATGTCCCAGTGCGTGCGCGGCGGCTTGACCTTCTTCGGCTCGGGGAGCTCGCCCTCGATCAGGGTGCCCTCAAGGCCATTGCGGCACAACCAGTTGCCGGGAATCTCGGCGTCGTCGGCGAACGGAACCTCGAACTCCTCACCGTTTTCGGTGCGGTACCTGGCCAGCTGGCGCGGCGCCAGGTCGTGGTTGCGGTCGGTCTCGTAGCTCACGGCGCCGAGCCGGCTGCCTCTCAGCACACGATCAGCCATTTTGATTCTCCTTGCGTGATACGTGGAAACAACGCGAAACGTGGGTCTCGCGGTTCCCGACGCGGACCCTAATGATACCGGCAGCACCGAAGGCTCGGTTTACCCTCGGTTTGTGACGCGCCGGACCCGCCCTCAGCCGTGCCGGTGGTGTGGCCGCGAGGTCGCCGACGCCGGGCTCGGCCGGCGCCGGCAGTACTGCCGGCAGTCCTGCCGCCAGCGCGCGTACGAGCAGCGTGCGCTGGTCAAAGGTACCGCGGTGCCGACGGATGCGGTGGTGCTCACCGCGGAGGAGGCCGCGGAATTGTCCGATCGGGTCTACCAGGTGCGCTGCGCGGCCGAGGACGTCGCCACAGCGGTGGCCGAGGGCGCCCCGCCGGCTGAGTTGCGCCGGTTGTGCGAGGAATTGCTGGGCGCGGCCAAGGCCGCGGACGGGTGGCGCTGAGCCGTCCCCCGGCTGGGGGATTACCGGTCAGTAGCCTGGATTTTGGGCGGCAGCGTGCAACACTCACCCTGGGCGGTCACCGTTGAGCTCCGCTACCCCCCCGCGTGGCTCCGGTGGCCGCTCCTGACTTCCCTGATCATCGACACCTTTGTTTGCGATAGTCGCTGTCGGTTGTGTCAGTTTCTGCCAGAATTTGGACAAGCGGCCACCGACACGTTCTTCGGGTGGGGGGTGAATGTATCGGTGGCCGCCTGAACTTCCAACCATTCAGGTGGTTGCGATGTACTAGGGAAGGAACCCCACGAATGAAGACAATCATCGCCGCTGTCGCCGCACTGGGCGGGCTCATGTCGATGGGCCTCGGTGTTGCAAACGCCGACACGATCCAGGTCGACGGCAGCTACTCGACCCTCGAGGCATGCCAGGTGGACGGCCCGAATGTGCAGATCACGGAGAACGACGGGGCTTACAGCCAGTGGAACTGCCAGCAGGGCGACGACGGGCTGTACTACCTGTTTCTGAGCAGCTAACCGTCGGTCGCGCGGGAGCCTAACCTCGGCAAGGTAGGCGAGTGGGTTCGCTTCCCCGGCGCCTAGCGTTCAGGCGCGCTGATAGTTTCTGAACGATGCAGAAGCCATCGCTGACCGACTGGCGTTCCCTCTACCTCTACGCGGTCTGCTTCGTCTGCGTCGTCGTGGTCATCGTCACCACCATGTCCGTGGTAGGCAACATCATGAGCCTGGTGTACCCCAGCCCGCCCTATATCGACCCCTACAGCGCCCCGCCGGTTGAGATCGACAGGGCGTTGCTTGAGGAGCAGAACCGGCAGAGCGAGCACCGTTCCGGCGTTGTCGGACTGGTGACCAACCTGACCGCGTACCTCCTGGTGGGTCCGCTCTTCTGGGTGCATTGGAAACTGGCCAACAAGCCGAAAGCTTCTGACCAATAATCATGAGTGCCCTCGGTGAGATTCGACGCCTAGGCACTCAGTGCGCCGAACACGCCTCTAACCGGCGTGCGGTTACCAAGTCATCCGCGTAGCAGCGGGAGTCATAGGTCGGCACATGGGTCGGCGCCCCGAAGCTGCCCCTGACGACGCCATCGGCGCACAGCGTGGTACCCGGCGCCGTTTGGCAGAGATTGTCGGCGGGGATGAGGTCGGCGAGGTCTGCCAGGTCCTCAATCAACTGGTCATCGGCCGCGGCCGCCGGGCCGGCGGTGGCCACTCCAGCCGCGACGGCCACGATGATTGTTGCCCAGAGCCGTGATGCATTCTTTGCCACCAGAAGCCCCCTAACACACTAAGTCAGTCAACTGACCGAATCCGTGATGATAAAGGATGCTCGACCAAGCCGGTAGGAGTTCAAGAAAAATTTCAACGGCGTTCAACGCCGAACTTGTGCCGGGTTGCTACGTGACGAAGCCGCGGCGGCCGGTTGAGACACCCGCCGGGGCCGGGCCGGCCTCGCTGGCTATCGCGGCCGGGGCGAACGTGAAGGTGCTACAGACCCTTCTGGGGCATAAGACGGCGACTCTTGACGCTGGACCGTTACGGGCATTTGTTCCCTGATGATCTGGATCGGATCGCGGATGCTTTCGACGCTGCGGCTGGATCTACTGCGGACTGGCTGCGGACTGGCCGCAAGTTGAAGGTGGCTGCGGCTTCCGTAAAAGCCTGTGAGCAGCCGTTATGAGTGCCCTCGGTGAGATTCGAACTCACACTGCACGGGTTTTGAATCCGTTTCCTCTGCCAGTTGGGATACGAGGGCGCGTGGCCGCTTCACGATAGTGGATCGCGGGCGGCCCGATTTCGGTGGCTGGGCGGCTGTCGCAGACCCCCAGCTCGCAGTACCCGGCCTGCACCGCCACAATGACGTCATGACTGAACCCGCCGAACGCTCCCGGCCGCGGGTCCTCATTGCCGAGGACGAGGCGCTGATCCGGCTCGATCTGGCCGAAATGCTGCGCGAAGAGGGCTATGAGGTCGTCGGGGAGGCCGGCGACGGTCAGGAGGCCGTCGAGTTGGCGGAGAGTCTCAAGCCGGACCTGGTCATCATGGACGTCAAGATGCCGCGCCGCGACGGGATCGACGCCGCCGCTGAGATCGCGGCCAAGCGGATCGCCCCGGTTGTGGTGCTCACCGCCTTCAGCCAGCGCGATCTGGTCGAGAAGGCTCGCGACGCCGGGGCGATGGCCTACCTGGTCAAACCGTTCTCGATCAGCGATCTGGTCCCGGCCATCGAGGTGGCGCTGAGCCGGTTCACTGAAATCGCCCAACTGGAACGCGAAGTCGCCGACCTCGGCGAACGCCTGGAGACCCGCAAGCTCATCGAGCGGGCCAAGGGCCAGCTGCAGGCTGCACACGGCATGACCGAACCCGAAGCGTTCACCTGGATGCAGCGCGCCGCCATGGATCGGCGCACCACCATGAAACGCGTTGCCGAAGTGGTTCTGGAGACGCTGAAGCCCCCTGATGCATCGCCATCGCCGCAGTGAGCGCGGCGTTTCGCGGCACGATGCCGCGCGGTTTGCCCCGCGGTTGGCTATGTTCTACCGCAAGCGTCGACGGCAGCCGTTTCTGCGGCCTGTCTTATGGTGACCCACTAACCCGGAGGTAAAACCGTGCTCGGTCGGGCGACACGAGGTGCAATCGCGGCCGGTTCGGCGGCGCTGTTGGTGCTCGGCATCGCCGGGTGCAGCCAACCCGCCCCAGGCAATGAAACGTCCACCGGCACCAGTGCCGCGCAGGCAGATGCCGCTGCGCCGGTCGATCTGAAGATCGTCGAGCAGGTCCAGATCGACCAGGACGGCAACGAGGTTAAGCCGGAAGCCGGCGTGGCCGCCGCCGACCCTGCCGGCGACGGAAAAGCCACCTGCGCGCCGGTGAAGATCGCCATGGCCGGCGCTCTCAACGGCCCGGACGCCGCCCTGGGGATCAACATCAAGAACGGCGTCCAACTGGCACTGGACAAGCACAACGCCGCCAATCCGGGCTGCCAGATCGAACTGCGCACTTTCGACACCGAGGGCGACCCGCAGAAGGCCACCGCCATCGCGCCGCAGATCGTCGACGACGAGGCCATCATCGGTCTGATCGGCCCGGCGTTCTCCGGTGAGACCAAAGCCACCGGAGGGGTGTTCGACCAGGCCGGCCTCGTCGCCGCGACCGCCTCGGCCACCAACGTGACGCTGTCCGAGCAGGGCTGGAAGACCTTCCTGCGGGGCCTCGCCAACGACGGCGTCCAAGGCCCGTCGGTGGCCAACTACATGAAAAACACCCTCGGGGACAAGAAGGTCTGTGTTGTCGACGACAGCACCGACTACGGCACGGGTCTGGCCCAGGCCGTTCGTGAAACCCTCGGGCCGGTCGCCGAACCCGCCTGCACCATTTCGGTGAAGAAGGGCGACAAGGACTTCTCCGCCGCAGTCACCCAGGTCAAGGGACAGTCACCGGACTCGGTGTTCTACAGCGGCTACTACTCGGAGGCTGCGCCGTTCGTCCAGCAGTTGCGCGACGCCGGATTCACCGGCAAGTTCGCCAGCGCCGACGGCACCAAGGACCCGGAGTTCGTCAAGCAGGCCGGTTCGTCATCCAAGGATGCGGTGCTGTCCTGCCCGTGCGGTCCGGCCGGCGAGGCCTTCTCAACCGAGTACTCCAAGAAGTTCGGGCAGGAGCCAGGCACCTACAGCACCGAGGGCTATGACCTGGGCACCATCCTGACCAAGGGCATCGGCTCCGGTGCGGTCACCCGCGAGGCGCTACTGGACTTCGTCAAGAAGTACGAAGGCCAGGGTGTGGCCCGCAAGTACCAGTGGACCGACAGCGGAGAGCTGACCACGACGCTGATCTGGATCTACAAGGTCCAGTAGTCGCTCCGCGGCGGCCTGCGCCGACTCGGTCCGCGTGCGGCTATGGTCTACCGGTACTTGCTGTTTATGTCCGATAAGTGTTGACCCGGAGGTAGAACGTGCGCGGATTTCGGACTCGGAACGCGATCGCGGTCAGTGTTGTGGGCCTGGCCCTGTTGGGAACGGCCGGATGCGCCGAGCAGCCCAAGTCCGGGGACACCCCTGCACAGGGCGATCTGAAAATCGTCGAGCAGGTTCAGATCGGCCCTGATGGCGCCGCTGTGAAGGCGGCGGCGGGCGCCGCCGCCCCGGTTAATCCGGCCGGCGACGGGAAGGCGGTCTGCCAACCCTTCACCCTGGCCATGGCCGGCCCACTCACCGGCGCGGACGCGCCGTTCGGCATCAACGTACGCAACGGCGCCGAACTCGCCGTCGAACTGCATAACTCCGCCAACCCGGACTGCCAGGTCGAGTTGAAGCCGTTCGACACCGAGGGCGATCCGCAGAAGGCGACGTCGATCGCGCCGCAGATCGTCAACGATGAGTCCATCATCGGACTCGTCGGCCCGACCTGGTCCGGCGAGACCAAGGCGACCGGTTCGGTCTTCGACCAGGCCGGCCTGGTGGCGGTCACGCCGTCGGCCACCAATGTCGCGCTGTCAGACCAGGGTTGGAAAACATTCTTCCGCGGGCTGTCCAATGACGGCGTACAGGGTCCGTCGCTGGCCAATTATCTGAAGAACACCGTGGGCATCAAGAAGGCATGCGTCGTCGACGACAGCACCGACGCGGGCGTGGGCCAGGCTGGGGCGGTGCGCGACACCCTGGGCCCGATCGCCGACTCGGCCTGCAACATCTCGGTCAAGAAGGGCGACAAGGACTTCTCCGCCGCGGTGACGCAGATCATGAATCAGAAACCGGATACGGTCGTCTACGCCAGCTACTACACCGAAGCCGCACTGCTCCTGCAGCAGCTGCGCGAGGCCGGTTACACCGGTCTGTTCTCCGGTCCCGACGGCCTCAAGGATCCGCAGTTCGTCAAGGCCGCAGGCGAATCCGCCAAGGGGGCGGTGCTGTCCTGCCCGTGCGGCCCGGCGACCGGTGCCTTCGCGGATGCCTACACCAAGCAGTTCGGCCAGGCTCCCGGCACCTACAGCCTCGAGGCCTACGACCTGACCACGATCCTGCTCAAGGGCATCGATTCCGGAGCCGTCACCCGTCCCGCGTTGCTGGATTTCGTCCGCAACTACGACGGGCAAGGTGAGGCCAGGAAGTACCAGTGGACCGACAAGGGCGAGCTGACATCGGACCTGATCTGGATCTACAAGGTCCAGTAGGCACGTCTGCAGCCCTCCAGGACTGATTTCAAGGAGCCCGCCCACCGATGATCCAGGAGTGCGTCGGCCAGTACATGTGCCTGGCCGGTGACATCGGCTTCAACGTCGAGAACCTGCGAAACGGGTTCTGGCAGTTCACCATCGACGGATTGGCCTGGGGCGCCATCTACGCCCTGGTGGCCGTTGGCTACACCCTCGTGTTCGGCGTGCTTCGGCTGATCAACTTCGCGCACTCCGAAATCTTCATGCTCGGCATGTTCGGGGCGTACTTCTGTCTGGATGTGATCCTCGGATTCGCCCCCAGTGGTAACGCCTACAACCGCGGAGTCGGGTTGACGGTGCTCTATCTGGGTGTGGCGATGCTGTGCGCCATGGCGGTATCAGGTTCGGCCGCAGTCGGTTTGGAGTTCGTCGCCTACCGCCCACTG
The DNA here is from genome assembly GCA_964202555.1 of Mycobacterium sp. Classification (GTDB taxonomy): domain Bacteria; phylum Actinomycetota; class Actinomycetes; order Mycobacteriales; family Mycobacteriaceae; genus Mycobacterium. Next base: position 6,380 of record CAXNJA010000140.1, read on the forward strand.
CGCCGGCGCAACGCCCGGCCGCTGACGTTCCTGATCACCGCCATCGGTATGTCGTTCGTGCTGCAGGAGTTCGTTCACTTCGTGTTGC
>CAXNJA010000141.1:0-6446 GCA_964202555.1 Mycobacterium sp.
GTTGCCGATGGCGCCCTTGGGAATTCCGGTGAGGATGTCTTTGGGCACGTCGCCGTCGGCGATGCGGATCACCCGGTTGTCGGTCGGGGTGCTGATGTAGGCGTACATCAGCCGGTCCTGGGAGTAGGTCGGTGACAGCACGATGTCCAACAGTCCGCCGTCGCCGCTGCCGTCGACTCCGATGACGGTTTTGATCTTCGGCTCGGCGCTGATGGAGACCTCTTTGACCGCGCCGGTGACCCTTTCGGCGACCAGGGCGGTCTTGGCGTCGGACCCCATGATCAACCCACTGGTGCTCTCCAGGCAGCCCTGCATCACCCCGGGGGCCGGGCACACCTTGGGGAAGGGTTTGGGTGGCAGCGGCGGCGGAGGCGGCGGCGTCGAGGGCGGTCCCGGTCTGAAGTCCGGCGGCGTGGTGAACGGCTGGGAGACCGTGTTGTCGAAGCGTGCGCAGCCCGGCACGAACGCCACCACCGCGCAGACCACCGCCACGGCTGACCGCGGTACCCGCATTCGCATGTCGCCAGGTTACGGATTGGGCGGCGGTGTTCGCCAACGCGCCCCGCCGCCGGTGATCGGGGAATCTGTTCGACGTGCCCGGCAAATCCGGAGCATTACCCGTTCGAACACTTACCCTGGCCTCTGTGACTAGCCCCAACCCCGATCCCGGCTGGCAGCGACCTGAGGACGCGCCGGTCCGGCCTGCGTCGGCGCGGCTGGTCGACCCCGAGGACGACCTGGCGGCGGGAAACCACGCCGGAGACTTGGAGACCACCCGACTCCGCTCGCCCTACGGCGGTCCGCCGGCACCCCCGGTGCCCGGGCCGTCGACCGGGTACGGATTGCTGCACGAACCGGAGCCGCTGCCCTACGTTCAGCCCACCCAGCAACCGATCCCGTCGAACAGCGGGGCGGCCGCCTCGCCCGGCGGCCCGGTCGCGATCAACGCCATCGACGCCGAGGAACGCGCCAAAGCCGCGGGCCGGCGAGGTACCCAGGATCTGGGGCTGCTGGTACTGCGGGTGGCCCTGGGCGCGTGGTTCGTCTCCCGCGGGCTGCAGAAGGCCTTCGGGTGGTGGGGCGGGCCTGGTCTGCAGGGTTTCAAGGCAGAACTGACCGAGGCGGGCTACCAGCACGCCGATCTGCTGACCTATCTGGTTGCCGGGGGGCAGATCGCCGCGGGTGTGCTGCTGATCCTGGGGCTGTTCACCCCGGTCGCCGGAGCCGTCGCGCTGGCAATCCTGGTCAGCGGGGCGTTGGTGGCGTTCAGTTCCCAGACCCAGACCGGTCTGGTGCTGGGCTCCGAAGCGGAGACCTTGCTGGTGCTCGCGGCCACGGCGGCGGCGGTCATCCTGGCCGGCCCCGGCCGCTACGGCCTCGACGGCGGGCGCGGCTGGGCCCGGCGGCCCTTCATCGGATCGTTCATCGCCCTGCTGGTGGGGGTCGCCGGCGGCGTGGCGGCCTGGGTATTCCTCCGCGGCAACAACCCGTTCGCCTGAATCAGCGGCTGTACGGGTTGGGTACCCGACCGGCACTGGCCGCGGTCAACCTGGGCAGGGTCACGAAGGTAACCGCGGGCAGCAGCATGTCGGACTCATCGGTCAGGTGAGCCCGGGCCCAGCGGCCCCGGGTGAATTTCAGGCCCTCGATCTGAGGCCACCGGACCGTACGGCTGGTGAACAGGTAGCGGGCGGTGACGGTCTCCTCGTCGGCCACCGTGCGCAACCGCTCGATGACCACCGACACCAGCACCGGAATCGCCAGCAGAACCAGGCCTGCCTTGCCGAAGGCCGGGCCGACGGTAAGCAGGGCCATCGACAGGAATGCGGAGGCGAAGTGGGCCAGCGGGGAGATGCGGATCACGGTCTTGGCGCTGTCGGCTCCGCGGGACATGGGGATCATCATTGCACTACCGGATTGCCGTACTGGTAAAGATTTGACGCCTGACCTGTGCTGAGGCTAGCCTTCGCAAGCATGACGTCCGGCGGACAGCACGTAGTAGTAGGTCAGCGCGTTGGTGCCGCGCTTGCCCGCCGCCGGGTTTAGCCACGCACCAGCGCGCAACCCTCGTACAGCCGCCACGCTGACGGGGGTTTTTTCTTGCCCCACAACCAGACGACGAGACGAATGAGGACAGCCCAGTGAGCGCACCCACCAGGCGAGCACCCGAGTCGGGCGACGCGGCCCCGGCCAACGGCCACCACACCTCGCATCCGGCCAAGAAACCCGCGGCCAACCGCATCGCCCCGGTGCAGATGACCGGCGCCGAGGCGGTGGTCCGTTCGCTGGAGGAGCTGGACGTCGACCTGATCTTCGGCATCCCCGGTGGTGCGGTGCTGCCGGTCTATGACCCGTTGTTCGACTCCCGGAAACTGCGCCACGTCCTGGTCCGCCACGAGCAGGGCGCCGGGCACGCCGCCAGCGGCTACGCGCACGCCACCGGCCGGGTCGGCGTCATGATGGCAACCTCCGGTCCGGGTGCCACAAACCTGGTCACCCCGCTGGCCGACGCCCAGATGGACTCCGTCCCGGTGGTCGCCATCACCGGGCAGGTCGGCCGCGCCCTGATCGGCACCGATGCCTTCCAGGAGTCCGACATCACCGGCATCACCATGCCGATCACCAAGCACAACATCCTGGTCCGCGACGGCGACGACATCGCCCGCTCGCTCGCCGAGGCGTTCCACATCGCCTCCACCGGACGCCACGGCGCGGTGCTCGTCGACATCCCCAAGGACGTCCTGCAGGGCGAATGCACCTTCGCCTGGCCGCCGCAACTGGAACTGGCCGGCTACAAGCCCAACACCCGCCCGCACGGGCGCCAGATCAAGGAAGCCGCCAAGCTGATCACCGCGGCCCGCAAGCCGGTGCTCTACGTCGGCGGTGGGGTGATCCGCGGCGAGGCCTGGGAGGAACTCCAAGAACTCGCCGAACTGACCGGCATCCCGGTGGTCACCACCCTGATGGCCCGCGGCGCGTTCCCCGACAGCCACCCGCAGAACCTGCGCATGCCCGGGATGCACGGCACGGTGGCCGCGGTGGCCGCCCTGCAGCGCAGCGACCTGCTGATCACCCTCGGCGCCCGGTTCGACGATCGGGTCACCGGCAAGCTGTCCACCTTCGCCCCCGACGCCAAAGTCATCCACGCCGACATCGACCCGGCCGAGATCGGCAAGAACCGGCACGCCGACGTCCCGATCGTCGGCGACATCAAATCCGTCATCCGGGACCTGATCGACATGCTGCGGCGCCGGCCCGGCGGGGACGACCGGATCGGCAACGAGGGGGTTGGGGACCCCGACCTGGCCGAGTGGTGGTCCTACCTCAACGGACTGCGCGAGAAGTTCCCGCTCAGTTACGGGCCGCAGAGCGATGGCAGCCTGAGCCCGGAATACGTCATCGAGACACTCGGCAAGATCGCTGGTCCGGACGCCATCTACGTCGCCGGAGTCGGCCAGCACCAGATGTGGGCCGCGCAGTTCATCTCCTACGAGAAGCCGCGCACCTGGCTGAACTCCGGGGGCCTGGGCACCATGGGCTACGCCGTCCCCGCGGCGATGGGCGCCAAGATGGCCTGCCCGGACACCGAGGTGTGGGCCATCGACGGAGACGGCTGTTTCCAGATGACCAACCAGGAACTGGCCACCTGCGCGGTGGAGGGTGTGCCGATCAAGGTGGCCCTGATCAACAACGGCAACCTCGGCATGGTCCGCCAGTGGCAGACGCTGTTCTACGGCGAGCGTTACTCCAACACCGACCTGGCTACCCACAGCCAGCGCATCCCGGACTTCCTCAAGCTCGCCGAGGCGCTGGGATGCGTCGGATTGCGTTGCGAGCGTGAAGAAGACGTCGTCGACGTGATCAACCAGGCGCGCGCGATCAACGACCGCCCGGTGGTGATCGACTTCATCGTCGGCGCCGACGCCCAGGTCTGGCCGATGGTTGCCGCCGGTACCGGCAACGACGAGATCATGGCGGCGCGCAACATCCGCCCGCTGTTCGACGAGGACAATTCAGAAGGACGCGCCTGATGCCCGCCAGTTCTCCCCGGACGGTGACCCATACCCTCTCGGTGCTCGTTGAGGACAAGCCCGGCGTGCTCGCGCGGGTGGCCGCGCTGTTCTCCCGTCGTGGGTTCAACATCCAGTCCCTGGCGGTGGGACCCACCGACCAGAAGGACATGTCTCGGATGACCATCGTCGTCACCGCCGAGGAGACTCCGCTCGAGCAGATCACCAAGCAGCTGAACAAACTGATCAATGTGATCAAGATCGTCGAGCAGGAGGACGGCAACATGGTTGCCCGACAACTGGCGCTGATCAAGGTCCGCACCGACGCCGGCAACCGCGGCCAGGTCATCGAGGCGGTGAACCTGTTCCGCGCCAAAGTGATTGACGTCTCCACCGAGTCGCTGACCATCGAGGCCACCGGCACCGAGGAGAAGTTGGAAGCGCTGCTGCGGGTGCTCGAACCGTACGGCATCAAGGAGACGGTGCAGTCCGGTGTGGTAGCACTATCGCGCGGCCCGCGCGGTATGACGAACGCGAAGTAAGCACAACACGAGAAACGAAAAGAAGGAAACTCAACGGTGCCAACTCAAGACCAGGCAATCGAGATGTTCTACGACGACGACGCCGACCTGTCGGTGATCCAGGGCCGCAAGGTCGGGGTGATCGGTTACGGCAGCCAGGGCCACGCGCACTCGCTGAGCTTGCGCGACTCCGGCGTTCAGGTGAAGGTCGGCCTCAAGGAGGGCTCCAAGTCCCGGGCCAAGGTGCAAGAGCAGGGCTTGCAGGTCGACACCCCGGCTGAGGTCGCCAAGTGGGCTGACGTGATCATGCTGCTGGCGCCCGACACCGCCCAGGCCGAGATCTTCAAAAACGACATCGCGCCTAACCTCAAGGCCGGCGATGCGCTGTTCTTCGGCCACGGTCTGAACATCCATTTCGGCTTGATCAAGCCGCCGGCCGACGTCACCATCGGCATGGTCGCCCCCAAGGGTCCCGGACATCTGGTGCGCCGCCAGTTCGTCGACGGCAAGGGTGTGCCCTGCCTGGTGGCCATCGAGCAGGACCCGACCGGAAACGGTCTGGCTCTGGCGCTGTCCTACGCCAAGGGCATCGGCGGCACCCGCGCCGGTGTCATCAGGACCACCTTCAAGGACGAGACCGAGACCGACCTGTTCGGTGAGCAGGCCGTATTGTGCGGCGGCACCGAGGAATTGGTCAAGACCGGCTTCGAGGTCATGGTCGAGGCGGGCTACGCCCCCGAACTGGCGTACTTTGAGGTGCTGCACGAACTCAAGCTGATCGTCGACCTGATGTATGAGGGCGGCATCGCCCGGATGAACTACTCGGTGTCCGACACCGCGGAGTTCGGTGGCTATCTGTCCGGCCCGCGGGTCATCGACGCCGACACCAAGAAGCGGATGCAGCAGATCCTGACCGAAATCCAGGACGGCACATTCGTCAAGCGCCTGGTCGCCAACGTCGAGGGCGGCAACTCCGAACTTGAGGGATTGCGCAAGAGCAACGCCGAGCACCCCATCGAGGTCACCGGCGCCAAGTTGCGCAAGCTGATGAGCTGGGTGGACCGGCCCATCACCGAGACGGCGTAGCGCCGGGGGCCACCGTCCCGCAGCGCCGGGCCACCTGGCCGCATCGAAATTGAAGCCACGCAGGGAAAGTTCGAGAGAACCCCTGCGTGGCTTCATTTTCGGTGGCGACGCCACCTGGGTATCGGCAATCTCGAGCAGGAAGGCGCCGGGGCTCTAAGGTCAACGGTATGACCGCGGTGCTTGACCCGGCCGAGTTCTTCGGTGACGCAGCAATCCAGGACCCCTACCCGCTGTACGGCCGCCTGCGGGAGGGGGGTGGTGTCCACCGGCTTGGGGACTCCGAGTTCTACCTCGTCAGCGACTGGGCCGCGATCCATGAGGTGGTTAACCGCCCGGAGACCTTCTCGTCGAACCTCACCGCGACGATGACCTTCACCCCGGAGGCCGGGATCGGGGCGTTTGCGATGGGCGGCCTGGGCGATCCGACTCACATTCTGGTCACCGCGGACGACCCGGTGCACGCTGCGCATCGCAAGCTGCTGCTGGGCCAATTCACGGCCAGACGGGTGCAGACACTGGAACCCCTTGTCGTCTCGGTTTTCGAAAAGCTCTGGGCCGCAGCCGATGACAACGGCACCCTGGAATGGATGGACGCTGTCGCCAACCAGCTGCCGATGGTGATCGTCGCGGACCTGATCGGCGTTCCGGAAGCCGATGCAGCCCAGCTTGCGCGGTGGGGATATGCCAGCACCCAACTCCTCGACGGTCTGATGGCGGGGGACGAACTGGCCGCCTCGATGACGGCCATCGCCGAGTTGAGCGGTTATCTCGCCGACCGTCTTCGGCAGGCCGCCGCCGATCCGCGCGACGACCTGATCGGAGTCCTGGC
>CAXNJA010000142.1:0-6427 GCA_964202555.1 Mycobacterium sp.
GCCAACTTCTTTCGCCAATCCGGGCGGAAAACCACATCGCCCTGAAACCCGCAGTTCTTCCGGAACACCGGCACGTACTCGAGCGCTGCGGTGCTTGCGAAGTCGATGACGTAGCTCTCCTTCGGCCGCTCGGGTCGGCAGGCTACGAAGAAGTGGCAGCCGTTGGTCGCCCTGAACCGATCCATGACCGACCACTGCTGTGCATCAGGTAGGGCATTGACGGCGGCGTAGAACTCGTTGCCCGGCTCGAAGAAATGGTGGGCGTAGTAGGGCGCTTTCGTCAACCAGGTCTGGAAAACCAGTCCGGCCCCCTCGATCAGTTCCAGGCAGTCGTCGACGCTGTAGGTGAGTTCTCGACCGATCAGGAAGGTGTCCACCAGGCCGGCGTCGTATTCCAGGTCGTTTGCGATCTTGAAATAGCTGCGCACCGGATGGTCGGGCCCCAACTGTGATACCGCCGAGCGCACCATCGCGACCGAGTCCTCGTCCTGGCCGAGCCCGAGTTCACGGAACACCGACTGCAGCAGCGTGACGCCTGCCCGGCCGTACTTCGCGTACACCATGATCGCGACGGCTCCATCGGGGCGCACACATTCGGCGAGCGCCGTCATTCCGGCCAATGGGTCAGCCATCACCATCAGCACGCCAGTGGACACCACCAGATCGAATTGACGCCCCAGCGTGGGCAATTGCTCGATAGGCAGCAGATGCAATTCGAGGTTGGCCAAACCGTACTTGTCCTTCAGGAACCGCTGATGATCCAGCGAAGCCTGACTGATGTCGACCCCGACGACCTTGGCCTCGGGATTGTTGTAGGCGAAAACCGCAGCCTGATTGGTGCCGCAGCCGGCGATCAGGATGTCCATATCGGAGCGGTAACCCCGGTCCGGCCACAGGATCGGATGGGCGTGAGTGGGGTCGTACCACTGCCAGCTGGAGGTCAGCCAGGTCGGTATGTCAGTGATCGGTTGGGGGTAGGTCCACCGCTCGTACTGGCGATTGATCACGTCGCTTCTCGGATCACCGCCGGCGCTTCTCGGATCACTGCTCATGGATGCCCGCTCCTCGGTTCTGGGTGCAATCTTTCAGGTCGGCCTGCCGGCTCGGGAAAGGGACCCCGCAACGATCAGGCCACGATCGGCAGGTCCAAGGTGACGTCGGAGATGTTCACCAGCCCGTAGGAGGTGAAGTTCTCGAAGTTGGTCGCCGAACTGGTGATCTGCAACCTCAGCGAGCCGCCGGTGGAGGTATAGGCGATGTTGGCCAACGGAATGCTCACCGTGCGCTCCCGGCCGTCGAGGACCACCGGGATCGGGGTGACCAGGTTCTGCAGCACCTTGCCGGTGGTCTCGTCGATCAGCTGCGCGTACACCGTGCGGCTGGTCCCCAGGCCCTGATAGGTGAAGCTCAACTCGGGTGCGCCCACCACCTGGGAGTCCGCCGGGACAGTCACGGTGGTGTTCAACGCATTCCAGGCCGGGGTGGCGTTGGGGAAGGTCAGCAGCGGGGAGACGCCCTCCACCCGGCCGGGGCCGGAACCGCCCAGCAGCGGCCACACGCCCAGCAGGCCGCCGTTGGCCGCAGTGGAGTAGGGCTGCGGCAGGTTGAAGCCGGGCTCGAACGGCAGCTTGTCCGAGGAGTAGTAGAAGCCCATCTGGTCATACCATTGGAATGCCGGGATGCCCTCGGCCGGGGTGCCGCTGCCGGCCAGGTACTGGTCGAGCCACTTGAGGTTGTCGATCAGACCCCGGTCATCCTGGTCGGGGTTGAGCGGGGTGGTGCAGGTTCCGTGGCCACCGCAGAACCACACCAATTTCGTTGTGGCGCCGGGGTTGTCGTAGATCGACTCGGCGTTGGTCACCGACTCCTGCAACTGAAAAAGCCCGTCCTCCATGCCCTGGAAGATCAGCGTCGGGATGTCGATGTTGTTCAGCAGCGCGGTCGGGCCGGCACTGGACAGCACCGCCTGCGCGGTTTCGCTCAGCCAGCCCAGCGTCACCCCGGTGCCGATGCCGGCGTAGATCTGCGGGTTGATCTGGGCGCCGCTGGCGGCCAGGGCCAGCAGCAGGATCGAACCCCAGCCGGTCTTGAACTGGTTGGTGTTGGGGTAGAGCGAACTGATCAGTGAGTTCCAGGAGATCTGCGGGGCGATCGCGTCCACCCGCGGGTCGGTCGCGGCGGTCACCCACTGGATTCCGCCGCCGTACGAGCCGCCCACCATGCCGATCAGCGGGTCGCCGGGGGATTCCATCTTCACCTGGGTGCGCGCAGGATTGGCGGCGCTGGAGGCCCAACTGATGATCGCCGAGGCGTCGCGACCCTCGAAGAACGGGTTGTCGATCTGCAGGCCCGGCAACTTGCGGTCCCGGGTATCCCACTCGCCGCGCGGATCCCAGGTGATGACGTTGTAGCCCACGCCGCCGTCGTAGCTCAGCGAGCTGTCTGTCGGCTCCCACTTACCGTCGCGCAGCACGGGCAATCCCGGTGTGAGGCTGCCGAACTGGTCGCTACGGGGAGTGGGGACATCCAGGGACGGGAACAGGCTCAACTGCGCGTACGGGTTGGGCACGTCGGTGTTGCCGGGCGCGCCCAGGCCGGGCCCGTTGAGCACCGTCGGCGCCGAATCCACAAGTCCCAGAGCCACCTTGGTGGACGGGAAGTAGTTGGTGCTGACCATCAAACCGTCGAAGGAGGCCACCGTGGTGGTGAACGCCGTCGGCCGCTGCTTGGCCGGGTTGTTGGGGTCGAGGGCCAGCTTGTAGGGCTCGACGTTGAAGGTCACCACTTCCGAGGCGCCGATCAGCGGTGCCAGCAGGTTGCCGAGGATCGGCGTGCGGTGCAGGGCGGTGATCAGACTGGCATTGAGCATGCCGAGCAACGGCAGGCTCGTGAGGAATTCGTCGAAGGGGGTTGTCTCGGCCACCAGGACCTTGAAGCTTTCGATCTTGCCCGGCTCGGTCAGTGTGGCGGCTGAGGGGATGTAGAAGAACTCACCCTGCGGGCCGAACACGACGTTGGAGGGCGCGGTGTTGGCGCGCGAGCCCAGCTTGCCGCCCATGTTGGGGTCGGAGACCAGGGTGTAGGTCAGCGGCAGCGGTGACTGCGCGTTGAGGGTGCCGACCAGAATCCCCGGGTACTCCTTGCCCCGGAATGTGCCGCCCCAGGTGACCTCTTCGGAGATCGTGATGGTGTTCTGCGACGAACTGCTCGAGGCCTGTGCTGATGCCTGCGTGGCGGCTTGTGCCGGGTTCTGCGCCGGCACTGGGGAACTGTCGTTGGCGGATGCCGGGGTGGCCGGCGCCGCCGCGGATGACTGCAGTGCCGCGGCGGGACGCGGCGCGGGCAGTGTCTGGGCGGGCAGTGTCTGGGCGGGCACAGCCGGCAGGTTCGCCGGCTCGGCGGCCGGCGGCGGGAGATCCTCGGGGGTCGCCGCGAGATCGTCTTCGGGGTCTGCGGCAGCGGCCGTCGCGCCGCGGCGGATCGTGGTGGCGCGCAGCCCGTTCGACTCGCCCCGCCGGGCCGGTGCGGCCGAGTCCGACGAGTCCGACGAGTCCAACGAGTCCAACGAGTCCGATGTGGCCGCCGAGCCCCCCGACTCCTGGCCGCTCGACGACGATGAACGTCCGCTGTCCGCACCGCTGACGTCGGTGTCGGCAAAGGCGGTACCCAGCCCGCCGAACATGCCGACCCCTACCCCCAGCGCCACCGCGAGGGCGCCAACTCGGCCGATCGTCCAGGAGGCGCGCACGGTCGATGAAGGCAGTCCTGATGGGGTCATTTGTAGAGGGTAATAAATTGCTGAGCGAACGGGGCGTTAACGCGCGTTAAAGCTCGGCGGATTCGATCCGGAACGGCACGTCGGGGGTTAACCTGAGCTGCCCGGACGCCAGGTCCCCCCGCAAACACAGAGGAATTGCTCATGGCCAGTCCCGCTCTGCCCGCTCATCGCCCGCGGGTGGTCGTCATCGGCTCCGGTTTCGGCGGGCTGACCGCCGCCAAGTCGCTCAAACGGGCCAAGGCCGACGTCACCCTGGTGGCCAAGACCACCAGCCACCTTTTCCAGCCGCTGCTCTACCAGTTGGCCACCGGGATCCTCTCGGTCGGTGACATCGCGCCGACCACCCGTCTGGTGCTCAAGAATGTCAAGAATTGCCAGGTGTTGCTCGGCGACGTCGAGAACATCGATCTGCACAACCAGGTCGTCACCTCCCGGCTGGGAACCATGGAGACCGTGCTGCCCTTCGACTATCTGGTCGTCGCGGCAGGTGCCGAACAGAACTACTTCGGCAACGACCACTTCGCCACCTTCGCCCCCGGTATGAAGACCATCGACGACGCCCTGGAACTGCGTGGCCGCATCCTGGGCGCCTTCGAAGCGGCCGAGGTCACCACCGATCCCGCCGAACGCGCGCGCCGACTGACGTTCGTGGTGGTCGGCGGCGGACCCACCGGGGTGGAGTTGGCCGGCCAGATCGTCGAACTGGCACAGAAGACCCTGCCCGGGGCGTTTCGCACCATCGACCCGGCCGAATGCCGGGTGATGCTGTTTGACGGATCGCCGTTCATCCTGTCGCCGATGGGGGAGAACCTCGGCCGCAAGGCCCAACGGCGACTGGAGAAGATGGGCGTCGAGGTGTACGGCAATTCGGTGGTCACCGATGTCGACTACATGGGCGTCATGGTCAAGGACAAGGAGACCGGCGAGGAGCGCCGCATCGAGTGCGCCTGCAAGGTGTGGGCGGCCGGGGTTCAGGCCAGCCCGCTGGGCGCGATGCTCGCCGAGCAGTCCGACGGCACCGAGGTGGACCGCGCCGGCCGCGTGGTCGTCGAACCCGATCTGACCGTCAAGGGCCACCCGAACGTGTTCGTCGTCGGCGACATGATGGCGGTGCCCGACGTGCCCGGCGTCGCCCAAGGCGCCATCCAGGGCGCCAAGTACGTCACCAAGCACATCAAGAACGATCTCAAAGGCCGGGACAACCCGGACTTCCGCGAGCCGTTCAGCTACTGGGACAAGGGCAGCATGGCGACCATCTCCCGCCACCACGCGGTGGCCCAGGTCGGCAAGCTGGAGTTCGGCGGCTACATCGCTTGGCTCTCATGGCTTTTCCTGCACCTGGTGTACCTGGTCGGATTCAAGAACCGGCTCAGCACGCTGTTCAGCTGGATCCTGACCTTCACCTCGCACAGTCGCAGCCAGCTGACCACCACCAGCCAGTGGGTGTACGCGCGGTTGGCGATGAACATCGTGGAAAAGCAGTTGCATGCGCCGGTGGCCAGTTCCGAGCAACTCGCCGACGAACTCGCACTCGAGCCGGCGCTCGAGCAGGCGCTGTCGCCGGAAACGCTGGTGACGCCGCCGGAGATCGCGCCCCCGCCGGTCTGGAGGTCGGGTTAGCCATCATGGCTGCATGGCCCGCTGGTTGACCGACGCGTTCGGCAAATCCGTTCCGCCGCCGATAGCGCCGCCGGACCATTACCCCCCCGACGATGTCGCGGCGATGCTCCGCGAGATCGGCGCTGCGCTGGTCGAATGCTCCCAACCGATCCAGCTGGTCGAGCAGCGGCTGCTCGACATCGCCGCCCGCTACACCACTGAGCCGGTGCAGGTGGCGGTGCTGCCGACCATGCTGTTCATCCAGATCGGGACCGCCACCCACCAGATGGAAAGCTCGGTACAGATCTCCGGGCTGTTCGACATGGCCGCCCGCATCGACGAGATCGCCGCGAAGGCCGCAGCCGGGGCGATCAGCCCGCAGGACGCCGTCGCGGCCGTGCACGCCGCGCGTACCGCGCCGCCGCGCTTCGGGGCGGTGGCCACCGTCGTGGGTTACGCGCTGACCACCGTCGGGTTCGGGATGGTGGTCGAACCGTCCTGGCGTGCGCTGCTGGCGCATCTGTTCCTGGGCCTGGTGGTCGGGTTGATCGTGCAACTCAGCCGCCCGTTCCCCGGACTGGGGCCCATCCTGCCCACCCTGTCGGCGGTGGTGGTGACCCTGCTGGGCACCTGGTTCGTCGCCGATGTCGCCCACGACGGGTTGCTACCGATCATCACCCCCGCGCTGATCGCCACCCTGCCCGGCATGGCGCTGGTGATCGGGGCCATCGAACTGGCCAGCGGCAAGATCATCTCCGGATCCAGCCGGGTGATCTACGGCATCGCGCAACTGGGGCTGCTGGTCTACGGCGTGTTCATCGGGGTGCGGATCGCCGGGCAGGTGACCCCGCAGGATCCGTCGACGCCGATGGGGTCATGGTCGACGTATGCGGCGGTGGCGGTGATCGCCGTCGGGCTCTACCTCTATCTGTCGGCGCCGCGCGGATCGCTGGCCTGGCTGGCGCTGGTGATCGGGGTATCGATGCTGGCGCAGAACCTCGCCGGTTTGGCGCTCAGCACCGCGCATTCCGGGTTCATCGGGGCGATGGT
>CAXNJA010000143.1:0-6405 GCA_964202555.1 Mycobacterium sp.
AAGGTCGAAGGCCTGCCGGTGAAGACGCTGTCCGCGGACCTGACCAACGTGCCCGCCACGGCGGTGCAGGGCAACGCCAAGATCACGATGGGCGGATCGGACATCGACGCCGAACTGGTGGTCGTCGACGGCACCCTGTTCGCCGCGCTGACCCCGAACAACTGGCTGGACATGGGTCCGGCCGCCGACATTTACGACCCGTCGGTGATCCTCAACCCCAACACCGGCCTGGCCAACATACTGGCCGGTCTGTCCGAGGCCAAGGCCGAACGCTTCGAGACCATCGACGGGGTTTCGACCGTTCGGATCACCGGCAAGGCCGGCCCGGACGCAGTCAACAAGCTGATCCCCCAACTCAAGGCCGGTGGCCCGCTGCCGGCGACGGTGTGGATTGAGAAAGACGCCCCCCACCAACTGGTGCAGGCTCAGGTCGAGCAGAGCGCCGGGAACTCTGTGGCGATGACGCTGTCCGAGTGGGACAAACCCGTCACCGTCACCAAGCCGGCGGTGTGATGCCGCAGGCTGCCACTACGGCCACTGACCCCGAGACGACCACCGGGCGCAGTCGGCGGATCGCGATCGGGGCGGGCAGCCTGGCTGTCCTGCTCGGGGCGCTCGACACCTACGTCGTCGTCACGATCATGGTCGACATCATGAAGTCGGTCGGTATCCCGATCAACAAGATTCAACAGGTCACCCCGATCATCACCTGGTATCTGCTGGGCTATATCGCCGCGATGCCGCTGCTGGGCAGGCTCTCGGACCGGTTGGGCCGCAAATTCGTCCTGCAGGCCAGCCTGGCGGGGTTCGCGCTCGGCTCGGTCATCACCGCGATGGCCGACGACCTGACCGTGCTGGTCATCGGCCGATTCATTCAGGGCGTCGCCAGCGGCGCCCTGCTGCCGGTGACCCTGGCCCTGGCCGCCGACCTCTGGTCGGCGCGTAACCGGGCACAGGTACTCGGCGGCATCGGAGCCGCCCAGGAACTCGGCAGCGTGCTGGGTCCGCTCTACGGGATCGGCGTGGTGTGGTTGCTCAACACCTGGCGCGACGTGTTCTGGATCAACGTGCCACTCGCGCTGATCGCGATGGTGTTGATCCACTTCAGCCTGCCGTCCCACGAGCGCAGCGCGGAACCGGAACGGGTCGACGTCGTCGGTGGTGTACTGCTGGCGCTGGCGCTGGGCCTGGCGGTGTGGGCGTTGTACAACCCGGCCCCAGACGGCAAGCAGATCCTGCCGAGTTACGGACCGCCCCTGCTGATCGGCGCCTTCGTGGCCGCGATCGCCTTCGCGGTGTGGGAACGCTTCGCCCGCACCCGGTTGATCGAACCGCGCGGAATCCGGTTCGGCCCGTTCCTGTCGTCGCTGGCCACCTCGATGTGCGCCGGCGCCGCGCTGATGGTCACCCTGGTCAACGTCGAGCTGTTCGGTCAGGGGGTACTGGGCAGGGATCAGACCGGCGCCGCCTTGCTGCTGCTGCACTTTCTGGCCGCCCTGCCGGTCGGCGCCCTGGCCGGTGGCTGGCTGGCCGCCCGGCTCGGTGACCGGACGGTGACCGTGGCGGGCATGCTGATCGCCGCATTCGCCTACTGGCTGGTGTCGCACTGGGGGGTCGACGTGCTCTCCACCCGCCACGAACTCGGACCGCTGTCCCTGCCGGTATTCGACACCGATCTGGCACTGGCCGGTTTCGGGCTCGGCCTGGTGATCGGTCCGCTGACGTCGACCGCTCTTCGGGTGGTACCCGCCGCGCAGCACGGCATCGCCTCCTCGCTGGTGGTGGTGGCCCGGATGACCGGCATGCTGATCGGCGTCGCGGCATTGACCGCCTGGGGTCTGTACCGGTTCAACCAGATCCTGGCCGACCTGCCGAAGGCGGGGGGAGACAATCTGGCGACCCGGATCGCCGCCGAGGCGGAGAGATACCGCACCGCATTCGCCATGCAGTACGGCTCAATCTTTTTCATCACCATGATCGTGTGTCTGGCCGGGGCGGCGATCGCGCTGTTCCTCGGCAGCCGGCAAGCCCAAGCCGCCGGCGGCGACGACGACGACGTCCACCACGCGGCACGCCACGCGGCACGGCCTTGACCGCTGGGCGCCCAATTGGTGAAAGCCAACGCCGGGCGGCCCGTCAGGTCGGTACCCTCGCCCCCATGCTGGGAACAACGTGCTGACTGCGGCACTGCGCGACCTGCAGTGGCGCAAGCGCCGATTCGTGATCGCCATCGTCGGCACCGGCCTGGTTTTCGCCATGACGTTGGTTCTCACCGGACTGGCCAACGGATTCCGGGTCGAGGCAACCCGGACCGTGGATTCCCTTGGCCTCGACGCCTTCCTGGTGAAAACCGGTGCCACCGGCCCCTTCCTGGGTTCCTCGGCGTTCCCGGCCACCAAACTGCAGGTTCCGGGGGTCGAGGTCGCGGTCCCTCTGGTGTACGGCAGCGCGACCATGCCCGACGACAAGGGATCTGCGCGCAGCGTCAATGTGTTCGGCGCCCCGGAAAAGGGACCGGGAATGCCGGCCATGATGGACGGCCGGGCGCCGATCGAAGCGCATGAGACCGCGGTATCGAGCACCATGGAGCGCCCCATCGGCGCGACCGTCGAAGTCGGCTCCCGCAACCTGCAGATCGTCGGCATCGTCGACGACTCCACCGCACTGGCCGGTCAGTCCAACGTGTTCCTCACCGTCACCGGTGCTCAGAAACTGCTGTTCTCCGGGCAGTCGCTGATCTCCTCGATCGGCGTCATCGGATCGCCCGACCGGGCGCCCAGTGGCTATCGACTCGTTGACCGCGACGGCGCGGTCGACGACCTGCTGCGGGCACTCACCGGGGCGCGGCAGGCGATGAGTTTGATGGCCGGACTGTTGTGGGTGGTGGCCGGGATGATCGTCGGCTCGATGATCTACATGTCCGCACTCGAGCGCACCCGCGACTTCGCGGTCTTCAAAGCCGTCGGTGTGCCCACCCGATCCATCCTGGCCGGGCTGGCGATGCAGGCCGTCATCGTCGCGGTGCTCTCCGCCCTGCTGGGCGGGGTGCTATCGGTTCTGCTGGGCCCACTGTTCCCGATGCGGGTGGACATCCCGCGGATCGCGTTCATCCTGCTGCCGATCGTGGCGATCACCATCGGTGTACTGGCCAGCCTGGCCGGGCTGCGGCGCGCGGTCGTCGTCGATCCGGCAATGGCATTCGGAGGGCCCTGAATCATGGCAGACCTACGGATCAAAGACCTGGTCATGGAGTACTCCAGCGGCCAGGACACCGTGCGACCCATCGACGGCCTCAACCTCGACATCGGCCAGGGATCACTGGTAATTCTGTTGGGCCCCAGTGGATGTGGGAAGACGACGCTGCTGTCCTGCCTGGGAGGGATACTCAAGCCCACCGACGGACGGATCGAATTCGGCGACGTCGACGTGACCGCGCTGGATCAGCGGGAGCTCGCGGCATACCGCCGCAACACGGTGGGAATCGTCTTCCAGGCATTCAATCTGGTGCCGAGCCTGACGGCGATCGAGAACGTCATAGTGCCGATGCGGGCGGCCCGGATGAGCCGCGCGCAGTCGCACAAACGGGCCGCCGAACTGCTGACCCGGGTCGGCCTCGCCGAGCGGATGCACCACCGGCCCGGCGATATGAGCGGTGGACAGCAGCAACGAGTGGCCGTGGCCCGGGCCATCGCATTGGACCCGCCGCTGCTCATCGCCGATGAACCCACCGCGCACCTGGACTACATCCAGGTCGAGGAGGTGCTGCGACTGATCCGCGAACTGGCCTCCGGTGAGCGGGTGGTGGTGGTGGCCACCCACGACTCCCGGATGCTGCCCTTGGCCGACCGGGTGGTCGAACTCGTGCCGCACATGTCGGCCACCGACCACGAACCTGAGACGGTGGAACTGGCAGCCGGTGAGATGCTGTTCGAGCAGGGCACCATGGGCGACTCCATCTACACGGTGTCCGCGGGAGAAGTCGAGTTGATTCGCCAGTTGCCAAGCGGTGGTGAGGAATTGCTCAAAGTTGCCCGGGCAGGTGAATACTTCGGTGAGATGGGACCACTGTTCGCGCTCCCCCGGTCCGCCGGCGCCAGGGCCCGCACCGACGCCACCGTCGTCGGCTACACCGTTCAAGCGTTCCGGGAGAAGTTGGGCGCCAGCGGATCCCGCGACCTCATCGAGCACAAAGCGTTGGAGCGCAGCAGCTAGAGCGCGGGACCACCAGGCACCATGCTCAGCAGCAGGTCCGGGCCGATCTGCTCGACACCGTCGTAGTGCCAACGCAGTGCGTGGGCGATGCTGGCCACGCCGAGGTCATCGACCGCCGTTACCGGCCCACCGAGCAGGATCGGTGCGACATAGGCCAGGATGCGGTGCACCACCCCGGCACGCAGAAAAGCACCCGCCAGTGTCGGGCCACCTTCCAGCAGGACATCGGTGCGGTCGGCGAGCGCATGAATGACTTCGTGCGGATCACGGGTGCGCAGCATGACGGTCGGCGAATCACCATTGCGCACATTGGATTCCGGCGGAACCTCACGCTGCCCGACAACCACCCGCAGTGGCTGCTGGGGGGCTGGCGACCCGTCGGGCAGCCGGGCGGTCAGGGTCGGATTGTCCGCGAACACCGTCCCGGTACCGACGATGATGGCATCAGCGGCGGCCCGCCGCCGGTGCACGTCGGCGCGTGCAGCCGCGCTGGTGATCCACTGCGAGGAACCGTCGGCCGCGGCGCTGCGCCCGTCGATGCTGGTGGCGAACTTCCAGGTGACGTAAGGCAAACCGGTGCGCTGCTTGTGCAGCCATTCCCGCAGCGGGCCTGCGGCGACCTCCTCGGCGGACATTCCGCCGGTGACCGCAACACCCGCCCCGTGCAATCGACGCGCTCCGCCCGCGGCGATCGGGTTCGGATCGGCCACCGCGTACACCACGGCTGCCACGCCGGCGTCCAGTAGCGCGTCCACGCACGGCGGGGTACGTCCGTGATGGTTGCACGGCTCAAGGGTGACCACCGCGGTGCCGCCCGCCGCCCGGTCGCCGGCCGCGCGCAGAGCAACCACTTCGGCGTGCGCGCCGCCGGCGGGTTCGGTGGCTCCCACGCCGGCGACATCACCGTCGGCACCGAGAATGACCGCCCCCACCGGAGGATTGGGATACGTGCGTCCCTTGACCGTCTGCGCGTGACGCACCGCCAGTGCCATGGCGGCGGCGATCTGGACCGGCGCGGTCATACCCGCAGATGGGGCGAGGCCGCGCCGGCCTGACGGCGCAGCGCCTCCACCGCCGCGGCGGGATCCCCGGCGCCGTAGACCGCCGAGCCGGCCACGAAGCAGTCCACTCCGGCTTCGGCGGCCTGTTCGATGGTGTCAGCGTTGATCCCGCCGTCGATCTCGATGAGGATCGTCAACTCGCCGGCGTCGACGAGTCGGCGCGCTGCAGAGACTTTCGAGAGCACTTCGGAGATGAAACTCTGCCCGCCGAACCCTGGTTCCACCGACATCACCAGCAGGGTGTCGAAGTCGCGCAGGATCCCGAGGTAGGGCTCCAGCGGGGTGCCCGGTTTGATCGACAGTCCCGCTTTGGCGCCGGCGGCACGGATGTCGCGGGCCACCGCAACCGGGTCGTCGGTGGCCTCGGCGTGGAAGGTGACGTTGTGGGCGCCGGCCTCGGCGTAGCCGGGTGCCCAGCGGCCGGGATCGGTGATCATCAAATGGCAGTCCATCGGGATGTCGGTGACCCGCAGCAGGCTTTCCACCACGGGCAGGCCCAATGTCAGGTTGGGTACGAAGTGGGCGTCCATCACGTCGACGTGCACCCAGTCCGCACCTTCGATGGCCGCCACCTCCTCGGCCAGGCGGGCGAAGTCGGCGGAGAGGATCGACGGCGCGATCATCGGCCGCGTCGGTGTTGCCATGGCAGTCACTGTAGGCCTGCCCACGATGACCCCCGCCAACGATTAGCCCCATTCGACGGCGCCAGTTCTGGAAACATCCACTCATGGACCTTTCCATAGTGATTCCCGCCTACAACGAGGAGCGGCGCCTGACCCCGACCCTGGCGGGTTGGTCGGCCTGGATGGACGGTTTCGGCGGGTCGGTGGAGGTTGTGGTGTCCGACGACGGCAGCCGCGACGGCACCCCGGATCTGGTGGAGTCCGCCGCCAGCCGCGATCCCCGCATTCGGCTGAACCGGCTGCCGCAGAACCAGGGCAAGGGCGGGGCCGTGCGCTCCGGCATGCTCGCCGCCACCGGCGACTACCGGTTCTACGTCGACGCCGACATGAACATCGCCCCGGTCAACGTCGACCCCGCACTGGCCATGCTGCGCAACGGCAATGCCGACCTGGTGACTGGCAAGCGCAGCTTGGCCTCCTACGCCGAGACCGAGCGCAGCCTCACCCGA
>CAXNJA010000144.1:0-6377 GCA_964202555.1 Mycobacterium sp.
TCGGCGACGCCGAAGGTGTGCAGTTGACCCAATACGAACTCACGACCTACGCACTGCGGACCGCGGGACTTGAGGAGCTGGCCCGTTGGCAGTACGAGCGGTACACCGACGTCGTTGCCGGATGGCTCCAACGAGCCGCCACACCCGTCGACGCTCGCCGGCTTGCGCGGCTGGTGATTGCCGGAATCGATGGACTGATCATGCAGTACGTCGTGAACCCCGATCCGGATCGTGGTCGAGAAGACATTGAGGCGATGATCGCGATGATCACCCACCATGCCGCGATGCGCCCGGCGCTTGAAAGCTGACGCGCGGGCCTCTTGGCCGAACGCAGCCTCATACCTAGGAACTAGACGCCAAACCTTCGCCACCGTCACCGAACTCGTAGGCCAGAAAGTGATATCGCCGCCCCTCGGCCTCGAATTCGGCCAACGGATGTGCGCCGAGTTTGGTCGTTGTGGTGTGCAACGACCGCGGGTTTCCCGCGGCGACGAACAGCACCCCGAGGTCGAAGCGGTCACGGTAGGCCCGCCGGGTGACTGAGTTGAACTCGGAGTACACCCCGCGGCCCCGAGCCGTCTTGTCGATACAGACCGGGCCGCGGAGAGCGAATCGCTGCCGTGCGATCGGCTTGCCGTTCACTTCCAGGGTCTCCGCAAGTTCAAGCATGGCCTTGATGATCGGCGGCAGGCCGGCCGCCGCAGGATGCGGTGCTGCGGTGATGACAATGAACCCGGCCACCGAGCCGTCCTCGGTCGCCGCGACATGCACTCCGCCGACATCCACGGCACCGGCGAACCACTCCGGTGAGTGCAGCACGGAAATGAATCCGTCCCCGGTGTCGGCCGGGTCGAGGTTGCCGATGTAGTTACGTGCCTCCAGTTCGGCAATGCCCGGTACGTCACGAGCGGACGCGAGCCGGACAGCCAAAGTCATGAACTTATGCTTCCACGGCGTCGGTCCATGTCGCGCTACGGTGCGACTCCGCGGACTTCGGCGGTGAGCGCCCCGACCGCGTCGCGGACGGCACTGACCACCTCCGCATGGTCCCGCGGGTGTTTGCCGTCCAAGGTTGTCGCGGGCAGGGAGAGTTTGATGGAGTCGACCACCCGCGGGCCGGCGATTCCCAGTGACTTGCGCGTTTCGTCGTGGGCCCAGGCGCCGCCGTATCGACCCTGGGCCGCACCGATTACGGCAACGGGTTTGTCCTTCAGGTCGCTGGCGCCCCAGGGGCGAGAGAGCCAGTCGATGGCGTTCTTGAGGACGGCCGGGATGGTCCCGTTGTATTCCGGGGTGACGAACAGCGCGCCGTCGGATTGCGCGGCGGCGGCTCGCAGGGCGACCACGGCCGCCGGCGGGTTCTCGGTGTCGAGGTCCTCGTTGTAGAACGGCAACTCATCGAGGCGCTCATGGATACTCAGCACCACTCCGTCCGGCGCCGACTCGGCGGCCAATTCAGCGAGTTGGCGGTTGATGGATGCCGCCCGCAGGCTGCCGACCAGGGTCAGAATCGTCGTCTGCGTCATGGGTTCGCCCTTTCGTTGGCGGGCCGTCCTCGCCCAGGTAACCCGCAATCCCGGGGCCCGCTCATCGACAAGTGTCTAGGTTGATAGACATCGATTCAACCGGCACGGGATTGGACGGCTCGCACCGAACGGGCACGATGGGCACATATGGACGTTCTAGTCGTCGGAGGCGGCCCCGCGGGGACGGCGCTGGCGGGCGCCTGCGCCCGCATCGGACTGAGTACCGGGTTGCTGGACCCGGCGCCCGACAAGGCGTGGACGGCGACCTACGGGATGTGGAGCCCGGAGTTGCCCAGCGACGTGCCGGACGGTGTCGTCGCGGCGCGGGCGGCCGGTCGGGCGATCGCACTGACGGAGCACGATCTGGGATGGGAATACGCCGTTCTCGACGTACCGGCACTTCAAGCGCATCTGGCCGACCGTCTGACGGGCGTCCATATCCACGCCGGACGCGCGGTCGGATCGCCGGAACCCGGGGTCGTCGCCCTGTCCGACGGAACGCACCTGCGGGCCTCGGTGGTGGTCGACGCGGGTGGTCAGGCGCGGCCCCTGGATCCGACCCGGTCGAGCCGGGTGGCTGCCGCGCAGACCGCTTATGGGCTGTTCGTCGATGAAGGCCTGGTTGCACCACTTGTAGGGCCTGGCGATGCGTTGTTCATGGACTGGCGCCCCGACCACGGCGAGGCCGGCTGGCCCACCTTCATCTACGTCGTTCCCCTTGGCGGCGGCCAGGTGCTGGTGGAGGAAACCTCGCTGGCGCGCCGCCCAGGGCTGCCGCTGTCGACGCTGCGCCGCCGACTCCTGGCCCGGCTCGCCCACCACGGCATCCGACCCCCGGAAGACGCCCGATCCGAGAAAGTCTCGTTTCGGGTCGATCATCCGCGGCACCGCGGCGCCGGCCTGCTGGGTTTCGGTGCGGCCGCACCATTGATTCACCCCGCGACCGGATTCAATCTGGCCGCCTCGCTCCGGCTGGCTCCGCAGGTGGCCAGTGCGCTTGCCGCGCGATTGCCGGATGGTCCAGATAGCGCACTTGCCGCCGCTCACGACACCATCTGGCCACGTGACGCGCGAATGATCCACTACTTCCGGCGCATCGGCCTGGAAGCGCTGCTGCGGTTGCCGCCGACGGAGGTGCCGGGTTTTTTCGAGCAGTTCTTCGCCCTACCCGACAAGCACCGCTGGACCTACCTCACCGACCGCGCTGATCTGCCCGCCACTCTTGCCGCGCTCACGTGCCTGTTCAACGAGTCCGACGGTCCTCTGCGTCGCCACCTCGCCAAGTCCGCTGTCCTCCCGCCGGTGCGAACCAATAACGGCAACAACGGAAAACGCACCGATATGACATCACAGCCGCTTGATTAGGCCCTGATACTCAGCCAGGTACGCCGCATTGCTGTGCTCCCCGGTCTCACCGTTGGCACTGCGCCACACCGGCGCGCTGTGACCTCTCCGCTCCAATTCCGCGATGGTGGCGGCCACCAACGCCTGCAACAGCGCGCTGCCGACGACGGTGGAGGTGGCCGACACGGCAGTGGGGCAGCCTGGAATGCGCACGGCGGCATCACCGTCCACGCCGTAGTTGTCGAAGACCAGATCGGCACAGTCGAGCAGTTTCCGCCCGCTGGGATGCCGGGAACTGACCCGGCGCGAGAAGTCGACCGAGGTCAGCGCCAGCACCGTGGCGCCACGGGCTTTGGCGGCCAGCGCCATCTCAATGGGGACCGCGTTGCGCCCGGAATTGGAGATCACCAGCATCACATCTCCGGTATTCACCGGCTCGTCCTGCAGCAGTTGTTCGGCGTAGCCGGGGACCCGTTCCAGCCAGGTGGATCGCCGAGCGTGCATCATGACCGAAAGTGGAAGATCCAGAATGGCATTCACCGGTACCAGGCCGCCGGCCCGGTAGAACAACTCAGCCGCCAGGAGTTGGGAGTGCCCGCTACCGAACACATGCCAGAGGCCTCCGCTGATGATGCAATCGGCGATCCGCTCGGCAGCGACCTCCACGTTGGGCAGTTGCTCGTCACGCACGCGCTGCAGCAATGCGCCGACGGTCTGCAGGTATTCCGCAGCAAAGTGGCTTATCCGACCCGGGGTCTCGCCGGTGTCCTCGTCTGCGCTCAACTGTTCTCCCTGCATGCGGGTCCCGCTCCCGTCCCTGCGGGTTCAGGCTGACGCCCCGTCACTCGACGAGGCCCGTTTACTCGACGAGGCGGCGTCGCATCGCCTCGGCGACCGCAGCACCACGGTCGGAAACCCCCAGCTTCTCGTACAGCCGCTGGACGTGAGTGCGCACGGTCGTCGGCGCCAGGTGCAGGCGGGCAGCGATGTCGGGCACCGACAGCCCGCCGGCCATCATCGTGATGACCTCGGACTCCCGCGGCGACAACAGGGTTGCGTCGCCCTGGGACCGCTGGTGCACCTCGGAGGCCAGCCCGCCGGCCAGGTGAGCAGGCACGTAGCCGCCGCCCTTGGCGCAGCTGATCACGGCGGCCACGATCTCGTCGCGGTTGGATTCCTTGGTGAGGTAGCCCGCCGCCCCGGCAGCGAGCGCCTCGTACACGGTGGCCGGATCCTCGGTGGCGCTCAGGAGCAGCACCCGGGTCGGCAGGTTGTCACGGGCGACCGCAGTCACCACGGCCAGCCCGTCGAGTTCGGGCATCCGGTAATCCAGCAGCGCCACGGCGGGCTTGTGCTCGCGGATCGAGGCCAGGGCCGCGCGGCCGTCGCCCACATCGGCCAGAACCCGGATTCGCCCGCTTTCCTTCATCGCGCGGACTACGCCCTCGCGGTACATCGGGTGGTCGTCACCCACCACCACCGTCACCGGCTCCGAACCTTGCGCCACGCCGCTATCGTGTCATGATGCCCGGCGCTCCCGAGTCCAAACCTGAACCGGGAGCGTCCGATCTCGCGCGGATCCGGCATGCCCGGGAGCTGGGTGCGCTGCGGATCGTGGCGCTGGTCCGGATCGGCGTGGCGGCAGTGATGATCGTCGCCACCTACGTCGGGCTCAAACCGAAGTATCCGGCCTATGGCCTGGTGCCGTGGCTCTACGCGATGGCCGCGATATGGGCGGCCGTGGTGTTGTTCGGACCGAAGGCCCGTGACCTAGCGCTGGCGCGAATCCAGCTTGCCCTGCTGATCCTCGACGTCGCTATATTCATCGCCTTCGAGATCGCCTCCCCGGACGGGGCCTACGTCCCCCTGCTTGCGCTGACCCTGCTGCCCGTCATGGTGGTGCTCGACGTGTCCTGGCAGCGGGCCGCCTTCGCGTTGGTGATCATCGCGGCGACGTTCACCTTCGAGATCTTCACCGACCCGGTGATGCAGACCCAGATCGGCTACGGGCGCACAGCGCTGGCATCGGTGGTATTCGTCTTCCTCTGCTGCACGGTGTGGCTGGCGGTCTACGCGCAGAGCCGACAACTCGACGAGATCTCTCAGTTGAGCGTGTCCCGGCGGGCGCTGCTCGCCGATCTCATGAATGCCTCCGACGAGCAGCGCCGCACCATCTCGGAGTACATCCACGACGGTCCGTTGCAGTCGGTTCTGACGGCCCGCCAGGACATCTCCGCAGCGCTGAAGAAGAACCCGGACCCGGACTTGGCGCGGGCGCTGGAAGGGCTGCGCGCGGCCACCCGCCAGATGCGTGAGGCCACCTTCGAGTTGCATCCCGCGGTCCTTGCCGGCGCCGGGCTGGCCCGCGCACTGACCCAGCTCGCGGACGCCACTGCTGCGCGCACCGGGATCGCGATCAGCACCGACATCGACCCGGCCGCGGGGCAGGATCCCACCGACCCCATGGTGTTCAGCATCGCCCGCGAGTTGCTGTCCAACGTCGGCCGGCACTCCCAGGCGACGAAGGCCACCCTCACCCTGGAGGCGGAGGACGGGGTGCGCCGCCTCGACGTCGCCGACAACGGCGTCGGCATGACCGAGCAGCAGGCCGCCGAGCGGCTGAGTGCGGGGCACATCGGCCTGGCCTCGCAGCGCGCCAGGATCGAGGCGACAGGCGGCAGCGTCCGCCTCCTCGCCGTTCCCAAAGGCACTCACATCGCCGTCACCGTGCCGATTGCAGGCTCGGAGTAACTGACGGCCAAGCGCCCGTGTCCTCATAAATGAGGACACCGATCTCATCAATGCAGAGGGTCATCTCGTCGACAGGCGGCCCGGGCAACGTGGTGCATCGTTAGTGACATCACCGGAAAGTATTCCGGCGCAACCGAAAACGATGACAAAGGATCACATCATGACAAGTACGAAGACCCGCAAGCTCGCCCTCCTCACCGCTCGCGTGATGATCGCAGCCGGCCTGGCTGCCGGTGCCTCGATCGGGATGGCCGCAATCGCCGTCGCCGACACCCACAACTCGGTCGCCGACAACCACAACTCGGTCGATCGCGACCCGAGCAGAATGCGGATCACGACCACGCGTGAGCAGCAGTACCCAACGGGCCTGAACGGGAATCTGCCCCAGCGGCCCGTCACGGTGCACGATCAGTTCAAGCATCTGCCGTTCAACCCGGCCGTGCCCGGTGGCGACTAATCACACGCCGTAAGACTGCCCGAACTCCCGCCGGCCCCACGTCCGGCGGGAGTTTTCCGTCTGTGTTCAGGCTTGCGTGCGGTGCTTGAACATCAAGCCCACCGCCAGGGTGGGAAAGACTGCGGCCCTTGCAAATCCGCGCCAGGCCGCCCCCAGCTCCCCCACCTTGGGGGAGTTCGATTCCCCCATCGCGGTCAGCGCCGGCGGCCAGGACCGGCCCGGCCGCATCAAGGCCTACATCCTGTGCCCGGCCTGCCGTGACCTGATTGCCAGCAGATCGTTGACGGTCGAGGTGTTTG
>CAXNJA010000145.1:0-6165 GCA_964202555.1 Mycobacterium sp.
CCGAAGTCATCCCAGGTGCAATTGAGGGAGAAGTCGCCCAGCACCGCGGTGTAGTGCTCGATGCCCGCGATCAGCCACAGCCGTTCGCACAGGTGGTTGAGGCGGCGCTTCGGATCGGCCGAGGTGCTCGGCGCCAGGACCTTGCCGATGATGTAGTCGACCTGTTCGAGGATCGGCCGCGGGTTGACCCCGCGGGCCTCCATGAACTGGTGCAGCATCCGCTCGTGGGTATCGGCGTGCACGGCCTCCTGGCCGATGAACCCGCGCATATCCTCGGCCAGTCGTTGGTCTTGCACCAGCGGGAGTGCCTCGTTGTAGGTGCTGACGAACCAGCGCTCGGCCGCGGGCAGCGCGACATTGAGCAGGCTCACCATGTGCGACGCCACCGGGTGGCCCGGAATCCAGTGCAGTGGGGTGTCAGAGGCGTCGAAATCCACCTTGCGGGCCTGGATCTGAACTGGGCCAGGGTCGATTTCCCTGGCGAAACGGCGCGGTCGCAGCATGTTGCACCTCTCGACGAGACGTTCGGTCAAGTCTAGTCGCGGCGGGGCCGCCGATCAGGCAACTCCGGTCCGAATCAGCCAACCGGTGTCGGGATGACCGTCACCACACCCGGCGCGCCCGGGGTCGGCCGGGCCGTGGTCTCGGTGCTCGGGGCGACGCCCGGGGTGCTGGGGGCGGCGGTGGTGGTTGGTCGCTGGGGTTGTGCCTCGGCCGAGCAGTCCAGGTTCAGTTGCATCTTTCTGGTGGTGCCGAGCACCTTCTGGCTGGCCACGACGCATTGGGCCTGAGGTACGTCGCTGCCCACCGAGCCGCCGAACACGCTTGCAACGCCCTGCGCGCGCAGGATCGCCACCGCCTTGGCGTACGGTTCGCCGACCACGTTCAGCGTGGTGTTGGTATCACCCGGGGCGGCATTGCCGGCTGCCGCGCCGAAGCCCAGCACAGTCACCACTGCACCGGCGGCGATCACGCCGCCCGCGGCAATGCTGAGTTTTCGCACGTCAAGCCTTCCTGGTCCGGGTTTGAACATAGCGCAGAGCGGGCTGGAGAGGTTTCTGGAGGATTTATCGCCACAACGCGCGCTGATGTTTCTAGCGCTGATGTTCTAAAAGTCCTGCCGGTGCCGTTCCTGTTCCAGCACGGCGTCGAGGTCGGTCAGCCGTTTCATCGAGGACACCGCCCGCGCGGTGCGCTTGTTGGCCGACAGCAGATCGGCGTGGCGGTGGGTGAATGCCCAGTAGCCCGCGGTGAAGGGACAGGCGTCGGCACCCAACCTCTTCTTCGGGTCGAATGGGCATCGTCGGCAGTGGTCGCTCATCTTGCTGATGTAGGCCCCGCCGGAGGTGTAGGGCTTGGTGGCCACCTTTCCGCCGTCGGCGTGCTGGCTCATCCCGATCACGTTGGTGGGCATCACCCAGGCGTAACCGTCGACGAACGACGAGGCGAACCAGTCAGAGAGTTCGCGGGGGTGATACCCGCGCTGCAGGGCGTGGTTGCCCAGCACCATCAGCCGCTGGATGTGATGTGCCCAGCCGCGATCGCGCACACCGGCCAGGGCTTGACGTAGGCATTCGGCCTGCACCGCGTCGGCGTCGAGGTTGGTCCACCAATCCGGCAGCGCGGTGTGCGCCCCGAGGTGGTTGCCGTCGAGGTACTCCGGTCCGAAGTGCCAGTACAGCTGCCACATGTATTCCCGCCAGCCCAGGATCTGGCGGATGAAGCCTTCCACCGCGGCCAGCGGGGCTGCGCCGTCCCGATAGGCCTGTTCGGCGGCGTGTACGGCGTCCAGCGGGTGCAGCACGCCGAGGTTGAGCGGAACCGACAGCAGCGAGTGCGACATCGCCCAGTCGTCGCTGAGCATGGCGTCCTCATAGCGTCCGAACAGGGCCAGTCGGTGCTCGATGAATTGCGCCAGTGCTTCCTGCGCTTCGCGTGGCGTCACCGCGAATAGTCGGGGCCCGTCGGCCCCGACCGTATCGAGGCCCATCGCGTCGAGGTCGCGTCGCACCTGCGCGTCGATGTCGTCCTCAACAGGCCGGAAGGGCGGCGGGACCGCCAGAACACTGTGGCCCTTGGGCGGAGGCTCCCGATTGTCGGTATCGAAGTTCCAGCGGCCACCGACTGGTTGGGAGCCCTCCATCAGGACCCCGAACCGGCGGCGTTGCTCGCGGTAGAAATCCTCCATCCGAAACCGGCTGCGGCTCCTGCCGTCTTTCTGGCGCGCCCAGTGCCTGAACTCCGATCGCGGTAACGCAAAACCCGGGTTCGGCAGGACCTCGGCGACGAGGCCGTCGGAACGTAACTGGTGTACGAACTTTTCCGCGCTGTGTGAGGTGGGCTCATGCACCAGAACCGGATGGCCGTAGCTGTGCAACGCCTCCCGGTAGGTGCCGGCCCGGATCAGGGTGGCGCGGTCGCCCAGATCGGCCTTCGCATGCCGCAGTGCGGAGAGCACCAGGTGCAGCTTCTGGCGGTGAAAGCGCTTACGCCGCAAAGCCGATTCGGCCTCCACGAGCAGGATCGGACGCTTCGCGTGCGGGCCGTCGTAGAAGGCTGGGCCGAGTTGATCGGCGAACAACCACAATGGGGTGTCGTCGTCCTGTGTGGAGGCCGTCACCGCCTTGATGGTACGGCCCGCCGGAAGGTCCGTTTTGCGCTACTATCCGGCCGTTCAGCAACCTGTTACCCAGCAGATGGGGAGACCACTCGTGGCCCGACTTCCGGAATTGCGCGGACTACGTTCGCTGGGATTCCAGTCCAAGCTGTTGATCATGCTGCTGGCGGTCAGCGTGCTCTCGGTGCTGATCGCCGGTGTCCTGGGCTACATCTCCGGCACGAACTCCTTGCGCAATGCGGAGTATCAGCGGCTGGTCCAGCTGCGCGAGTCACGCGATCGTGAGATCACCGCGTTCTACGACGGACTGAGTAACGCCGCTGCGGTGCTGACCCACTCCGACGCCACCATCACAGCAATGAAGGACTTCACCGGCGCGTTCGCCGAACTGCAGAAGGCGCCACTGCCGCCGGGAGCCAAGGAGGCGGTGGATAAGTACTACGCCGATGTGTTCGATCCGGCCCTGGAGAAGGCCAGCGGGCAGAAGGTCGACGCCGGTTTGTTCCGGCCAGCCTCCAATGCCCAGACCTACCTGCAGAGCCTCTACACCGTCCCCGCCAAAGGCGACTTCCAAGCCTCGGCGAAGATCCTGAATGCCGGTGATCCCAGCGACTGGACGAAGCTCAACGAGCGCTATCAACCATTCTTCAGCGACTTCGCCAACCGGTTTCCCTTCGACGACGCCATGTTGATCGACACCGACGGCAACGTCGTGTACTCCACGCTGAAACAGACCGACCTGGGCGCCAACCTCAACAGCGGCCCGTACAAGACCAGCAAACTGGCCGAGGGTTTCCGCAAGTCGATGCGGGCTTCATCGGTCGACGAGGTGATTCTGGAGGACTTCGAGGAGTACGCACCCGCCTATGGCCTGCCGACGCCCTGGATCCTCACCCCGGTCGGCGATGCGAACGGCATCTACGGCGTTCTGGCGATGCAGCTTTCGGTGGGCGACATCAATAATGTGATGACCGGAAATCAGGGCTGGGAGAAGGACGGGCAGGGCAAGACCGGCGAGACCTATCTGGCTGGACCGGACAGACTCATGCGCTCGGTGTCCCGGAAACTTCTGGTGAACCCGGAGCAGTTCGTCAAGGACGTCGTAGCCAACGGCACCCCCGAAGAGGTCGCCCAGCGACAGGTCGAACTGAAGAACAGTGTGCTGCTGCAACCGGTGAATACGCCCGCGGTCAATTTGGCGCTGTCCGGACAGTCGGGCGTGACGACCGCCAAGAGCTATCTCGGCCCGGAGATCCTGGCCGCCTACACGCCGCTGAAGTTGCCGGGACTCAACTGGGTACTGGTGGCCAAGGTGGACCGCTCCGAGGCCTTCGCCCCGGTGAGTGCCTTCGCCCGCAACGTCGCCCTGTCGACAGGGGCCATCGTGCTCGCAGTCTGCCTGTTGGCGTTGTTGTTCGCGCGGATCCTGACCGAACCGGTCAAGAAGCTGGTCGCCGCCGTGCAACGGGTCAGTGGCGGCGAGCTCGGGGTAACAGTGCCGGTGACATCGCGCGACGAATTCGGCGAACTGGCATCGTCGTTCAACGACATGAGCGCCAGCCTGCATACCAAGCAGCAACTCATTGACGCGCAGCGGCACGAGAACGACGAACTGCTCAGAAGCCTGATGCCCGAACCGGTAGCCCGACGCTACCGCGAGGGTGAGGAGAACATCAGCACCGAGCATCGCGATGTATCGGTGATCTACGCCCAACTGCTGGGCTTCGATGACTTCTCCCGGACGATGCGCAGCGAAGAGTCGGTGTCGATGCTCAACTCGCTGGTCGAGGCATTCGACGGCGCGGCCGAACGGCACGGCGTCGAGCGGGTGCGCAGCATGCAGGACAACGGCCTGCTGGCCACCTGTGGACTGGTGGTACCTCGGGTCGACCACGCCAGTAGGACCATCGCCTTCGCCAAGGAACTCGTCGAGATACTCGAACGATTCAACGACCAGCACGGCGCCCGGTTGTCGATGCGCATCGGCATCGACAGCGGGCCGGTGACCAGCGGCTTGGTCGGCGAGCGTTCCACCGTCTACGCGTTGTGGGGAGAGGCGGTCGACCTCGCCCACCGGGTGCACGCGGCCACCCGATCGCCCGGCATCTTCGTCAGCGACCGGGTGCACGATTCGGTAGTGGGCATCTACCCGTTCTCCGAAGCCGGGAACATCACCGGCGCCGCAGGCACCGAAGCGGTATGGCGGCTCGACATCGGAACGCGGCAGTCGGTATGAGTAGCCTCACCGCGCAGCCGTGGTTCTGGCCGGCACTGGCCGTTGTCGTCGGTCTGCCACTGGCGCTGCTGATCCTCAATGAGCTACAGGGCGTGCTGGCCCGCCGCGGAAGTGCCTACGCGAAACCCATTGGGCTGCTGCGCAACTGGCTGCTTCCCGCCGCGGCGGTGTACCTGCTGATCGACCAGTTCAACCAAGGCGGGCAAGGGTCGATCCAGCACGCGACCTGGGCTAAGATCGCCGCGACCGTGGTGGGATTCGTCATCATGCTGGTGCTGTTGTCCGGCGCCAACGCCGCGCTGTTCGGGGCGGCGACCGCCGGTAGCTGGCGAAGCCGGCTGCCGGGCATCTTCATCGACCTAGGCCGGCTGATCCTGATCGTCATCGGGATCGCCCTGCTGCTGTCCTGGGTGTGGGGCGCCAACATCGGCGGGCTGATCACCGCGGTCGGCGTGACCTCCATCGTCATCGGCCTCGCCGTCCAGAACGCGGTCGGACCGGTCATCTCCGGCCTGCTTCTGTTGTTCGAACAGCCGTTCCGGATCGGCGACTATCTGGACACCAAGTTCGGTAAGGGCCGAGTGGCGGAGGTGAATTGGCGTGCTGTGCACATCGACACCGAGAACGGTATCCAGATCATCCCGAACGCCGCGCTGGCCGGGGACGCCTTCATCAACCTGAGCCGCACCACCGCGCCCTTCTTCAAAGCGAAGGTGACGTTCAGCTTCGCCGCCGGGGACCCGCCCGGCGCCATCAAGTCGGCACTTCAGGCGTTGGCCGACGCCGCCCCGGCGAAACTCGTCGACGAGAAGGCCTCGGTGACACCCCTCGGAGCCCACGCGTCGCATCCGGGCATGGTCAGCTATCGGGTGATGGTGCCGGTCGCCTCGCCCGCGGAAGACGGCGGAACGGTCTCGCTGTTGCAACAACGGGTGTGGTACGCCGCGCAGCGCTCGGGCCTGCATCTGGACAACACCAAGTCCGGCTCGCGACGGAAGAGCGCGTACCTGGCCGAGCGCATCGGCATGATCGCCTCCGGCCTGGGCCTGGGCCTCGGTTCGGAGGCGGCAGCGGCGATGCTTGCCGATGCGCGGGTGCTCCCGTACGCCGAAGGCGAGATCATCCAGCCGGTCAACAGTATTCCCGAGGCCATGGGCTTCATTACCGAAGGCGAGGTGGGTATGTTCGCCAAGACGCCCAGCGGTGGCCGAATCGACCTCGGCGAACTAGGAGTGGGTGACTACATCGGTGGAACGTCGCTGACCCGCCAGCGAATGATCACCGGTGTGATCGCGCTGACGGATGTCACCAT
>CAXNJA010000146.1:0-6146 GCA_964202555.1 Mycobacterium sp.
GAAGCGACGCTGTACCTGGCGACGCCCAGGCCGGAAGAACCGATTCGCGTCGTGCACTTCGACACCGATGCCCTCACGGAAGGGCAGGCCAAGCGATGCGACGGTGAGGATGGGACACCACTGATCAGTTACGGCGGACCCATCACGCCGCGATCACCGGTGCTGCGAATCGTCGATCCGGAGACCCGAACCGAGTGTCCGGAGGGCACAACTGGCGAGGTCTGGGCACATGGCGACAACATCAGTGCGGGCTACTGGCACAACCCTGAGGAAACCGCGCGTACGTTTGGTGCCACGATCGGAGAACCGTCCGCGGGTACGCCTGAAGGTCCGTGGCTTAGAACTGGCGATATCGGCTTCATCTCCCAAGGTGAGCTGTTCCTGGTGGGCCGCATCAAGGACCTATTGATCATCTATGGCCGCAACCACGCCCCTGACGATCTAGAGGCAACGGTGTCTGAGATCACCGGCGGCCGGTGTGTGGCGTTCGCCGTCCCTGACGAGGGCGTCGAAAAAGCGGTCGTCGTGATGGAAGTCAAGAAGCGTGGTGACTCCGATGAGGATGCGAAAAAGAAACTCGACAGCCTCAAGCGGGACGTCAACTCAGCGATCTCGAACTCGCATGGCATCGCAATCGGGGATCTCGTAGCGGTACCCCCGGGCTCGATTCCGGTTACCACCAGTGGCAAGCTCAGAAGATCCGCCTGCGCGGCTCTTTACGAGAGTAAACAACTCGCCCGCTTGGACGTCTGAGCATTCGGTCAACTAGTCGTGGTAAGGACCGCTGCTCCCACAGTGCCCCCGGCAGGATTCGAACCTGCGGCCTTCTGCTCCGGAGGCAGACGCTCTATCCCCTGAGCTACGGGGGCGCACATGCTGCGCCGTCGGGCGGATCTAGCCTAACGCATAGGATGGACCCCCGTGACCCCCGCCGATCTCGCCGACCTGCTGCGCCGCACCGCCGCGTCGGTGCTCGACGAGCACGGCCTGGATACCGCGGCACTGCCGGCCGCGGTGACCGTCGAGCGGCCACGCAATCCCGAGCACGGCGACTACGCGACCAACCTCGCCCTCCAGGTCGCTAAGAAGGTCGGCGTCAACCCGCGGGATCTGGCCGATTGGCTGGCTGCCGCGCTCGCCGGGGCCGACGGTATCGCCTCCGCCGACGTCGCCGGACCCGGCTTCGTCAACCTGCGTATCGAAGCGTCCGCCCAAGGCGTCATCGTCAGCGACGTGTTGACCGCGCAGTCCGGCTACGGCAACTCCGACCTGCTCGACGGCCGCCTGATCAACCTCGAGTTCGTCTCGGCCAACCCCACCGGCCCGATCCACATCGGCGGCACCCGTTGGGCCGCGGTGGGCGATGCGCTGGGCCGCCTGCTCAGCACCCAGGGTGCGGCGGTGGTCCGGGAGTACTACTTCAACGACCACGGCGCCCAGATCGACCGGTTCGTCAACTCGCTCATCGCCGCCGCCAACGGCCGGCCGGCCCCCGAGAACGGCTACGCCGGCGCCTACATCAGCGACATCGCCGCGCAGATACTCGCCAAGGCGCCCGACGCGATGAGCCTGCCGGAGGCCGAACAGCACGAGGTCTTCCGGTCAATCGGGGTGGAATTGATGTTTGATCACATCAAGGCCGCGCTGCACGATTTCGGCACCGACTTCGACGTCTACACCCATGAAGACTCGATGCACTCCAGCGGCCGGGTCGAGCAGGCCATCGCCAAGCTCCGCGAGACTGGCGCCATCTACTCCAAGGACGGCGCAACGTGGTTGCGCACCACCGAATTCGGTGACGACAAGGACCGTGTCGTCATCAAGAGCGACGGCCAGCCCGCCTACATCGCCGGCGATCTCGCCTACTACCTCGACAAGCGGCAGCGCGGTTTCGATCTGTGCATCTACATGCTCGGTGCCGACCATCACGGCTACATCGCCCGACTCAAGGCCGCCGCAGCCGCCCTCGGTGACGACCCCGACACCGTCGAGGTTCTGATCGGCCAGATGGTCAACCTGGTCCGCGACGGGGCGCCGGTACGGATGAGCAAGCGGGCCGGCACCGTGATCACCCTCGACGACCTCGTCGAGGCCATCGGGGTGGACGCCGCCCGATACTCCCTGATCCGTTCGTCGGTGGACACCCCGATCGACATCGACCTCGCCCTGTGGTCGTCGGCGTCGAGTGAAAACCCCGTCTACTACGTGCAATACGCGCACGCTCGACTGTGTGCACTAGCCCGCAACGCAGCCGAACTGGGCCTGACGCCCGACGCCGCTCGTCTGGACCTGCTCAGCCACGACAAAGAGGGCGCCCTGATCCGCAACCTCGGCGAGTTCCCCCGGGTGCTGCAGTCCGCGGCCAGCCTGCGCGAACCGCACCGGGTCTGCCGCTACCTCGAGGACCTGGCCGGCGACTATCACCGCTTCTACGACTCCTGTCGGGTTCTGCCGCAGGGCGACGAACAATCCGGTGACCTGAACCGTGCCCGGCTTGCGTTGTGTGAGGCCACCCGGCAGGTGATCGGAAACGGCTTGGCAATCCTTGGCGTAACTGCTCCGGAGCGGATGTGAACGTCCACCCGGCCGGTCCCCGGCATGCCGAGGAGATCCACCACGCCGACTTCCCGCCGCGACCGCAGAGCGCCGACTCCGCGTTGGCGCTGCCGCCGAATGTGTGGCCGCGCAACGTTCTTCGCGGCGACGACGGACAGGTCCTGGTGGCGGGCGTTGCAGTAACCGAATTGGCCGCGCAGTACGGCACCCCGCTCTTCGTCATCGACGAGGACGACTTCCGCGGCCGCTGCCGCGACATGGCCGCCGCGTTCGGGGGTGGCGCCAATGTGCACTATGCCGCCAAGGCCTTCCTCTGCGGTGAGATCGCCCGGTGGGTCGCCCAAGAGGGTCTCTCGCTCGACGTCGCCACCGGCGGCGAACTGGCAGTCGCCCTGCACGCCGGATTCCCGGCCGAGCGGATCGCCCTGCACGGCAACAACAAATCCGTCGACGAACTCACCGACGGCGTCAAGGCCGGCATCGGCTACGTGGTGATCGACTCGATCACCGAGGTCGACCGTCTGGACACCGTCGCCGGCGAGGCCGGGATCGTGCAGAACGTCATGGTGCGCGTCACCGTCGGGGTGGAAGCTCATACCCACGAGTTCATCGCGACCGCTCACGAGGACCAGAAGTTCGGGCTTTCGCTGGCCGCCGGCGCGGCGATGGACGCGGTACGGCGGGTGTTCGCCTCCGCGAACCTGCGGTTGGTGGGTCTGCACAGCCACATCGGGTCACAGATATTCGATGCCGGCGGATTCGAACTCGCGGCCCATCGCGTGATCGGACTGCTGCGCGACATCGTCGCCGAGTTCGGAGTGGACAAGACCGCCCAGATCGACACCGTGGATCTCGGCGGCGGCTTCGGTATCGCCTATGTCGCGGAGGATGATCCACCGCCGGTCGGCGAACTGGCCGCCAGACTTGCCGCCATCGTGCACGCGGAGTCAGCGGCGGTGGGCCTGCCGTCGCCCCGGCTGGTCGTGGAGCCCGGCCGGGCGATCGCGGGTCCCGGGACCATCACCCTCTACGAGGTCGGCACAGTCAAGGACGTGGCCGTCAGCGGCGCCGCGGACCGTCGCTACGTCAGCGTGGACGGCGGGATGAGCGATAACATCCGCACCTCGCTGTACGGCGCGACCTACGACGTGCGCCTGGTCTCCCGGGCCAGTTCAGCCGCCCCGGTGCTGGCGCGAATCGTGGGCAAGCACTGCGAGAGCGGCGACATCGTTGTCCGCGACACCTGGGTGCCCGATGACCTGGTTCCCGGCGACCTGCTCGCCGTGGCGGCCACCGGGGCGTACTGCTACTCGATGTCCAGCAGGTACAACCTGGTGGGCCGACCGGCGGTGGTCGCGGTGCGCGACGGCCGGGCTCGCTTGGTGCTGCGCCGGGAGACGGTGGACGATCTACTCAGTCTGGAGGTGCGGTGACGAACACGAGTTCTGAGAAGCCGATCGGCGTGGCGGTGCTGGGCCTGGGCAACGTCGGACGTGAAGTGGTCCGCATCATCGGCGAGAGCGCCCCGGACCTGGCCGCCCGGATCGGCGCTCCACTGGAGTTGCGCGGTGTGGCGGTGCGCCGGGTCGCCGGGGACCGCGGCGTTGCACCGGAGATGCTGACCGACAACGTCGAGGACCTGGTGTCCCGGGAAGACGTCGACATCGTCGTGGAGGTGATGGGCCCGGTCGAACCGGCGCGCAAAGCCATCCTGACCGCCCTCGAGCACGGCAAGTCGGTGGTGACGGCGAACAAGGCCCTCCTGTCCCAGTCCACCGGTGAACTCGCCGAGGCCGCCGAACGCGCCCGCGTGGACCTCTACTTCGAGGCCGCCGTCGCCGGAGCCATCCCGGTGATCCGGCCGCTGACCCAGTCGCTGGCAGGCGACACCGTGGTCCGGGTGGCCGGGATCGTCAATGGAACCACCAACTACATCCTTTCCGAGATGGCCGCCACCGGAACGGATTACGCCTCGGCACTGGCCGACGCCAGTGCCCTGGGCTACGCCGAGGCCGACCCGAGCGCCGACGTCGAGGGCTACGACGCGGCCGCCAAGGCTGCGATCCTGGCCTCGATCGCCTTCCACACCCGGGTCACCGCCGACGACGTCTACCGGGAGGGCATCACCAAGGTCTCACCCGCGGACTTCGAGTCCGCCCGGGCGCTGGGCTGCACCATCAAGCTGCTGGCCATCTGCGAGCGGATCAACGACAACGGGCAGCAACGGGTCTCGGCCCGGGTGTATCCGGCGCTGGTGCCACTGGAGCATCCGCTGGCCACCGTCAACGGGGCCTTCAACGCAGTGGTCGTCGAGGCCGAAGCGGCCGGTCGGCTGATGTTCTACGGGCAGGGCGCCGGGGGCAACCCGACCGCTTCGGCCGTGATGGGCGATGTGGTGATGGCCGCCCGCAACCGGGTTCACGGCGGTCGGGGGCCGCGCGAGTCCCGCTACGCCCAACTTCCGATCGCCCCGATCGGCATAATCCCGACCCGCTACTACGTCAGCATGACCGTCAAGGACCGCCCAGGCGTATTGGCAGCGGTAGCAACCGAATTCGGGCGACGCGAGGTCAGCATCGCGGAGTTGCGCCAGGATGGTCTCGTCGGTGAGGATGCCCGGATCGTCGTCGTCACCCACCGCGCCACCGACGCCGCGCTGTCCGAGACCGTCGCTGCGCTCTCCGAACTGGACGTGGTCGAGGATGTCACCAGCGTGCTGCGGCTGGAAGGAACCAGCGAATGACCGATGAGCGTCGCTTGCGCGGGTTTGCGGACTGCCGTGGCCGCGTCGGATGCTCCTGGCCGGGCTTGATCGAGGCCTACCGGGACCGGCTGCCGATGGCTGCGGACTGGACGGCGGTGACGCTTAAGGAGGGCGGAACCCCACTGGTACCGGCCCCCCGACTGTCCGAGAAGACCGGCTGCACAGTGCATATCAAGGTGGAGGGACTCAATCCCACCGGTTCGTTCAAGGACCGCGGAATGACGATGGCGGTCACCGAGGCGGTGGCCCACGGAAAGCAGGCGGTGCTGTGCGCCTCCACCGGAAACACCTCGGCATCGGCCGCCGCCTATGCGGCTCGCGCGGGCATCACCTGCGCGGTGCTGATCCCGCAGGGCAAGATCGCGATGGGCAAGCTTGCCCAGGCAGTCATGCACGGGGCCAAGATCATTCAGATCGACGGGAACTTCGACGACTGCCTGGAACTGGCCCGCAAGCTGACCGCCGACTACCCGACCATCTCGCTGGTCAACAGCGTCAACCCGGTCCGCATCGAGGGTCAGAAGACGGCGGCCTTCGAGATCGTCGACGTCCTGGGCTACGCCCCCGACATCCACGCCCTGCCGGTGGGCAATGCCGGGAACATCACCGCGTACTGGAAGGGCTATACCGAGTACCACCGCGACGGGGTCTGCGACGGCCTGCCCCGGATGCTGGGAACCCAGGCCGCCGGCGCCGCCCCGCTGGTGCTGGGCCACCCGGTGAGCAAGCCCGAGACCCTGGCCACCGCGATCCGGATCGGCTCCCCGGCTTCCTGGGACGGCGCGATGGCCGCCCAGCAGGAGTCCGGCGGGCGGTTCCTGGCTGC
>CAXNJA010000147.1:0-6088 GCA_964202555.1 Mycobacterium sp.
CACGGCGGAGGTCGCGGGTTCGAGTCCCGTCAGGGTCGCCGATGCGGCGAGGCACCATTCGACTGGCGCCTTCCGGCCAGGTAGCTCAGTTGGTACGAGCGTCCGCCTGAAAAGCGGAAGGTCGCCGGTTCGATCCCGGCCCTGGCCACCACCTTCAGGCCCGGGTCACCGCTGCCTTCATCAAGCCCCCACCGATGATCAGCCGCTGGATCTCGCTGGTTCCCTCGTAGAGGCGCAACAGTCTTACGTCGCGGTAGATGCGTTCCACCGGAACCCCGCGCATGTAGCCGGTACCGCCGTGAATCTGCACGGCAAGGTCGGCGACCCGGCCGGCCATCTCGGTACAGAACAGCTTTGCCACCGATGGGGCTATCCGCCGATCTTCGCCTGTCAGCCACTGTCGGGCCGCGTCACGCACCAACGCCCGGCCGGCCATCACCTCGGTCTGTTGATCAGCCAGCATCGCCTGCACCAACTGGAACGTCCCGACCGCAGTGCCGCCTTGGGTGGCGCTCGCCGCGAACGCCACCGACTCGTCCAGTGCGCGCTGCGCCGCCCCCACCGCCAACGCGGCGATGTGAATGCGGCCGCGGGCCAGCGAGGTCAGCGCGGCCCGATAACCGATGTCCTCACTGCCGCCGACGAGCGCCTCCGAGCCGACCGCGACATCGGTGAAATACACATCGGACGTCCACGCGCCCTCCTGGCCCATTTTCGCGTCCTTGGCGCCGACCTCAACACCGTGCGCGTCGGCGGGCACCAGAAACACCGCGATGCCGGCACCATCCTGGTCGGCGGGCCGGGTCCGGGCGAACACCACGAACAGATCGGCCAACGGGGCGTTGGTGATCCACCGCTTCTGGCCGGAGATCACCCAGCCGTCCGGGGAGCGGATCGCGGTGGTGCGAAGCCCGGTCGGGTTGGATCCCGCACCCGGTTCGGTCAGCGCGAACGACGCGACGACCTCGCCGCTGGCCATCGGCTCCAGCCACTGCGCCTTCTGATCCTCGGTTCCGAAACCCACCAGCACCTGCCCGGCGATGCCGTTGTTGGTGCCGAACATCGAACGGACCGCCAAGGCGGTGTATCCCAACTCCAGAGCCAGTTCGACGTCCTGGGTGATGTCCAGGCCCAGCCCGCCCCACTCCTGCGGGATCGCGTAACCGAACAGCCCCATTGCCTTGGCCTGATCTCGAATGTCATGGGGTATGCGGTCGCCATCGGCGATCTCCGACTCCCGCGGCACGATCACCGCGCGGACGAAATGGCGGGTCGCGGCCAGGATGTCCCGAAAGTCGGCGTCGCTCACGGCGGACTCAGCAGTCATGACGTCATCAAATACGATCAGACGCATGGCGCTGCTGGCAGGTCGGACCGCGATCGTCACCGGGGGAGCCCAAGGCCTCGGCTACGCCATCGCCGAAGTGTTCGTCGCCGAGGGCGCCCGGGTGATGCTCGGCGATCTCGACCTCGAACGGACCCGCGCGGCCGCCGAAGCCCTCGGCGGAGACGATGCCGCCCGGGCGGTGCGTTGCGACGTCACCTCTCCCGCCGAGGTCGATGCTCTGGTCGCCGCCGCGGTGGAGCAGTTCGGCCGCCTCGACGTGATGGTGAACAACGCCGGCATCACCCGCGACGCCACCCTGCGCAAGATGACCGAAGAGCAGTTCGATGAGGTGATCGCCGTCCACCTCAAAGGCACCTGGAACGGCACCCGGGCGGCCGCGGCGGTGATGCGCGAGCAGGGCAGTGGCGCGATCATCAACATGTCGTCGATCTCCGGCAAAGTCGGACTGATCGGCCAAACCAACTATTCGGCGGCCAAGGCCGGCATCGTCGGTTTGACCAAAGCCGCCGCCAAGGAACTCGCGCACCTCGGGGTGCGGGTCAACGCGATCCAGCCGGGTCTGATCCGCTCAGCGATGACCGAGGCTATGCCGCAACGCATTTGGGACGCCAAGCTTGCGGAGGTACCGATGGGCCGGGCCGGCGATCCGCGTGAGGTGGCGACGGTGGCACTGTTCCTGGCCTCAGACTTGTCCTCGTACATGACCGGTACCGTCCTGGAAGTCACCGGCGGGCGCCATACATGACTCGGCTCGCTCAAACCCTGGGCCTGACCGAATTCCAGACCGAAATCCTCGCAACGGTAAAGCGATTCGTCGACAAGGAAATCATCCCCAACGCCCAGGAACTCGAACACGCCGACAGCTATCCACACGCCATCGTCGAGCACATGCGCGAGATGGGACTGTTCGGGTTGATGATCCCCGCCGAGTACGGCGGTCTGGGGGAGTCACTGCTGACCTACGCGCTGTGCGTAGAGGAAATCGCCCGCGGGTGGATGAGCATCTCCGGGGTGATCAACACCCACTTCATCGTCGCCTACATGATCCGCCAGCACGGCACTGACGGGCAGAAGCAACGGTTCCTGCCCCGGATGGCCACCGGTGAGACCCGCGGGGCGTTCTCAATGTCTGAACCCGAGGTGGGATCCGACGTGGCCGCGATCCGCACCAAGGCGGTGCGCCACCCCGACGGCACCTACACCGTCGACGGCCAGAAGATGTGGCTGACCAACGGTGCGAGTTCGACCCTGGTCGCCGCTCTGGTCCGCACCGACGAGGGCGCTGACACCCCGCACCGCAACCTGACCGCCTTCCTGATCGAAAAGCCCAGCGGCTTCGGGGAAGTCGCCCCCGGGCTGACCATCCCCGGCAAGATCGACAAGCTCGGCTACAAGGGTATCGACACCACCGAACTGATCTTCGACGGCTACACCGCCCACGACACCGACGTGCTCGGCGAACAACCCGGCCGCGGCTTCGCCCAGATGATGGACGGCGTGGAGGTGGGCCGGGTCAACGTCGCCGCCCGCGCCTGCGGGGTGGCGATCCGGGCCTTCGAACTCGCGGTGCGCTACGCCCAGCAGCGCTCTACCTTCGGCAAGCCCATCGCCGAACACCAGGCCATCGCCTTCCAGCTTGCCGAAATGGCCACCAAAGTCGAAGCCGCGCACCTGATGATGGTCAACGCCGCCCGACTGAAAGACTCCGGCCAGCGCAACGACCTGGAGGCCGGAATGGCGAAATACCTGGCCAGCGAGTTCTGCGCCGAGGTGACCCAACAGAGCTTCCGTATCCACGGCGGCTACGGCTACTCCAAGGAGTATGAAATCGAACGGCTGATGCGCGACGCCCCGTTCCTGCTCATCGGCGAAGGCACCAGTGAAATCCAGAAGACCATCATCAGCAAGCGACTGCTCAACGAGTACAGGATCTGACGATGACGACTGAGTCCAAGACCGAGTACAAGACTGAGTTCAAAACCACGTACTGCCGGATCTGCGAATCGCTGTGCGGCATGGTCGCCGAAGTGCAGGACGGGAGTCTGGTC
This sequence comes from Mycobacterium sp., assembly GCA_964202555.1. Taxonomy (GTDB): domain Bacteria; phylum Actinomycetota; class Actinomycetes; order Mycobacteriales; family Mycobacteriaceae; genus Mycobacterium. The sequence continues at coordinate 3,397 of CAXNJA010000147.1, forward strand.
GCGCTGCGCCCCGACAAAGACCATCCGCTCTCCGCGGGCTTCGCCTGCCAGAAGGGCATCGCCTTCACCGAGGTGGTCAACGACCCCGACCGGGTCACCAGCCCGTTGCGGCGACGGCCGGACGGCTCCTTCGAAGAGGTCGGCTGGGACGAGGCCCTCGACGACATCACCAAGCAGCTCAGTAAGATTCACAAGCGACACGGCTCGGCGGCGGTCGGCTGGTATTTCGGCAACCCGGGTGCATTCAGCCACGCACACCCGATGGCCGTCGTCACGTTCGTGCACGCCCTCGGCCTGGGCACGCACATGTACAGCGCGTCATCCCAGGACACCCACAGCCGTTTCATGGCCAGCCAACTGCTCTACGGCATCCCCAGCGCGGTGCCGATCCCGGACCTGTCCCGCACCAACCTGCTGGTAGTGATGGGCGCCAACCCCGTGGTGTCGCACGGCAGCGTCCTGACCGCCCCGCGGATCCGCGAGCGGATGCACGCCGTGGTCAAGCGCGGCGGGCGGGTGATCGTCATCGACCCGCGCAAAACCGAGACCGCCGCCCAGTTCGAGTGGCTCGGCATCACCCCCGACACTGACGCCCTGCTGCTGCTGTCGCTGCTGCAGGTGATGTTCGCCGAGAACCTCGTCGATCGGCGCCGGGTCGCTACGCAAGCCGACGGGCTGGGCTGGCTGGCAACGAAGTGCGCGCCGTTCACCCCGGAGCGCACCGAGACGGCCACCGGAATCCCCGCCGCCACGGTGCGCGAACTCGCCCGCAGCCTCGCCAACACACCGCGGGCGGCGGTCTACGGGCGGATCGGCACCTGCGCCGGGCGCTCCGGCACCCTGACCTCCTACCTGCTTGACGCGGTCAACCTGGTCGCGGGCAACCTCGACGTGCCCGGCGGTGCGGTGTTCGGTTCGTTCGGCGTCCCGGGGGAGTCGTGGGCGTTCACCGCGCTGGGGGCGTTGCTGCGTTACGACCACCGCCGCAACCGTTCCCGGGTGGGCGGATTCGGCAACCTGCTCCGGACTGAGCCGGCCACCATGCTGGCTGGGGAGATCACCACGCCTGGCGACCGGCAGATCCGGGCACTGTTCATCAGCGCCGGAAACCCGGTGCTGTCGGTGCCCAACGGCGCCGAACTCGGCGACGCCATGGCGCAGTTGGAGTTGTCCGTCGGCCTGGACATTTACCTCACCGAGACCACCTCCCGGTGCGACTACATCCTGCCCGTCACCACCATGTACGAGCGCGACGATTTCCCTATCCTGTTGCAGCCGTTCCACGTCACCCCCTTCCGGCAAGTCACCGAGGCCGTCATCCCGCCGCGCGGCCAGGTGCGCACCGAGTGGCAGATCATCGATGATCTGATGCGCCGGATGTCTACGCGCACTGCGGGATTCGCCGCTCTGGCGCTGGCGCGGGCGGCGGCGGGTCTATTGGGCCGCCAATTCAATCCACGGACGCTGGCGGATGCGTTCATCCGCATCGGCCGTGGCGGTGACTGGTTCGGACTGCGCCGCGGCGGGCTGTCCTTCCGGCGCCTCGCCGAAGACCACCCCCACGGCACGGTGCTGGAACCGGAGATCCGCACCGGGGTGCTGAGCCAGGCGGTGGCCTATCCGGGACGGCGGATCCGACTCCAGCACGACGACATCGCCTCAGAAATCCAGGAATTGGAGCGGCGGGACGACCCGATCGGCTACCCCCTGCGGCTGATCGGGATGCGGGAGGCGCGGTCGGAGAACTCCTGGATGCACAACGCGCCGATGCTGATGAAGGGGGACCGCGGACCGCGGGCGCTGATGCACACCTCGGACGCCGCGCAGCGCGGGATTTGCGACGGAGACGAGGTGGCGGTGCGTTCGCCGTTCGGCAAGATTGCCTTGCCGGCCCGGCTTACCGAGGACATCGTCGCCGGCACGGTGGCCATCCCGCACGGGTGGGGCCACCGCGGCGGTGGCTGGCGGGTCGCCAACGCCACCGGCGGCGTCAATGTCAACGACCTGACCTCCAACGACCCGCAGGACGTAGAGTCGCTGTCGGGTATGGCGTGGCTGACCGGCGTCCCGATTGAAGTGGAGCGCTCATGACTGTCGCCGACCACGATTTCGGCGCGGAAACCAGCGCTGAGCGCACGGAACCGCGCCGAAATCTCGATGAGTTGGGCTACTACCTACTCGCAGGCGCGGGCGGCGAGGGCCCGGCCACCCTGATGCAGGAGGCCCGCCGCGGTGAGGAACTCGGCTTCGGTACCGCCTTTATCTCCGAGCGCTGGAACGTCAAAGAGGCCGCCTCGCTGACCGGGGCAGCCTGCGCGGTCACCGAGCGCATGCAGATCGCAACGGCGGCAACCAATCCCAACACCCGCCACCCGTTGATCACCGGATCGTGGGCGACCACCATGCACCGGCTGTCCGGCGGCCGGTTCACCCTCGGCGTCGGCCGCGGCATCGCTGCGATATACGCGGCCTACGGAATCCCGGCGGTCACCACCGCGCAGCTGGAGGACTTCGCTCAGATGATGCGCCGGCTGTGGCGCGGTGAGGTGATCGTCGGCCACGACGGCCCGATGGGCAAATACCCGATCCTGGTGCTCGATCCGGCCTTCGACGAGGACATCCGGTTGGCGCTGGTGGCGTTCGGCCCCAAGACGCTGCAACTGGGCGGACGGTTGTTCGACGACGTCATCCT
>CAXNJA010000148.1:0-6085 GCA_964202555.1 Mycobacterium sp.
CGGGCAAATAACCGACGGATGGCTGTCCTCGGCCTACCGCTAGGAAATGAAACGGTTTGTGAGACAGACCCCATATGAAACGAGGTGAGACAAACTGGAAAGGCGCATGTCGGAAGACCGCGATATGAAACGGAATTTGAGAACCTACAGCTGCTGTTGTAGGTTCCGCTTTTTGATGGCCAAATTCCGCTTTTGATGGCAATAGGTTGGCAACTTTGCCGGAAAGTTGTTAGGACGGCTACCTAACTGTTGACCGTAGAGCCTTCCCGGTGGGACGCAACGAAGATTGACAAAGCGCACTTCGTTGTTAAACAAGGTAGGGATGCTCGGATAGGCGTTTTGCGCTGTTTCCCTGTTGAGAATGGGTTTTGGCGCCGGCGGCCTTGTCAAAGTATCTGTCAATGTAGGTCACTGGGCGGTTTGCAATCGGTGTGGGTGATTGCCGTGGGCCATAGCAAAGGTAAGGCGTCACTAGCAGCACCAACAGCAGTGGCTGCTGTGGCTGCTGCGCTGCGGTGCTCAATGAGGACTGGCCGACAACACTCGCGAGAAAAACGCCGTCTTTACGACCAGCAAGGCAACCATGACCCAGGCAAGCGGGCGGTTCTGTATGAGGAATAGCAGCGCAAGCGGGTACAGGGTGAGATGAACCGTTAAAAAGGCGATTTGAGCCGCGCGGGTGGCCGAGGCCCATTGGTCGTGTGTCGATTGACTCAGGTTGCTGACGAGGCCTGCACCAACATCCCATGCCAACAGGGCGGCGATGATCCGTATCCACCAGGGAGAGCTGTCGATCACCAGCACCGACACGGCAAGCGATGTGCCCAAGGCGGTAGCGAGCAGAATGGTTCTGCGCTTGGGTTTTTCACCGACGAACCACGTTCCCAATCCGCCTGGTGACGTCTGCCGGCTCATCGTGCCCTTCCCCCTCTCAAGTTGTGGCGGCGCCCCGCCGAGCCGGTCGCTCTACCGATCGCATCGCTCTGTTTAAAGAGGTCCCGACGGTGCCGCATCGAGCAGGACACGGCACAGCCGCGCCGCGTGTTCGATCATGTCGACGTCGAGGTTATCGAGGGTGTCGGTGGGCCAGTGGTAGGCCCCGAAGCTGCCGTCGTCGGAGAGGGAATGCAAGGAGATCGCCGGCAGGCCGCGAGCCAGAGCGATAAGGCCATCGGTGCCGCTGTGGTTGATGAGTCCGCGCCGCAGGGCGATGTCGGCTGCGGCGGCCTGGTCGAGTGCCCAGTCGTTCCATTCCCCGGGGTAGCGCCGCGTGAGAATCATGCCCTCGGCGTCGAGGAGTACGTGCTCGCAGTTGCCGACGGTGTCGACACACACGACGAGCGTGCGCCGTGGGTCGAGGCCCTGCGCGAGACGGCTGTCGATGAAGGCCTCGAAGCCCTCGTCGAAGCCTTCCTCACCGCCACTTGCCACAAGCAGGACGCGGGCCTCGGCTGGGTCGCGGGCGAGGGATCGTGCCAACTCCAGCAGCACGGCGACTCCGGAGGCGTTGTCATTCGCTCCGGGCGAGATGCCCCGCAGTCCGACGTCAGCCATGGCTCCTGCGCCGAGCAGACTGGCCACCGTTGCAGCGCGGGCCAATCGCCGGCGGCCGGTGGCGGCCGCAAGCGCGGCCAGAGCCGGCCCGGCCAGCAATGTCCCCGCGACCGGTGGTGTGCGGTCGGCGAACCGGCGCACGAAGCGGGCGGACAGCGACGCCCAACGGGGATGGAAGATGAGACCCGTGTGCGCAGCATCGAGGTGAGCGACGACGATGACAGTCGGGGCATCATCGCCCGCGCCGGGTATCTCTGCGCACACCGACGTGCCCCGGCGGTGCGGTAATCGACGCCGCAGGACCCGGCGATGACCGCCGACTTCATCGGTGATCACCAAGGCTGGAATGGCTACTGCCGCAGCCCAGGCCCAGCGCGATGGCGTGACTCCCGTCAGGAATGCCGACAACGCCAGCGGCAGACCCAGTGGCCACCAGTAGCCGCCGTGGCCCGAGTAGTGCTCAAGCTCGGGCCGCAGTCCTGCGTCGGACATGCGATTGCTCACCCACCTCGCGGCCCGTTCTTCCCCGGGTGAGGCCGACGGTCGCCGGATCGCCGAAAGGGCAGCGATATCGGCTGCGATACGGTCGCAGGCACTGTCGGCCTCCGCCGGCGGCCGGGTCGGACTGACCGGGGTTTCCGGCCGCACATCTCGGGTATCGGCGCCGTGCGCCTCCAGGGCCGCGTAGAAATCCGAGGGCTCGCACCACGCCTCGGGAGGCAGGGCGCCCCCCAGTGCGGTGGAGCGCAGGGCTAGACGGACGAAGGCGGCCAGCGACCGTCCCGTGGCCGCGGCCATGTCGGTCCACAGGGGTGAGTTCGTCGCCGTGCCTCCGATGGTGAGGTGGACGGTGACCGCAGATCCATCCTTGACGCCAGTTGCGGTGGCCGCGACGGCTCCCTGAAACGGCGAGTGATGTTTGCGCGCCGCGTCGACCAGGTAACGCGCCAGCTCACGGGCCGACACCTCACCAGCCCACAGCTGCTGGGCCGTTCCGCGCAAGGCGTGGCGCCACCCCGCAACAGTGCCGTTCTGGTCCTGCATCACGGCTTGGAAGAAGGCGATGCAGTCGTCGAGAGTCATCCGTCCGTCGCGCACGGCGGCGCCGATCCCCCGCACCATCCCATTGACCGGCTGAGGATGCAGACCCCCCAGGCAACGGATGCGCGTAGCCCCAGGAAACGTATGGGGCAGTGTCACCGCTTCTGGATGAGCTACTTCGTAGAGACGGTATTCGCCGAGACCGCCAGCCAGAGAGACGATCTCGCTGTCGGCGAAGCTCGGCACAACCATTCGCCGGCCGTCGCGCCAGGTAAGACACTCGCCTGCGGAGATGTCGATGAGGTGCTCGACCACCGCGCGGCCGATCGGCCGCGGGCCCTCATCGCCGACGCACCACGCGACGTCGATGGTCTCGACCTCGTCTAGGTGTGAAGCGGCGTCGACGGCCAACATGTTCGTCAGGCCCGGAGATGCCCCGCATCCGATGAGCAGGGCCACGCCGGCCGCTTGCGCCTGGTCGTGCAATTCGAGTGCGTGCAGGGTGCTGGCGTTGTCGTCATCGAGGTCGATGTAGTCGACTCCCGCGTCGATGCAGGCGCGCATCACCGGGGCTGCGGTGCGCGTGTAGGGGCCCGCGCCATTGATCACCAGGCGGGCCCCGGCCACCAGGCTGTCCAACTGCTGCTCGTCGAAGAGATCGAGCCAGGCCGCGACAGCACGCCCTGGCGCCAGCCGGTTGGCGAGGCTGCGCGCTTTGGTCTCGTCGATGTCGGCCAGAACCAGCACGTGGCCGGTCTCATAAATGGCCAGCTGCTCGACGGCAGTGCGAGTCATCTCGCCGGCAGCACCGATGACCACGATCCGACTGTCCGTGTGCGCCGTGGCCGCGCCGCCGATGTACTCAGCCAGGTCGGTGTCAACCGAGGAGGTTTCATCAGTCACGCACCTGATTGTGCGAACCGGTGACGGCGCCCGCTAGGCGGATAGCGGAATTTCGATCCCACGACCTTCCGGATATCGGATAAAACATGCAGGATGGGAACAATGTGGAGGGCTCGACTGGCAGCCCGTCTGCTTGCCGATGCGGACGACCTCGCGACGAGCATGGTCGATGCCATCGACCGGCGCGGCGGTGCTCCGGACCTTTTGAACCGACCGGAATTCGTCGACCAGGTGCGGCGAGCGACCGCGGGGCTAATCCAGGCACTCGCGGTCTGGATGGCAGAAGCACGACCTGAGATGGCCGATGCCGAGATCGCCTGGAGTCAGGCGACCGGAGATCTCGCCGGGCGTAACGGAATGCCTCTGACCGACCTACTCACCGGCCACCGCTTCGCGCTGGCCCGACTGCAGGAGTTGATCGTCGCCGGCAGTGCGGAGTGGGCCGACAGCCCGGCCGAGGTCGCCGAGGGGCTCGCCCTGACGAGCTACTTCTCCGAGTCGCTCATCCCACAAATGACCGCAGCCCATACCGGTGGCGCGCGACGTAACGCCGAGGCCCTCGAAATCAACCGCGTGGCAGCCATTCGCGCTGTGCTGGGTGGAGGCTCATTCGACGAATCCCGCCTCGGACTGCGTTCGGGCCGTTCGCACATCGCAATAGTGGCAAGCGGCCCGGCCGCCGAGCGGCTCGGGGCAGTTCTGCGCGGGGAAGACATCGGTCCTGTGCTTGTCGCCGCCCCGGCATCGCAGGCACGATGGGCGTGGTGCGATGGCCGGCGCCTGCGAGTCGAAACCCTCGACCGCCTCGGCTGCTGGATCGGCGTCGGTCAACCGGCGGTCGGTGTCGGCGGCTTCATCACCAGCCACCAGCAGGCGCTTCTCGCACTTGAGGTGGCGCTGCGCATGGGGTCCTCGGCGACGGCGCGTTACGAACACGTCGCCGTGCAGGCCCTTGTCTGGGGTGGACCAGCCGCCGCCGACCAACTCGTCGCCTACGCACTCGGCGACCTCGCCGGTCGCGGTCGCCGAACCGCGAGGGTGCGCCAGACTGTCATCGAGTGGATCGAATGCGGTTGCAGTGCAGCGGAATCGGCTCGCCGGCTGCGCGTCTCGGAGCGCACCGTGCGCAATCACCTCGAGCGTGCCGCCAGTCTTCGCGGCCGATCCCTCACTGACGACCTGCCCGCCCTCGCCACCGCGCTGCGCCTCGCCGATCATGCATCGGGTGGCGACTGACTTCGCGCTGCTAGCCAGCACGTTCGCTGCGATTGGGCTATGAGACGCGTGGGCTTGACGACCAACGGAAAGCTGCCGGACCACTTCGATGCAGCCTCGGCGCCGAACGGGTTAGCGCCATGTGGGTCCAGACCGGCTATCGCTGTCTGCGGGCGCGCTCCAGGGCCGCCTTCCACAACAGCCGGACAGACTGGCTTAGTTGGCGTTCGGCGATCGTCTGTTTGGTGAGCATCGCCGTCGCGGAGGCTCTGGTCACCGCCGACGCTTTGGAGACGTGGCCGGAATCGAAGGGCGGTTGGGGGTCGTATTCGATGGCGAGTTGTATCGCTTTGGCCTGCGCCTCGCCGCCCAGCTGACCGGCCAGCCACAGCCCTAGGTCGATGCCGGCCGAGACTCCGGCGGCTGTGACGATGCGGCCCTCTTGCACGATCCGCTCGTCGTTCGCGGGCGTCGCGCCGAAGGCCCGCAGCATCGGCACCACCATCCAATGGGAGGTAGCACGCCTGCCCTCCAGCACGCCCGCGGCGGCCAGGATCAGGGATCCAGAGCACACCGAGGTGGTCCATGTCGCCGTCTGGTGGGCACGGCGAACCCACTGGAGTAGCTTCTCGTCACGTGCGTGCTCGAAAGTCGACATGCCCCCGGGCACCAAAATGACTTCCGGCGAGGGGATTTCATCGAACGAGTGTGTTGCCCCGACCACCAAGACACCCGAGTCCGCGGTGATTGGTCCGGGTTCGTGCCACACGAAACGGACCTCAGTGCCGGGCAAATTGCGCAGAACCTCGTAGGGGCCGATGAAGTCCAGGGCGGTGAATCCCGGATAGACAACGATGGCGATGTCGGGCATCTCTTCACCTTGCATCAGGCGTACGTCCATCGCCACCACGCCGCCCCAGTGGTTCCGGAGGAAACGAAGCGATCCCTGAGACAAGCCGCCTAACTAAAGTGACCGCATGTGCACCAACTTCAAAATCAGGCCTGCCGCGGACGGCACCGTTGTGGTGGGGCGCACCATGGAGTTCCCCGACCTCATTCCGTGGGAGGTCCAGGTTGTGGCGGCGGGGCTGCCGCGCACTTCTGCCGGGGTGAAGAACGGTATCGCCTGGACGCCGCAGTGCGGCATCCTCGGCAGGGGTGCCTGGGGTGACGGGCTTCTTGCAGATGGCATGAACACCGAGGGACTGAGTGCTCACGCGCTATACATGGCCGGGTTCTGCGACTACGCGGAGCCGACAGGTGCGGGCAACGACATCGGCGAGATGGATGTCATCGCCTACCTGCTGGGTACCTGCAAGAACGTTGCGGAGGCCAAGGCCGCCGCGGCAGACATGAACGTGGTGGGCGTTGA
>CAXNJA010000149.1:0-6036 GCA_964202555.1 Mycobacterium sp.
ATGGTGTGGCGGAACGTTATCCCGCAACCAGCGGTCACGGTCGTTGCGATCATCGGCAGGGTCGACATCACGCTCGTCAGTGAACTCCTGCGGCAGTTCAGCGCCGAAGATCGAGTTAGCTGCCGCCCGGTCCGGGCCAGTGGGCTCCATCATGCCCCCGCCAGGCTGTGATCAAGGTCACAATTGAAGCGATATCCCACGTCACAAGCCGGAAACTTGATGTTCATCTGGCGGCGGCGGAATCAGATATCCAAGCTGGATAACTCGGTAATCAACTGCGCGGCCATCGGGCCCAGTGTTGCCATCCCGTCCCGCACCGCTGAACGTGAGCCCGCCAGATTGACCACCACGGTGCTACCCGAAATACCGGCCAGACCACGGGAAAGCCCGGCGTCGGTGCTGCCGGCCGCCAAACCGGAAGCGCGTAGTGCCTCGGCGATTCCGGGCACTTCCCGATCCAGTACCCCACGGGTCGCCTCCGGAGTCACATCGCGCGGGGTCACACCGGTCCCGCCGACCGAGACCACGAGGTCGACGCCGCCGATCACAGCGGTGTTCAGGGCGTTGCGGATCTCCACTTCGTCCGCGGACACCACAACCACCCCATCGACCACGAATCCCGCCTCAGCCAACAGTTCCGTGACCAACGCACCGCTGTGGTCCTCTGCGACACCTCGCGCCTGACGGTCATCGACCACCACCACCAACGCCCGCCCTGACGCACCTTCCGGCTGTTCCATAGGTGTCACCGTATATCCGTCCGAGGTGCCGTGGGCAGACCCCTCGATGAGCGTCACCCGCCGGTCAGGGACCGGCCGGATCACTGGTCAGCCTTCCCCAGGGTGACCTCGACGGTCTGGGGCGCTCCGCCGTTGTCCAGGTAGGTCAGCGTCAGTTTCTCCCCGGGCGCCCGCGAGCGCACGGCTGCCACCAGGGCGTCGGCGCTGCCGATGACCCGGTCGCCGACTTTGGTGACCACGACCCCGTTGGGCAACCCCGCGTTTGCGGCGGCGCCGCCCTTGATCACCTCGACAATTTTGGCGCCTTGCGCGCTCACGTCGTTGCTGACCTGGACGCCCAGCGAAGCGCGTGACGCCGTACCGGTGCTGATCAGCTCGTCGGCGATGCGTTTGGCCTGATCGACGGGGATGGCGAAGCCCAACCCGATGGAACCGCTCTGGGACTGCGGAGAGTCACCACCGAGGGTGGCGATGGCCGAGTTGACCCCGACCAGTTCGCCGGCCATATTCACCAGCGCGCCGCCGGAGTTGCCCGGGTTGATGGCTGCGTCGGTCTGAATGGCGTCCAGCACCGTGTTCTGGTTGCTGGCGTCTCCGCCGGCTGCCACCGGTCGGTTCAGCGCACTGACGATGCCGGTGGTGACGGTGCCCTCCAAGCCCAACGGCGACCCGATCGCCACGACGTCCTGGCCGACCTTGAGGCTGGCCGAGGAACCCAGCGAGATCGGGGTCAGTCCGGAGACGCCTTCGGCGCGCACGACGGCGATGTCACTGGACGGATCGGTACCCACGACGGTGAACGGCGCGGTGCGCCCGTCGGCGAAGGTGACCCTCGTGACCGGCCCGCCCGGACCGGGCTTGGCCGATGGATCAGCGGGCTTGTCCGGCAGCGGCGAAGGTAGACCCCCGGGGGCCTTGGGTCCGGTGGGGCCGCCACCGACGGTTGAGACGACGTGGCTGTTGGTCAGGATCAGACCATCGGAGGTGAGGATGATCCCGGAACCCTCCTCTGAGGCGCGCCCCGACTTGGTCTCCAGTTTGACCACGCTGGGCACAACCTTTTCGGCGACCTGTTCGACCGAGCCGATCGGGGCGTTGGCGGTCGGGAGGGTGCGGGCACCCGGCGCGCCCTGGGTCACGGTCGTGGTGGACGGCGCCCCGGGTTCCGCCATGGTGGCAACCACTCCGCCGATGCCGGCCGACATCGCCGCGATCGCCAATGCGCCAATGGTCATAGCGACGGGACGGGAGCGCTTGCGGCGCGCCTCGGCGACGGGCGGCAACACCGCGGTGTTGCCGGCCTGGGCCTGGTTGCGGTACGGATCGTAGGGCTGCTGGCCGTTGGCGTAGCGCCAGTCGTAAGGCTGCTGGTAACCGGCCGGGGGGTAGCCGGGCGCCGGTTGATTCGGCAGTCGCTGGCCTGACTGCGACGAGTACCGCGGGTCCTCTGTCATAGTTGCTGCGTACTCTTTCTGTATCCGGCGCGAGCGCACCGTTTGCTTGTTCAGCCTGCCGGGCGCTACTGAGAATCGACTGAGATGACACTCGGCACGGCTGAAGCGTTCCCTCCGTTAACGCCGACTTCGCCGTTTGTCGCACCAATTTCGCTATGGGCGGAAGTTAAATCATACGTCGCGGTCGAGGGAATGCCGGGTAGCAGCACGTAGAAGGCCGTGCCGGGGGGCTGCCCACCCGGCACCGTCTCACCGATACGGATCATGCCGCCGTGCTTGACGACGATCTGTTTCACGATGGCCAAACCCAGCCCCGAGCCGGGCATCGCACGAGCCGAAGTTGAGCGATAGAAGCGCTCGAACACCAGCGCCCGTTCCTCCGGGGCGATGCCGGGCCCGTCGTCGCTGACCACCAGTTCGGCATGCGCGGCGTCGACCTGGCGCAGCCGTACCCCCACCGTTCCGCCGGGCGGGCTCCACTTCGCGGCGTTGTCGAGCAGGTTCAGCACCGCCCTCGACAGGCCCGCCGGATCGCCGTGAAGCTGCCAGCCGATGATGTCGACGTCGAATCGGATGTCGTTGCGCCGCCGACGAACTCGCTCGAGGCTGCGATCGATCACCTCCGTCATGTCGACGTCCTCGAGAACAGCCCCTCCGTTGTCCTCGCGGGTGAGATCCACCAAATCGCCCACCAGCGTCGAGAGTTCCTCGATCTGTCCGATGACGTCGGAACGCAACTCGGCAAGTTCGCTCTCCGGAATCGGCGGGGCGCCGGGAGCGCTGGACGCCATCAGCAACTCGACGTTGGTGCGCAGCGACGTCAGCGGCGTCTTCAACTCGTGGCCGGCATCGGCCACCAGGCGCGCCTGGCGTTCGCGGGACTCGGCCAGCCCACGCAGCATGGCGTTGAACGCTTCGGTCAGTCGGGCCAGTTCGTCGCTGCCCAGAACCGGAATCGGCCGCAGGTCATCGGTACGGGCCACCCGCTCGGCGGCCTCGGTGAGCTTGCCCACCGGCCGAAGACCCGTTCTGGCGACCGTGCCGCCGGCCACCGCGGCGATCACCACGCCGACCCCACCGACGGCCAGCAACACCCATTTCAACTTGTTCATCACCGCGTTGGTGGGCTGCAGGCTTTTGGAGATCAACAGCGAACTGCCGTTGGGCAGGTGGACGGCCAACACCCGCTGGTCACCCACGGTGCGGCGAGACATGAACAGTTCACCGCGGATGACGGCCTTCTCCGGTTGCCCCACCGGCAGGGTCTGGCCCTGCTGGTTGGCGGTGTAGATGGACCGGCCCGGGTTGACCAGCATGGCGTTGACGTCGGAGTAGGCGGTGCCTTCGATGGCCTTGGCCGGGTCAGCGGCCAGCGATCCGCTGGCGATGAGCAACTGGGCCCGGCTCTGCAACTGGTTGTCGATGTCGGTGTAGAGCGCCGCTGAGACCACCGCGTAGACCGCGACCGCCATCAGCACTACAACCATGGCCACCATGGACATGGCCAGCAACATCACCCGCCACCGCAGCGACAATGACGTGGCGGCTTTCGTCGGCACATCGGCGGCCTGCGAGCGGCGCTTGAATCCGAACATCAGGGCGTGATCCCCCACATCATTGCCCCGAACATCACGGCGGAGTTTCGCGCAGCACGTAACCCACCCCGCGAACGGTGTGGATCAACCGCGGCTCTCCTTCGGCCTCGGTTTTGCGTCGCAGATATCCGACGTACACCTCCAGCGCGTTGCCGGAGGTGGGGAAATCGAAACCCCACACCTCTTCCAGAATGCGGCTGCGGGTGAGCACCCGGCGGGGGTTGGCAATCAGCATCTCCAGCAGTGCGAACTCGGTGCGGGTGAGGCTGATCCCCCGCTTGCCGCGGTGCACCTCACGCGTCGCCGGATCCAGGGTCAGGTCGCCGAACGTCATGATGGCGCTCTCGGTGGGCTCTTCGGGCCCGGTGCGGCGCAGCAACGCCCTCAGCCGCGCCAACAGTTCCTCCAGCGCGAACGGCTTGGGCAGGTAGTCGTCAGCCCCGGCGTCCAAGCCCGCCACCCGCTCGGATACCGAGTCGCGGGCGGTCAAAACCAGGATCGGCAGGTCATCCCCGGTGCTGCGCAGCTGGCGGCACACCTCCAGCCCGTCCAGCCGCGGCATCATCACATCGAGCACCACCGCGTCGGGCCGCTCACTGGTGATTGCCTCGAGGGCCTCCACACCGTCCTCAGCGAGATCGACGGTGTAACCGTTGAACGACAGGGACCGCCGGAGGGACTCCCGCACTGCACGGTCGTCGTCGACCACAAGTATTCGCACGGGGCCTAGTGTCAACCAGTCGACTTAGATTCGTCTGAGAGACGCGCCGCGCGAGCAGGCGATTCGTGACTGGCTGAACGAATCAGCGCTTGTCGAGGTCGATCAGTCCGAGACGAGCGGCCTTGAGCAACCGCCGGGGCACCTTGTGCTGACGGCCGCCGACGGACACGGTGACGAGACCCGGCTCAGTCGCCTTCCACTGCGAACGCCGACTGCGGGTGTTCGAGCGCGACATCCGGCGCTTGGGCACAGCCATGACGAAAGATCTCCTTGTGAGTGCCGCCGCGCAGACAACCGGCGCGGCCAGAAACCAAGGATAGCCGCCAGACGGTGGCTTCTCCAAAGCGGCCATGACGTTGACACCGGCCGGGAACCAGCGGTTAACCTACCGGTTGGTTGGCCAGCGTCGGCCGCCGCGATGCGCCGAGGGAGGAGCCACCGCGATGACTACCCCTCCCCCCGGTCCTCCCGCGGGTCCTCCCCCGGGTCTTCCCCCGGGTCCCCCCGGACCCGTTCGGATCGGCAACTGCTCAGGGTTTTACGGGGACCGGGTGTCGGCGATGCGCGAGATGCTCACCGGCGGTGATCTGGACTTTCTTACCGGTGATTACCTGGCCGAACTCACCATGCTGATCTTGGGCCGGGACCGGATGAAGTATCCCGAGCGCGGCTACGCCAAGACCTTCTTGACCCAACTTGAGGAGTGCCTGGGCCTGGCCCAGGACCGCGGGGTGCGCATCGTCACCAACGCCGGTGGCCTCAACCCGGCCGGCCTGGCAGTCGCGGTGCGGGCACTGGCCGCCAAACTCGGGGTCCCGGTGCAGGTCGCCCACGTCGAGGGCGATGACCTGCTGCCGCGGGCCGCCGAACTGGGATTCGACGGCGTGCTGACCGCCAACGCCTATCTGGGGGCGTGGGGCATCGTGGACTGCCTGTCGTCAGGCGCCGACATCGTGGTCACCGGGCGGGTTACCGACGCGTCGGTGGTCGTCGGCCCGGCTGCTGCCCACTTCGGATGGAGCCGGCGGGACTATGACCGCATCGCCGGGGCGGTCGTCGCCGGTCACGTCATCGAATGCGGCGCTCAGGCCACCGGCGGGAATTACGCCTTTTTCACCGACATCGCCGACCTGGACCACCCGGGCTTGCCGCTCGCGGAGATGTATGACGATGGCTCCTCGGTCATCACCAAGCACCCCGGCACCGGTGGTCAGGTGAGTGTGGGAACCGTCGCCGCGCAGTTGCTCTACGAGATCACCGGCGCCCGCTACGCCAATCCGGACGCCACAGCACGGTTCGACACCATCGCCCTGACCGACGACGGGCCGGACCGGGTCCGGATCAGCGGGGTGCGGGGCGAACCGCCGCCACCAACACTGAAGGTTTCGCTGAACAGCATCGGCGGCTACCGCAACGCCGCCACCTTCGTGCTCACCGGGCTGGACGTCGACGCCAAAGCCGCCCTGGTCCGTCGCCAACTGGATGCCGCACTCACCGAGCGGCCCGCCGAGGTGCAGTGGACACTG
>CAXNJA010000150.1:0-5938 GCA_964202555.1 Mycobacterium sp.
TAGCCTTAGCCGATGTACGACCCCACCTGGGAGTCGGTCGGCTCCCATCGCCTGCCGACCTGGTACGACGACGCCAAACTCGGGATCTTTCTGCACTGGGGTCTCTACTCCGTGCCCGGCTGGGCGCCCCAGGTCGACGACATCCAGCAACTGCTCCGGGAACGGGGCCCCGCGGAGATGTTGCGGGACAACCCCTACGCGGAGTGGTACCTCAACAGCAGTCGGTTGGAGGGCAGTCCGACCTGGCGTCACCAACGCGAGACTTATGGCCCGGACGCCGACTACGACGATTTCATCGGACCATTCAACGACGGTACCGCCACCGCGGACATGGACGCGATCGCCCAGGTATGTCGCCAGGCCGGTGCGGGCTATGTGGTGCTCACCGCCAAACATCACGACGGGTTTTGTTTATGGCCCAGCGCGCAGATCCACCCCGGTAAGGGGCGCTACCACTCCCGCCGCGACATCGTCGGCGATCTGACTCGCGCTGTCCGGCAGGCTGGTCTGCGGATGGGTCTGTACTACTCCGGCGGCTACGACTGGCCCTACAACGACGCGGTTCTGAACAATCCCGCCGACAGTTTCCTGGCCGTGCCGAACACGCCCGACTACGTCAGCTACGCCAGCGCACAGGCGCGGGAATTGATTGACGGTTATCAGCCGTCAGTGCTGTGGAACGACATCTGTTGGCCCGCCGGCGGTGATCTGCCGGCACTGTTCGCCGACTACTACAACACCGTGCCGGACGGCGTCATCAACGATCGCTGGATCGAACCCCGACTGCACCGCAGCGCGCTCACCGATGCGCTGGCCAGGATGGGTGGAACTCTGCTGCAACGGTTTTGGGCCTACATCCCCGACCGGCACAAGTCGTTGACGTTCCCGGCCGAGCACCACTACGACATCCGGACCCCGGAGTACGCCCAGTTCGATTCCATTCAGGGCAAGAAGTGGGAGTCCACCCGTGGGGTGGGCCACTCATTCGGAGCCAACCGCAACGAACGCCCGGAAGACTTCGTGACGGCAACCGAACTGGTGCGCTCCTTCGTCGACGTCGTCTCCAAAAACGGCAACCTCCTCATTGGGATCGGGCCGGATCGCCACGGCCGATTCCCCGAGGAGCAGTTGGTGCCCCTGCGTGGACTGGGAACCTGGCTTCGGGTCAACGGGCAGGCCATCTATCGCACCAGACCGTGGGGCCTGGCCGAATCCACCACGACTGAGGGCGCCGCAGTGCGTTTCACCCAGTGCGACGGCGCCGTCAACGCCATCCTTCTCGACGTCTCAGTGACCGAGTTCGGGCTCCGGGGTGTGGACGCCACCGACGTGACCGATGTGCAGATACTGGGCCTGGGACAACCGGTGGAGTGGCGGGTGAGCGATGGGATGTTGCGGGTGCGACTGCCTGATCGGATGCCGATCTCGCCGGCCCACGTGCTGACCTTGGGCCGCGGGGCGCGGCCGCTCGGCTGACCCGGCGCCGTACGCCAGGACCCGGTTGGTCCGGGCTCGGGGGTCCCCGCGGTGTTAGTTTGGTTACAGGTGTAGCCAAACCCGGGAAGGGGCGGCGATGAGGGTGTTGCTTCCGCACCAGCTTCTCGAGCACAAAGTGCGGTCAGATTTCGACAAGGACGTCCGGCAGAAGTTCTTCCGGGGCTTGGAGTTCGCCGGCCCCGAAGGCGATCCCGGATGGTTCGGCCCGGACAGCGCGGTGTGGTACGTCCACTCGCATACCTCCACGCTGATCTTCGGACTGCAGTGTGCGGCTTTCATGGAGCGGCTGGATCCCAGCATCTTCTGGATGGGATCAGACCACTCGCGGGTCGTCGAACGCGACGAGGAGGGGCTGCCGACCGGTCGGCTGGACCTCGAGGGCGCCCAGATTCGGCTGGCCCACTCGCTGGCCTTCTTCATCGGCACCGCGTATGGATCAACCGACACCGCCGAGAGGGTGGCCCAGACCGTACGGGCGATGCACCACACAGTCAAAGGGGTGCGGCCGGACGGGCTTGCCTACGACGCCGACGACCCGGACTGGCTTCGGTGGAACTACGCCACCGTGGTGTGGGGAATCGCGACTGCCCACCAGATGTATCACCCCATCCCGTTGCGAGACATCGATCACTACTACGGAGAGTTCGTCCGGGTGGGCCATGCACTGGGCGGCACCGACCTGCCTGCCACCAAAGCCGAAACCCTGGACTGTCTGCGCTCCTACCTGCCCCGGCTCGCGCTCACCCACGGTGCGGCGCTGGCCACCGGGGCGGCGTTGATGAGCAACCCCGACGTGCCCCAGGCAGCGAAGTTTTTCGACTGGGCCATCCGCGACGCGATGCCGGACTGGGCCGCCGAGATGGTCATGTACCAACCGCCGCATCCCGTGGAACGGGCCGCGCGGCGAGCGGCGACCTGGGCGGCCCTCAATGGAACGCAGGCGGCGATGGGTCCGTTGCCGGAATTCCGGCAGGCCCGGCGCCGGGTGGCCGGCGGAACGGCGTGTGCGCACACCGAAACCACTCACGTGCCCGGCAGTGACCCGTACCGCGAACGCGACGTCGTCGAGCAGACGCTCGCGACATAATGCCCCGGCGGTCCGGAAAAACACCACTGAAGGTCCGCTGTGATGTCCGCCGCATTCCGACGACCGTGGACGTCGATTCTGAGCGTCGTGACAAATTCCTTCGGGCGTTGTGAAGGCCGCTCCACCGTCCTAAAAAACCACCCGTGAACTGCTACGACTGCGCTTTCCAAGAAATCATTTCGGTGCGGAAATAAACTTTTACGAGTCGTTCTTCCTTAATTTTCCCGGCCACCCCTGTTCGGCGGCTTGGAATTACCTGTAGGTCGGCGCGGTTAAACTTTTTGCAGATGGCTTTTGACGCACGAGGCCGAATTTCCTGATTATTCAGTTAGTGCTGGGCTGCGGCCCGGCCACGGAGAGGTGAGACGAACATGGCAACCACGACGGGCGGCGCTGCCCTCGCTGAACGGCCCACAGAAGATTCGGTGTGGCTGTCCCCGCTGCCTACCCCGCGGCACGCCGTCGCCAGTGACACCCTGCCCGCGGTCCGGTCCGCCGCCTATCTTCAGCGGGTAACCAGACTGGCCGAGGGGCTGCTGACCGGACTTCCCGGCGCAGTCACCGACCTCGGGGTGAGCCGGGATGGACGCCACCTGGTCGCGGCGCACTACGGCGCCAACGCGGCATCGGTCGTGGACACCGCCACCCTGACCACTTCCTCCACGGTCTCCGGCATCGCCGAGCCGTATGCGGTGGCCGCAGCCGACCGTGCCTACCTGCGCTCGGCGTCCATCGTTGAGGATGGCGTTGTCGCCATCGATCTGGAGTCCGGCACGGCACTCGCCGCTCGGACCGTCGGGGTAGGTGCCGGCGGGTTGGCGGCAAGGGCGACCGGCGAGGTTCTCTACGTGGCCCGCTCCGCCGACGACGTCGCCGACATCGCCGTGATCGACGTGGAAAGCGGGAAGGTGACCGCCATCCCGGTCGCCCATGCCGCCGGTGCCGCGATCGACGCTGTTCGGATCAACCCAGCCGGAACCCGGCTGTATGCGGCGCTGACAACCGCCACCGGCGGCGCACTGGTCGTCGTCGAGCTCCGCACCGGCCGGGTTCAGATCATCCCGGTCGGCGCGGCGATCAGTGATATCGCCGTCCACGGCGATGACCGTCGGGCATTCGTGACCGGGTGGGATCCCGAACTGGGCTCCGTGCTGCACGTAGTCGACACCACCTCAGCCCGAGTGCTGCACACCACCGCGGTTGACGGGGTTCCGGTCGGAATTCTGGCCGGCGGCGATGCGGTCTATCTGGCTCATGGCGAACAGGTCAGTGTTTTCGACGCGACCACGCTGCGCACGGGCAGCCACATTGACGTCGGCAGGCCGGTGTCGTGCCTGGCGGTCAGTCACGACAACACCCGACTCTACGTCGGCGACTTTGACGGCGGGATCACCGCGCTGGCGGTGCAGGCGCTCAGCCAGGGGCTTCGGGCCGCGTCCTGAACCGCTAGTTCTGGTTGCAGACCAGCGACACTGAGATGGTCCGGCTGGTGACCACCGGCACCAGGAAGGTGTCGAAGTCACCAAGTCCCGGTCCAACGTATGGCACCCACCCGGTCATGGTCTGCGGATTGCGCACGCTGGTGACCACACACTTCGACATCGGCCCGGTGCCGATCTTGTCGATTTGCACGGCGTAGCCCTGCTGTTGCAGACGATTGATCGTTTCCTGGGCCGTTTCCTCCGCCCAGGCGGCACCACTGGGTGCGGCCAGGACTGCCACCGCCGCGACTATGACGGCGCTCAGAGCGGTCCTGAACATGGTGCCCTTCTTCGATCGGTGATTCGACGCTATACGACATGTTCATCGCTGCCGAGCGGCCGTTCGTTGCGGTGTTTCGCCGGCAGAGAACCGTCGGCGACCCGGCCGACGCTGATCGGCCGGGTCCGCCCTGCATGCGGCGGTTATACGATCGGCCCGAAACAGACACTATCGAAGGAGACCGTCAGTGCAGAGCACCATGCAGGACCTCCCGCTCACCGTCGCCGAGATCCTGCGGTACGCGCTCAACGTCCACGGTGACCGCACCGTCAGCACCGCCACCGGCGACGGCTTCCGGCACGCGACGTACCGAGAGGTCGGTCAGCAAGCCGCGCGGTTGGCCAACGCGCTGAGGCGGCTGGGGATCGATGGCGATCAGCGGGTCGCGACCTTCATGTGGAATAACCAGGAACACCTAGAGGCCTACGTCGCGATCCCGTCGATGGGGGCGGTGCTGCACACCCTCAACATCCGACTGTTCCCCGAACAAATCGAATTCGTGGCTTACGAGGCCGAAGACCAGATCGTCATCCTGGACATGTCGCTGGTGCCGATCCTCGCGCCGGTGCTGCACCGGATGGAAACCGTGCACACTGTGATCGCGGTGGGCGATGGTGACCTCGGCCCGCTGGAGGCCTCCGGCAAGCAGGTGCTGCGCTACCACGAACTGCTAGCCGCGGAGTCCGACCACTTCGACTGGCCCGTTGTCGACGAGAACTCAGCTGCCGCAATGTGTTACACCAGCGGTACGACTGGCCACCCGAAGGGTGTGGTCTACAGCCACCGGTCCAGCTACCTGCACTCCATGGCGGTGTGCGGCGGCAACGGGTTGGGGCTGAGTTTCTCCGACAAGGCCCTACCGATCGTGCCGATGTTCCACGCCAACGCCTGGGGACTGCCCTACGCGGCGCTGATGGCCGGTGCCGATCTGGTGCTACCGGACCGATTCATGGACGCGAAGTCGGTGGTGAACCTGATCGAGACCCAGCGGCCGACCGTCGCGGGAGCGGTGCCCACGATCTGGAACGACGTGATGAACTACCTGGATCGCGAACCCGGCCATGACATTTCGTCGCTTCGAATGGTGGCCTGCGGCGGGTCGGCGGTCCCCCTTTCGCTCATGCAGAACTTCGAGCGCAACCACGGTGTACAAATCCGACAGCTGTGGGGGATGACTGAGACCTCGCCGATGGCGACTCTGGCCTGGCCCGCTCCCGGCACTCCGCCGGAGAAGCTGTGGGAGATCCGGTCCGGCCAGGGCCGGCCGATGTGTGGCGTCGACACTCGCATCGTCGACGACCAGGGTGGGGTGCTGCCGAACGACAACGAGGCGGTCGGCGAACTGGAAGTGCGTGGGCCGTGGATCACCGGGTCCTACTACCGCGATACCGATCCGTCGAAGTTCGAGTCGGGCTGGTTGCGCACCGGCGACGTGGGCCGGATTGACCCGCAGGGCTACATCACCCTGACCGACCGCGCCAAGGACGTCATCAAATCCGGCGGCGAGTGGATCTCCTCGGTGGAATTGGAGAACACCCTGATCGCCCACCCGCTGGTACGAGAGGCCGCCGTGGTCGGTGTGCCCGACGAGCG
>CAXNJA010000151.1:0-5921 GCA_964202555.1 Mycobacterium sp.
TTTCTTCGCCGGGTGCTTTAACCGGGCGTTCGCGCGCGCCGCACCAGTTCCACTGTCGCAGCGCGTAACTCGTCGGCCGAAACCAGTGCGCCGCCGAATCCGATCCGGGTGTAGGCCGCCCCGCGCGGTGTGTCGACCTTCAGATCCAGTCCGTAGCGGTCCACTGCGGTGCACACCGCGGACTGGGCATCCGGGTAGCCGCCCAGCGCGCGGGCCATCTCGGCCAGGGCCGTGGCGTGGTCGAGGTTGAGGTGCTCGATGGCACCGGCGGCGATCGGGTACAGCGGATCCGGCGTCGCGGCGGCGTACTGTTCGGCGGTCGTGGAGTCCATCCGGCCGTACCCGCCGACCCACCGCACCCGTTGCACCCGCAGCACCCACACCGAGAAATCGCTGTAGTCGATGTAGTACTTGGCTGCCTCGACCGCGGCCACGTGGGCCGCGCGGGCGGCGCCGAGTTCGTCGTCGACCGGTTTCTCCACCACGCCGGCCAGGGTGATCCGCGGACTGGCCAACGGGTCGGCCTCTGCAGTTGAGGTGGCAGCGCCGGGGGCGACGATCGAGAGGCTGGCCCGCGGGTCGGCGGCGAGGTTGCGACCGTGCTCGGCCAGGTGGGACACACACAGCACCGGTGCGCCGCCACAAGATCCGGTATCGAGCAGGCCGTAGGTGACGAACGATGCCCACGGGTCGCCGGTCCTGGTGAGGCTGGCCAGCGTGGCGACGTTGGTGGCGGCGGCGATGGTCCGGGCTTCTTCGGCTGCTGACGGCCTTGTGGCGTCGGCGATCTCGGTCAGCGGCGGCGGCATCGTCGGGGCGTCGCCCGGGTCGCCATGATCTTTCGCCACGATGGCGACGATACCGCTACTTGAGTCGCTGCCATCCGACGAGGATGCCGCACGGCCACGGCCACTGCCACGATCGTCACCGGAATCCCGATGCCCATTGACGGCGGCGGTACCTTGACGTTCATGAGTCAGGACTCTTCGACAAAGGACTTCGCCGAGCAGGAGCGCGAGCGCCTGGAGGCCGAACTGGCCGATCTGCGCCGCCGCCGCGACCAGTTGCGCGCAGACCTGCAGGGCGACGCCGAGACCGTCGGCGACCGCGGTGACGCCGCCGAAGCGCTGCTGCGCGCCGACGACCTGGCCGGGGTGGAGGAGCAGATCAGCCGGGTGACGTGGCTGCTGGCCGGGGGTAACGCCGCCGTGCCGGGGCAGCTGCCCAACGGCACGAAGGTGACGTTGCGGTTTCCCGATGACGACGCCGACATCGAGATGCGGGTGGTGAACTTCATCGAGGAGACCCCCGCCGGCGAGGAGGACACCACCCTGACCGCCGACAGCCCGCTGGGCCTGGCGCTGTTCGGACGCAAGGCCGGCGAGACCATCACCTACCGCACACCCCGCGGTGAGTTGCAGGTCAAGCTGCTGGCCGTCGAGCAGCCCTGATGCGGGCCGTCAGGGTCACCGCCCTGGGCGGCCCGGAGTCCCTCGAACTGGCGGAGATCGATGAACCCGCCGCGTCGGACGACTCGGTGGTGGTCGATGTGCACGCCGCCGGGGTGGCGTTCCCCGATGCGCTACTGACCCGCGGGCTTTACCAGTACCGGCCTGAGCTTCCCTTCACCCTCGGCGCCGAACTCGCCGGGGTGGTGCGCTCGGCTCCGGTGGGCGCCCACGTCAAACCCGGGGACCGGGTGGTCGGGCTGACCATGATCGGCGGCGCGATGGCCGAGACCGCGGTGCTGGGCGTCGACCGGGTGTTCCCGCTGCCGGACGACGTCAGCTTTGCAGCCGGTGCCGGACTGTTGTTCAACGATCTGACGGTCTACTTCGCGTTGACCGATCGGGCCCGGCTGGCGGCCGGGGAGACGGTGCTGGTGCACGGCGCGGCCGGCGGGATCGGCACCTCGACGCTGCGGTTAGCGCCTGCGCTGGGGGCGAGTCGGGTGATCGCCGTGGTCAGCACCGAGGACAAGATCGAGGTGGCCCGGGCGGCCGGGGCCACCGACGTGGTGCTCGCCGACGGTTTCAAGAACGCGGTGTCCGAACTGACCGGGGGCAAGGGCGTGGACATCGTGATGGACCCGGTCGGCGGGGACCGGTTCACCGACTCGCTGCGCAGCCTGGCGCCGGCCGGGCGGCTGCTGGTGGTCGGGTTCACCGGCGGGGAGATCCCCACCGTGAAGGTCAACCGGTTGTTGCTCAACAACATTGACGTGGTCGGCGTCGGCTGGGGCGCCTGGGCGTTGACCCATCCCGACGCGCTGGCCCAGCAGTGGCGCGGGCTGTCCGAGCTGCTGACCTCCGGGAAGTTGGCTGCCCCGCAGCCCCAGGTGTTCCCGCTGGAGCAGGCGGCCGACGCCGTCGCCTCGCTGGAAAACCGCACCGTGCGAGGCAAAGTGGTGCTCAAGATCCGCTGAGCGCCGCCGAGAGTGGGCCCTGTGGTCGCGGGAAGGCGGTTTTCTGTCCAGAGCCCCCACTCCCGACGGGGTTCGAGGCGCAGGGGGCGGGGTAGGGAAGTCTGGTGGACGTGAACAGTGACCCCGCGGGGGGCTCCCACGTCGAAGTCGGCCCGGGCGGACGGACCGTCGAGCACCCCAGCGCCGACGACTTCCGGCATGCCCGGTCGCTACCGGCCGACCGCACCTGGTTCAAGCGGGCGGTGTTCTACGAGGTACTCGTCCGGGCGTTCCTGGACTCCGACGCCGACGGCGTGGGCGACCTGCGTGGTCTGATCGAACGGCTGGATTATCTGCAGTGGCTGGGCGTGGACTGCCTGTGGCTGCCACCGTTCTACGACTCGCCGTTGCGCGACGGCGGCTACGACATCCGCGACTTCTACAAGGTTCTGCCGGAGTTCGGCACCGTCGACGACTTCGTCGCACTGCTGGACGCCGCGCACCGCCGCGGCATCCGGATCATCACCGACCTGGTGATGAACCACACCTCCGACACCCACCCCTGGTTCATCGAGTCCCGGCGCAACCCGGACGGACCCTACGGGGACTTCTACGTCTGGAGCGACACCAGCGACCGCTACCCCGACGCCCGGGTGATCTTCGTCGACACCGAGGAATCCAACTGGACGTTCGATCCGGTGCGCCGGCAGTTCTACTGGCATCGGTTCTTCGCCCACCAGCCGGATCTGAACTACGACAACCCCGCAGTACAGGAAGCCATGATCGACGTGCTGAGGTTCTGGCTGGACCTCGGCATCGACGGATTCCGGTTGGATGCGGTGCCCTATCTGTTCGAGCGCGACGGCACCAACTGCGAGAACCTGCCCGAAACCCACGCCTTCCTGAAGAAGTGCCGCAAGGTGGTCGACGACGAGTTCCCGGGCCGGGTGCTGCTGGCCGAAGCCAACCAATGGCCCGCCGACGTGGTGGAGTACTTCGGCGACCCAGCCACCGGCGGCGACGAATGCCACATGGCGTTCCACTTCCCTTTGATGCCAAGGATTTTCATGGCGGTGCGCCGGGAGTCCCGGTTCCCGATCTCGGAGATCCTGGCGCACACCCCGGAGATCCCGGAGTTGGCGCAGTGGGGGATCTTCCTGCGTAACCACGACGAGTTGACGTTGGAGATGGTCACCGACGAAGAGCGTGACTACATGTACGCCGAGTACGCCAAGGACCCCCGGATGAAGGCCAACGTGGGAATCCGCCGCCGCCTGGCCCCACTGCTGGAGAACGACCGCAACCAGATCGAGTTGTTCACTGCGATGCTGTTGTCGCTGCCCGGATCGCCGGTGATCTATTACGGCGACGAGATCGGCATGGGCGACATCATCTGGCTCGGCGACCGCGACGGGGTCCGGACACCGATGCAGTGGACACCGGACCGCAATGCCGGTTTCTCCACCGCCAACCCCGGCCGGCTCTACCTGCCGCCCAATCAGGATCCGGTGTACGGCTATCCGGCGGTGAACGTCGAAGCGCAGCGGGACTCCTCGGCGTCGCTGCTGAACTGGACCCGCACCATGCTCGCGGTGCGCCGCCGTCATGAGGCGTTCGCGGTGGGCGGCTTCCGGGAGTTGGGTGGCTCCAACCCGTCGGTGCTGACCTACGTCCGTGAAGCCGGCGACGAGGTGATGCTGTGCGTCAACAACCTCTCCCGCTTCCCGCAGCCCATCGAATTGCAACTGCAGCAATGGAGTTCGTGGACACCGGTGGAATTGACCGGTCACGTGCACTTCCCACGGATCGGTCAACTGCCGTATCTGCTCACCCTGCCGGGGCACGGGTTCTACTGGTTCAGATTGCACGCCGAGGAGAGCCCATGAGCGGACAACCCAGGGCAGCCGTCGATGCACTGCCGTGGAGCGAGTGGTTGGTCAACCAGCGGTGGTTCGCCGGACGCAGCCGCACGTTGACCGCCGTGCAACCGCATCGCGCCGCACAGTTGCGTGACGGGATGGACCTCGTGTTGATCGACGTCGGCTACAGCGACGGGTCCGCCGAACGCTATCAGGTTGTGCTGCAGTGGGATTCGGCTCCGCTGTCGGAGTACGGGTCGGTGGCCACGATCGGCACGGTGGATGAGCACACCGGCTACGACGCGCTCTACGAGCCGGATTCGGCCCGATTCCTGCTGGGATTGGTGGAGTCGTCGGCCTCGATTGGTGAGGTGCGGTTCACCTGCGAGTCCGGCGCGCAGTTGCCCGTCGACGCCGAGGCCCGGGTGGCCGAGGCCGAACAGAGCAACACCAGCGTCGTCTTCGAGGAGCGGGCGATCCTCAAACTGTTCCGGCGAGTGTCCTGCGGGATCAACCCGGACATCGAGTTGAACCGGGTGCTGGCCCGGGTGGGCAACCCGCATGTGGCACCCCTGCTGGGCTCCTTCGAACTGATCGGCGCCGATGGTCCGTGTCCGCTGGGCATGGTCACCGCCTATGCCGCCAACTCAGCGGTGGGCTGGGACATGGCCACTGCCAGCACCCGCGATCTCTACGCCGAGGGCGACCTGTACGCCTATGAGGTGGGCGGTGATTTCGCCTCGGAGTCGTATCGGCTCGGTGAGGCGGTGTCGTCGGTGCACGCCGACCTGGCCCGAGCGCTGGGAACCTCGAGCGCGGTGCTGCCGGTGCACCACATGCAGGACCGGTTGACGGCGGCGGTTGCCGGTGTCCCGGAGTTGGCGCAGTACCTGCCGGCGATCCACGAGCGCTACGCGACGCTGGCCGACGAGCCGATCACCGTGCAGCGCATCCACGGCGACCTGCACCTGGGGCAGGTGCTGCGCACCCCGGAGTCCTGGCTGCTGATCGACTTCGAAGGTGAGCCCGGCCAGCCGTTGGAGCAGCGGCGCCAACCGGATTCGCCGCTGCGCGACATCGCCGGGATGCTGCGCTCATTCGCCTACGCGGCCTACCACCCGCTGGACGGATCTGTCGGCGAGCAGGCAGACCGCCAGCTGGCCGCCCGGGCGCGGGAGTGGTCGGAGCGCAACAGCGGGGCGTTCTGCGACGGGTACGCCGCAGGATCCGGCATCGACCCGCGCCAGCACGCCGATGCGCTGGCCGTCTACGAACTGGACAAGGCGGTCTACGAGGCGGTCTACGAGGCGCGGCACCGACCGGGGTGGTTGCCTATACCGCTGGGTGCCATCGCCCGGCTTGTCCGGTGATCCTCAGCGCCCGGTAACCCGGCGGCCAAACGGGCAGGGCTGTCGGTGGGCAGGTTTACGGTGATCGCACGATGGCTGTTCACATTCACCGCGCGGAACGGACCGACGTCCTCGCGGACGGGCTGGGGGAACTGCTGGCCACGCCTCCCGCCGACCCGTTCGCCGAGGATCTGGTCGTGGTGCCCGCGCGGGGGGTCGAGCGGTGGCTCTCCCAGCGGCTCTCCCACCGGTTGGGCTGCGGATCCGGCGAGGACGGGGTGTGCGCCGGGGTGGCATTCCGCTCGCCGG
>CAXNJA010000152.1:0-5875 GCA_964202555.1 Mycobacterium sp.
CAGCCATGGTCTGAGCGCACAACAGGGGAGTTCACCCTGCGCCAGTTCAGTGGCCATCACTTCTACATCAACGATCATTTGCCCGAACTGGTCGCCGATATCGAGAGCAAGATCTCGAAGTATTGCTGAGCTGAAGTAGCGCCTCCAGCCTCCATTGCTTATAAATACCCCCGCATTCGATGAGAATAAGCTGAGAAAAACTAAGCGTAAGCTGAGGATGCAGTTTCCTGTCCGGCTCTTAATTTGTTAACCTGGGCTGCTTGAGGACGTGCATTGGTTGGGGCGAGTACTAGTGATGCCGGAGATTGAGTTGTCTATTCCTGAACTGCTCAAGACCAGAGCTGAGCAGCAGCCGACCGACGTCGCGTACACATTTCTCGACTACGACATCGATCCGGCCGGATACGCCGACACCCTGACCTGGTCTGAGCTGTACGACCGGGTCCAGGCCGTAGCTGCCCGCCTGCTCCTGTGCGGGTCCCCTGGTGATAGGGCGGCGATCCTGGCTCCGCAGGGAATCGACTACATCGTGGCGTTCTTCGGGGCCATGCACGCCGGCTTTATAGCCGTCCCACTGCCCGTGCCCGCACCCGGCGGCCTCGACGAACGGGTGATCGGTGTACTGCGCGATTCGGCGCCCACCGTGTTGCTGACGACGTCCGCCGTCGTTGCGAGCGTGGTGCCGTACGCCAGTTCCCAGCCCGGTGGATCGGCACCCGAGGTGATCGAGGTCGATGCGGTCGACCCCGTCGCCGGGCCGGTCCCCGTCGCGGCGACGTCCAACGCGACCGCCTACCTCCAGTACACCTCTGGATCGACTCGGCAACCCGCCGGTGTGGTGCTGACCCACGACAACGTCATCAGCAACCTCGAGCAGATCATCGGCGACTACGCCGATTTCCTGGGTGGGAACGCCCCGGCCGATACCACCATGGTGTCCTGGCTGCCGTTCTATCACGACATGGGCCTGGTCATGGGGGTGCTCGGACCGCTGGTGGTGAATCGCAAGGGTGTGCTGATGAGTCCGCTGGGATTCCTGGCCAAACCGGCTCGCTGGATCCAACAACTGGCGATCAACCCGCACGCCTTCAGCGCCGCCCCCAACTTCGGCTTCGAACTGTCCGCCCGACGCACCTCCGATGCCGATATGGCTGGACTGGACCTGAGCGGATGCCTGGGCATCATCAGCGGTGCCGAACGGGTTCACCCCGGCACACTGCACCGCTTCAATGACCGATTCGCACAGTTCGGTCTGCCCGACTCGACGGTGCGGTCGTCCTACGGCCTGGCCGAGGCGACGGTGTACGTGGTGGCCTCACCAGGCGGGCACGCCCCGACCGAAGTCCGTTTCGACTCCGAGAAACTCGCTGCCGGGCATGCCGCCCTGTGCGCCGCGGGCGGTTCGGAGTTGGTGAGTTGCGGCACGCCCCGGTCCAGTGAGGTGCGGATCGTCGACCCCGAGAATCTGGTGGCACTGTCCGCCGGTGAGGTCGGCGAGATCTGGGTGCACGGACCTCAGGTGTCGCCCGGTTACTGGCGCAACCCGGAACTGAGCGCACGCACGTTCGGCGGTCAACTGGCGGATCCGTCGGAGGACACGCCGGCCGGGCCATGGCTGCGGACCGGCGACCTCGGGGTGATTTTCGACGATGAGTTGTACATCATCGGCCGGATCAAGGACCTGCTGATCGTCGATGGTCGCAATCACTATCCCGATGACATCGAGGTGACCATCAGCGCTATCACCGCGGGTCGGGTGGCTGCGGTGTCGATCGACGACGAAGCCAGCGAGAAACTCGTCGCGATCGCCGAGATCAAACCGCCGGGCGGCTCGCCGGAGGATGCGGCGGAGAAGATTCGCGACCTCAAGCGGCGGGTGGCCGCGGCGGTCCGCAACACCCACGGCGTCCGGGTGGCGGACCTGGTGCTGGTGGGCCAGGGCTCGTTGCCGATCACGACCAGCGGGAAGGTTCGCCGGTCGTCGTGTGCCGAGCAGTACCGGCTGGGTCAGTTCAGCCGCGTGGGCACCGCGTGAGCACAGAACTGGACGAAGACGGTCTGCGGCGCTGGCTGGTCGACTACCTCGTCGACACGGTGGGGCTGGATCCCGACGAAGTCGATTGCGACGCAACGTTAAAGGACCTCGCGGTGGGGTCAGCCGATGCGGTGGTGATGGTGGGGGAACTGTCGGAGTTGCTGGGCCGTGAACTCTCGCCGGTTGATTTGTGGCAGTACCCGACGATCAACGCGCTGACGCTTTATCTGACCGGCGGCGAGGTGGATCCGGTACCGCTGCCCGCAGGCGACGAGGGCCGGGCCCCCTCCGGAGAACGCGAACCGATCGCGGTGATCGGTGTCGGATGCCGTTTCCCGGGAGGCGTACAGGGCCCGGACATGCTGTGGGACTTCATGGTTGACGGCCGTACCGGCGTCGTTGAGGTACCGCAGGGCCGTTGGGACCGGTTCTCAGACGGGTCGCCGGAGAACGCCGCGGCGCTGGCCGGCACCACGCGGTGGGGCGGTTTCCTCGATGACGTCGCCGCCTTCGATGCGGAGTTCTTCGAGATCGCGGCCGGGGAGGCCGACAAGATGGACCCGCAGCAGCGACTGCTGCTGGAGGTCACCCACGAAGCCCTCGAACATGCCGGTATCGCGCCGCAGTCGCTGCGGCACACCCAGACCGGGGTCTTCGCCGGAGCCTGCCTGGCCGAGTACGGCTACCTGGCGGCATCGGATCTGAGCGCGGTGGACCCCTGGTCGGGGACCGGCAGCGCGTTGAGCATCATCGCCAATCGGCTGTCATATGTGTTTGATCTGCGGGGTCCGTCGGTGACGGTGGACACCGCGTGTTCGTCGTCATTGGTCGCGGTGCACCTGGCGTGTCAGAGTCTGCGGTCGGGGGAGTCCGATGTGGCTCTGGCCGGTGGGGTGAACGTGTTGTTGTCCCCGGCGCCGACCCGCAGTTTCGACGTCGTCGAGGCCATGTCCGCCTCCGGCGCCTGCCACTCTTTCGACGCGGCGGCGGATGGATTCGTGCGCAGTGAGGGCGCCGGGGTGGTGGTGCTGAAGCGGCTTTCGGACGCTCGTCGCGACGGTGATCGGGTGGTGGCCGTGATTCGGGGGTCGGCGGTCAATCAGGACGGTCGGTCCAATGGGTTGATGGCGCCGAACCCGGCTGCGCAGATGGCGGTGTTGCGGTCGGCGTACGCCGATGCCGGGGTGGATGTGCGTGACGTCGATTATGTCGAGGCGCACGGGACCGGGACGTTGTTGGGGGATCCGATCGAGGCGCGAGCGCTGGGCACGGTGCTGGGTCGGGGCCGGCCGGTGGATGAGCCGTTGTTGATCGGGTCGGTGAAGTCGAACCTGGGTCACCTGGAGGCCGCGGCGGGGGTGGCCGGTTTGGCTAAGGCGGCGCTGGCGTTGTCGCGGGGCGTGATTCCGCCGACGCTGGGCTACGCCAACCCCAATCCCCACATACCGTTCGAGAACCTGCGGCTCAAAGTCGTTGCTGAACAGACTGATTGGGCTGATCGGGGTCGGCCGCGCCGGGCAGGTGTGTCCTCCTTCGGCTTCGGCGGCACCAACGCCCACGTCGTGCTGGAGCAGGCACCGCCGGTCCCGGCCCCGCAGCCGGTGGCGTCCCCGGCGGTGAGCACCCTGGTGATCGCCGGCAAAAGTCCGGCGCGGATCGCAGCGACAGCGGGGATGCTGGCGAACTGGCTCACCGAAGCCGGCGCCGAGGCCGACCTGGACCAGGTGGCCCACACGCTCAACCACCACCGCGGCGGGCATCGGCTGTTCGCCACGGTGTGCGCCCGGGACCGCGCCCAGGCGCTGGCCGGGTTGGCGGCGTTGGCGGCCGGTCAGGCCGCGCCCGGCGTCATAGGTCCGCACGACGGCCCATGTCGGGCCGGCACGGTGTTCGTCTATTCCGGTCAGGGTTCGCAGTGGGCCGGTATGGGCCGACAACTGATCGCCGATGAGCCGGCGTTCGCGGCCGCGGTCGACGAACTGGACCCCGCCTTCGTCGAGCAGGTCGGGTTCTCGCTGCGGGCCGTGCTGGAGTCCGGTGAACCGGTTACCGGTATCGAGCGGATCCAGCCGGTGCTCGTCGGATTGCAGCTGGCGTTGACGGCACTGTGGCGCTCCTACGGTGTGCATCCCGACGCGGTGATCGGTCACTCGATGGGTGAGGTGACCGCCGCGGTGGTCGCCGGCGCGCTGAGCCCCGCCGACGGTCTGAAGGTGATCGCCACCCGGTCCCGCCTGATGGCCCGGTTGTCCGGCCAGGGCGGGATGGCGCTGCTGGAAGTCAGCGGCGACGAGGCCGAGGAGTTCCTAGCCGATTACCCGGATGTGAGCGTGGCGGTGGAGGCCTCACCGCGGCAGATCGTGATCGCCGGGCCGCCCGATCAGGTCGGCGCGGTGATCGCGGTCGTGGCGGCACAGGACCGCCTGGCCCGGCGCGTCGACGTCGACGTCGCCTCCCATCATTCGATCATCGATCCGGTGCTGGCGGATCTGCGTGCCGAACTCGCCGATCTGAACCCCCGGACGCCGGGTGTCCCGGTGTTCGTCACCACCGGCGGCCAGCCGACCGACGGCACCGCGGTCTTCGACGCGGACTACTGGGCGGCAAACCTGCGCAACCCGGTCCGGTTCACCCAGGCGGTGGCCGCCGCCGGTGCCGAGCACGGCACCTTCATCGAGATCAGCCCGAATCCGGTGCTGACGTACGCGATCGACGACACCCTCACCGACGCGCATCATCACACCGTCGCCACCCTGACCCGTGACGATGACGACACGTTGGCCTTCCACACCCACCTCAACGCCACCCACACCACCCGGCCGCCGGTCACCCCGCACGGCGCCAAACCGCACATCGCATTGCCGACGACCCCGTGGCGGCACACCCGGCACTGGATCTCCGCGCCCGCACCACGCCACACAGGCGCGGCGGCACCGGCGACCGGCACGGTCCTGGGCACGCACACCCCGGTGGCCGGTGCGGCGTCCGCGCACCTGTGGCAAGCACGACTGGTGACACAAGGCAGGCCGTACCCGGGTGTCCGGCGGATCGAGGGCGTTGACACGGTCCCGCCGTCGATCCTCATCGGGACACTGGTCGCGGCAGCCGCCGAATGCGGCGCCGCCGGCGTCGAGGACCTCCGATTCGACAGTCCGCTGACCCTCGACCAGCCGCGGGCGGTTCAGGTGTTCACCGACGGCGAGACCATCACGATCTCCTCGGCGCCTGCCGATGTCGCCGATGGCGCCGAGCAGCACTGGATCGGAAACGTGACAGCCCGCATCTCCAGTAGGGCCGCAACCGGCGACAACACCGATGCAGCGGGCGGCGGCGCGTCAACCCTCGCGCCGACCCTCGACCCAGCCTCTTTCGACGAACTCATGAGCGGCTGGGGTGTGCAGGGCCGGGCCTTCGAGTGGTCGATCGATTCGCATGAGGAGACGCCGGGGCGGCTGCGCGCGGACGTCGTGCTGGGTGACGATGCGACGGTGCCGTGGACCGGCGCTCTGCTCGACGCTGCGATGGACCTCGCCCGTCTGGTCGGCCCCTCGGAGTCACTGATGCTTCCGGTCAGCGCGGACAGCGTCTACGTCTGCGCGGAGCGATCCGCCGAGCCACGCGGCGTGATCGACATCCGGCGTCACACCGGTGCCGACGACGATCTCGTCGTCGACATCCTCGTCCAGACCGCCGACCGGCGGACCTGTGCTGAACTGCGCGGAGTCCGGTACCAGACCGTGCATGGGTTCACCCCGCCCGCCGATCCCACCACGGTTGCCCACGTCATCGACTGGCAACCTGCCCAACCCAGCGTCGAACCCGGTGTCGAACCCGCAGCCC
>CAXNJA010000153.1:0-5852 GCA_964202555.1 Mycobacterium sp.
CCGCTGGGGCAGGTGGGATGCGGTCTGGGGCAGGCGCCGTCCACCGGAG
This sequence comes from Mycobacterium sp., assembly GCA_964202555.1. Classification (GTDB taxonomy): domain Bacteria; phylum Actinomycetota; class Actinomycetes; order Mycobacteriales; family Mycobacteriaceae; genus Mycobacterium. The sequence goes on from CAXNJA010000153.1 coordinate 50, forward strand.
AGGTGGCCATCATCGTGCCCACCATCGACATCACCACCACCGGTGAGACCCACACCCTCGACGGTGTCGAGATCGAATTCCAGATGGCACCCGGTACCGAGGCCCCGGCCGAGATGCACTTCTATTTCCCGCGGTTCCGGGCGCTGTGTATGGCCGAGAACGCCACCCACAACCTGCACAACCTGGTCACCCTGCGCGGCGCCCTGGTGCGCGACCCGCACGCCTGGTCGGGTTATCTCACCGAAGCCATCGACACCTTCACCGACCGCGCCGACGTGGTGTTCGCCTCCCACCACTGGCCCATCTGGGGCCGCGAGCGGATCGTGGAATACCTGTCCCTGCAACGGGATATGTACGCCTACCTGCATGACCAGACGCTGCGTCAACTCAACCAGGGTTACACCGGCATTGAGATCGCCGAGAGTTTCGTCATGCCGCCGGCGCTTGAGAAGGCCTGGCACACCCACGGCTACTACGGCTCGGTCAGCCACAACGTCAAAGCCGTCTACCAGCGCTACATGGGCTGGTTCGACGGCAACCCGGCCCGACTGTGGCCGCACCCTCCCGAGGAGGCCGGGCCACGCTACGTCGCGGCGATGGGTGGTATCGAACGGGTGGTCCAGATCGCGCAGGAGGCCTTTGATGCCGGTGACTTCCGTTGGGCGGCAACACTGTTGGATCATGCGATCTTCACCGACGATAACCACACCGGTGCCCGTGAGCTCTACGCCGACACCCTCGAACAACTTGGGTACGGCGCGGAGTGCGCGACGTGGCGCAACTTCTTCCTGTCCGGCTCGAAGGAACTGCGGACCGGAAACTCCGGCACCCCGGTGAGTACGGCGGCCCCGACCATGCTCAGCCAACTGACCCCCGAGCAGATGTTCGACATCCTGGCGATCTCGGTGAACGGTCCGCGCGCCTGGGATCTCGACATGGCCCTGGATGTGACGTTCGAGGACCTGGCCGCCAACTACCGGCTGACGCTGCGCAACGGCGTTTTGGTCTATCGCAAGCGGGCGGCCGACCCGCAATCGGCGACCGCTACGGTAAAGCTAGCCGCCAAAATGCGGCTGATGGCTGCAGCGATGGGAGATTTCAGCTCGCCGGGGCTGGATGTCACCGGCGACGCCGGTGTGCTGCAGACCCTGATGGGTGTGCTCGACCAGCCCGACCCCAACTTCAACATCATCACCCCCTAAGACGAGGAGCCGACTGTGAGCAACCACGTGAACTTGAGCGGGGACGAGAAAGCGTTGATCGACGAGACCGCGCCGAACCGTCTGACCGGTCTGGACGAACATGCCCTGAAGGACTTGGAGAGCCGGATCCGCAAAGCGCGGGACAAGAACTTCAGCTTGCTGCGGCGGGAGGGCGCGGCCCGAGTCAGCGCCGAAGGTGCCCGCGGTTCGGTGGAGCAGGCCAATCAGCGGCGGGTCGAGAAGATCGACGTTCTGGACGAGGCACTCGCCCGGGTCGGCGCCCGCCTGGAGGCCGTCCGCGGCGACCAGTAACTGCACAGCGACTGCGTGCAGAGCAACATGGTCAGGGGAAACCACCATCGGCGTGCAGGATCGACCCGGTGGTGAAACTTGACGCGTCGGACATCAAAAACAGCGCCGCCCCGACGATTTCGGTCGGATCGCCGGCGCGCTGCAGCGCATAGTGGGCGAATGGGTTGACCTCTGCGCCCCCGTTGCCGTCCAGCGCCCACGCCGTGCTGATGTCGGTCAGGAAGGGCCCGGGCATCAGGGTGTTCACCCGAACTGTCGGCCCGTAGGCCTTGGCCAGCCCTTCGGTCAGCGCGTTGAGGCCGGCCTTGGCTGCGGCATAGGGCAGGTACGACGGATGCGGACGCAGCGAACCGTGGGTGCTGACGTTGATGATCACCCCGCCGCCGTCGGCCACCATGCGCTCCCCGGCTAGCGCCGACAATCGGAACGGGCCCTTGAGGTTCAGGTTGACCACGGTGTCGAAGAGCTTCTCGGTGACCTCGGTCAGCGATCCGTAGGTGGGTGACATCCCGGCGTTGTTGATCAGCACATCCAGCTTTCCGAATCTGCCGTAGACGGCGTCGACCAACCCGTCGAGCTCATCCCAGCGCCCAACGTGAACGCCGTAGGGCATTGCGGCACGCCCGGTTTCGGCTTCGATCTCGGCGGCGGTGGCCACGCAGTTGTCGTACTTGCGGCTGGCGATCACCACATCGGCGCCGCACCGGGCCGCGGCGAAGGCCATCTCGCGGCCCAGGCCGCGGCTGCCACCGGTCACCAAGACCACCCGGTCGGTGAGGTCGAACAGCCGGTCGGGGTATCCCATACGTGCGCACCCTAGTCGCCGAGCCAAGGCCCACAACGGTTGTCGTGAGCTGGGAATCTCGATACTGTCGGAGCTGATATTTTCCTGAGATCTCAACCCGAAAGGCCCGCCATGTCTGCTGGCGTCCGCTCCTATCTCACCGCGGCCGTCGCCGGGGCGGGTGTCGGCATCGTGACCGCGGCCTCAGACCCGGCCGTAGAGGAACCTGCCGAGCCGGCCTCACGAACAGCCGGGCAACGCGCACCGCGCAGGCCGGCGGCGCCGAGGCGGATCGGGCGGGCGACTCCGCACGGGGCCGTACCGCAGCGAGATCCGGCAGATAACCACCTCTAACGCCCATGCAGGTGCTCCTGGTCCGGCATGCGCTGCCACTGCGCAACGAGCCGGGTGACGGCTCTGATCCCGATCTGGCTGCCACCGGACGGGAACAGGCCCGACGGCTTCCGGCCGCGCTGGCCCGCTTCCCGATCACCCGGTTGCTCAGCAGCCCACAGCGGCGCGCCGTGCAGACCGGCCAACCGGTGTCCGAAGCGATGAAACTGCCCCTGCAGATCGACGAGCGCCTCGCCGAATACGACCGTGGCATGTCGCACTACATGCCACTGGAGGAGGTCCGCGCGCAGCGCCCCGATGACTGGAACCGGATGGCGGCGGGTCAGTTACCCGAGTCGGTGGACACCGACGCCTTCCGCGCCCGGGTGCTGGCCGGACTGCGCGACGTGATCGCCGGTGTCGACCACGACAACACCGTCGCGGTGTTCACCCACGGTGGGGTGATCAACGTGGTGCTGCACGACGTGCTCGGCACGCCCAACCCGCTGGGGTTCCCGATCGACTACGCATCGGTGACGCTGCTGCGCCACTCCCGCAAGGGTCGGTTCACCGTGGGCGGGGTCAACAACATCGAGCACGTCTGGGATCTGCTGCCGCACCGGCAGCGGTAAACCGCTACCGCTTAAGCGCGAACTGAAGGTTCTTCTTCGCCGTCCGACGCAACTGGAACATCCGGGCCGCACTGACCAACGCGGTGAGCAGGCCACCGCATACCGCGGCCAGCAGGATCGCCACCCCGAGTGGAAGGCGCCAGTGCCAACTGAGGAAGGCGAACTCCGTCGAGGCCGTGTTCTGCGTGATGAAGATCAGCAGCACGATGAGGATCAGGAAACCCAGGATCAGCGACGACCACAGTGCTGCCGCCCGGGTGAACTTGACGTCTTCAGCGTGCTCAACGGGCAGATGACTGTCGATCTGAGGGGCAGAGACCGGAGGCAGTCCAGATCCGGCGGGCTCACCCGGCGAAACGTGCGGTTCGCGATTCATGTCAAACATCTTTGCCTGTGAAGGCCGGGAATGAAACCACTAAAGCGGCAACGGGACGGTAACGGAGTCCGCACAGCGGATAGGGTCAACCGAGCAGAGAGGTCGACAGAGGAGAAGGCGCCGCCGATGAAACCATCTCTACGCAGCGTCTTCGCGGGCGTATTGACGATGTTGGCACTGGTGGTTTCCGGGTGCGGCAGCGCCAACCCGTTGGGCGGCGGTCAGGTCTCCGGTGACCTGAAGTCGGTGGTGGTGGGGTCCGCGGACTTCCCGGAGTCCAAGATCGTCGCCGAGATCTACGCTCAGGCACTGGAGGCCAACGGGTTCACCATCGTGCGCCAGTTCGGCATCGGTAGCCGGGAGACCTACATCCCCGCACTGCTCGACCACTCCATCGACCTGATCCCCGAATACACCGGGAATCTGCTGCAGTACTTCAACCCCAAGAGCACCGCTTCGGATCCCGGTGACGTCGAGTTGGCGCTGTACCGGTCGCTGCCCGGGGATCTGTCCATCCTCAATCCCGCTCCGGCCAACGACACCGACACCGTCACCGTCACCGCCGAACTCGCGCAGCGGTGGAACCTCACGAGCATCGCCGACCTGGTGCCCTACGCCGACGAACTGACCTTCGGCGCACCCTCGGAATTCCTCAACCGCGAACAGGGACTGCCGGGATTGAAGAAGAAGTACGGCCTGGAGATCAATCCGGACAACTTCGTCGCCATCAGCGATGGTGGCGGACCGGCCACCGTCAAGGCGCTGTCCAGCGGAACCGTTGCCGCGGCCAACATTTTCAGCACCTCGCCGGCCATCCCGCAGAACGACTTCGTGGTGCTCGAAGATCCCAAGAACAACTTCATGCCCGGAAACGTTGTGCCGCTGGTCAGTTCGCAGAAGAAGTCCGATGAACTCAAGAAGGTGCTCGACGCGGTGTCGGCGCGGCTGACCACCAAGGGCCTGACCGAACTCAACGGTGCGGTGTCCGGAAACTCCGGAGTCGACCCCGACGAAGCTGCCCGGCAGTGGGTGGCCGAAAACGCCTTCGACACCCCCTTGGGGACTCGATGATCACCTTCACCGGGGTCACCAAGCGCTATCCGGACGGCACGGTGGCCGTCGACGATCTCACGCTGGAGGTCCCCGACGGTTGCCTGACCGTCTTCGTCGGCCCGTCCGGGTGCGGCAAGACCACCTCGATGCGGATGATCAACAGGATGGTGGAGCCGACTTCCGGGGTGGTCACCGTCGACGGCCGCGACGTCGCCGGGGTGGATCCGGTCAAACTGCGCCTGGGTATCGGTTACGTCATCCAGAGTGGCGGGCTGATGCCTCATCAACGGGTGATCGACAACGTCGCGACCGTGCCGGTGTTGCAGGGGAAGTCCCGGCGCGCAGCCCGGCTGGCGGCCTACGAGGTGCTCGAACGGGTGGGCCTGGATCCCAAACTGGGCGAGCGTTATCCCGCTCAACTCTCCGGCGGGCAGCAGCAACGGGTCGGGGTGGCCCGGGCGCTGGCCGCCGACCCGCCGATCCTGCTGATGGACGAGCCGTTCTCAGCGGTCGACCCGGTGGTCCGCGATGAGTTGCAGGCCGAAATCCTGCGGCTGCAAAGCGAATTGCACAAGACCATCGTGTTCGTCACCCACGACATCGACGAGGCCATCAAACTCGGCGACGCGGTGGCCGTGTTCGGTGTCGGCGGCGCCCTGCAGCAGTACGATTCCCCGTCACGGCTGTTGTCCAACCCGGCCAACGACTTCGTCGCGGAGTTCATCGGCGCCGACCGCGGCTACCGGCTGTTGCAGTTCTTCAGCGCGTCAACCCTAGATCTGCGACCCATTCCGACGGTCACCGAAGGGGAGATCGACGGGTTGATGCTGGCTCCCGACGAATGGCGGCTGGTCACCACCGATTCTGGGACGCCGTTCGGGTGGATCGATGCCGCCGGGGTCGAACGCCACAGCCAGGGCGGCCCCCTCTACGACAGCCTGACGGCGGGCGGTTCGCTGTTTCACCCCGACGGCACCCTGCGTTCGGCGTTGGACGCCGCGCTGTCCTCCCCGTCGGGCATCGGAGTGGCAGTCGACGGGGGCGGCGTCGTGGTGGGCGGCACCGCGGCCGACGATGTCGTCGACGCGATGGAGTCCCAGCGCCAGGAGTC
>CAXNJA010000154.1:0-5738 GCA_964202555.1 Mycobacterium sp.
ACCCTTGGTGCGGTATCGCCGCAGACCGCCGGCGTGATCCTGCGGGCACTGGTCAACCTCGAGGCCGACGGCGGCGACACCTTCTTCGGTGAGCCCGAACTGGACCAAGCCGATCTGCTGCGAGTCGACGAACAGGGCCGCGGCATCATCACGTTGTTCGAGGTCGGCGATCAGGCCGCCCGGCCGGTCATGTTCTCGACGTTTCTGATGTGGGTGCTCGCGGATCTGTTCAGTTACCTACCCGAGGTGGGCGACGTCGACAAGCCGAAGTTGGTGTTCTTCTTCGACGAGGCCCATCTGCTGTTCAAGGACGCCTCCAAGGCATTCCTGGGCCAGGTGGAGCAGACGGTCAAATTGATCCGCTCCAAGGGCGTCGGGGTGTTCTTCTGCACGCAACTTCCGACCGATGTGCCCAATGCCGTTCTGTCCCAACTCGGTTCACGAGTCCAGCATGCGCTGCGCGCCTTCACCCCGGACGACCAGCAGGCGCTGGCCAAGACCGTCCGCACCTACCCCAAGACCGACGTCTACGACCTGGCCACCGACCTGACGGCACTGGGAATCGGCGAGGCGATCGTGACCGTGCTGTCCGAACGCGGTGCGCCCACCCCGGTGGCCTGGACCAAAATGCGCTCCCCGCGCTCGCTGATGGACACCATCGGCCCGGACCACATCAAGGCCGCCGCGCAAGCCGGCCCGCTGTTCGTCAAATACGGACCGAGCGTCGACCGTGAGTCCGCCTACGAGATGCTGGCGGCCAAGATGGCGCCACCGCCGGCGGTTCGGCCCGCAGCGGCCGAGCCGATGGATCTACCGCCGATCCTGCCGACCGGCCTGGACCTGCCGCCCATGCCGGCGCCGGTGGAGAAGGCCGAGCCCGGTGTGCTCGAGACGATGATGGACAACCCCGCCTTCAAGAGCGCCATGCGCTCAGCGGGCACGGTGATCGGACGCGAGATCACCCGCAGCATCTTCGGCACCGGACGCCGCCGCAGATAGGTCACTGGTCTGACCACTTGACCTCTTTCCGGCGTTCGGTCATGCTGATCGCGTGGCGTTGCAGCCGGTGCACCGACGTTCTGTCCCTGAGGACGTCTTCGAGCAGATCCTCGCCGAGGTTCTCAGCGGCGAGATGCAGCCGGGCGAATCCTTGCCCAGCGAACGGCGGCTGGCCGAAGTGCTGGGGGTGTCCCGGCCGGCGGTCCGCGAGGCGCTCAAGCGCGTCGTTGCGGCCGGACTGGTCGAAGTCCGTCAGGGTGACGCCACCACGGTCCGGGACTTTCGTCGGCACGCCGGCCTGGATCTGCTGCCGCGGTTGCTGATCCGGGACCACCAGCTCGACGTCTCCGTGGTCCGCAGCATCCTGGAGGCCCGCCTTCACAACGGCCCGAAGGTGGCCGAACTGGCGGCGCAGCGCCGCTCCCCGGACCTGATCGAGCGGCTCACCGACACCATCGAAGCCCTGGAAGGCGCCACCGATGCGGTCGAGCAGCAACAGCATGCGATGGCGTTCTGGGATCACATCGTCGACGGTGCCGATTCCATCGTCTTCCGGTTGATGTTCAACACGCTGCGCACCGCCTACGAGCCCGCGTTGCCCGCGTTGGCCACTCTGATGGCCGCTGAGGTGGGACGCATCGAGTCTTATCGCGATCTCGCCGCCGCCATCGCGGCCGGCGATCCTGGCGCCGCTGAGGCTGCAGCGCGCCGACTACTCGAACCCGCCACTGCGGCGCTGATGGCAGCGCTTACCGAAATCTGAGGAGCCACGGATGACCGAAACCACCCGCAGCCGGGGAGTGACACTGGCGGATGCGGCCCGCGAGTTCCTGCGCCATCCCACCCCGTGGCTGCTCGCGGGGGCCCTGCTGGCCGCCGTCGTCGCCCGCGCGGTGGTCGGGGACTGGCGGTGGAGCGACGCGATGCTGCCTTTCGTCGTGCTGGCCGCATTCCCGTTCGTCGAATGGGTGATTCACGTTGTTGTTCTGCACTGGAAGCCGCGTCGTATCGCCGGGTTCACCCTCGACCCGATACTTGCCCGCAAGCACCGTGAACATCACGTCGACCCCCGGATCGTCAAGCTCATCTTCATTCCGCTGCAGTCGCTGCTCGGCGCGTTGGCCTCGGCTCTCATCGTCGCGTTCGTGTTCATCCCGCGTACCGGCCTGGGCCTGACGTTCCTGGTGGTGACCTTCACGATCGGGCTCGTCTACGAGTGGACGCACTACCTTGTGCATACCGATTACAAAGCCAAAACCGCTCTCTACCGAAAGATTTGGCGCAATCACCGGTTGCACCACTTCAAGAACGAGCACTACTGGTTCGGGGTCAGCACCCCTGGAACCGCCGACCGAGTGCTGGGTACCTACCCGGACCCACAGTCCGTGCCCGCCTCACCGACCGCCAAAAACCTTCACGGCCAGCGGATTTCAGCCTAGCCGCCGCCGAGCTTGCGGTAGACCGCGCCGACGATCGGTGTCACGATCGCTCTCGGGGCGTACCCGCTGGCCACCGACATCGCCTTGGATGTCAGGCCGGGAACCACCCGCATCTTGTTGCGCTCCAACGCATCCAGGGAAAGCTGTGCGGTGTGTTCAACCGAGATCCACAGGAAGTCCGGGATGAGTTTGTCCACCAGCGAGGCCTCATCCGGATCGGGTTCCTCGGCGCGCACCGGACCGGGAGCCAGCAGCGTGACGTGCACGCCGGTGTCGTGCAATTCACCGCGCAGCGACTCGCTGAAGGTGTTGGCGAACGCCTTGGTCGCGGCGTAGGTGGCGTTGTTGGGAATCGGGGAGTTGCCCGCGGCGGAGCCCGAGATCAGGATGCCGCCGGAGGACTTGGCGATCATGCCCGGCAGCACCGCCAGCACCAGGTCATGCACACCGAGCACGTTCAACTGCACCTGCGCCTTCTCCCCGGCCGGATCCAGTTTGGCCACCGGCCCGAAGGTCGCCGTACCGGCATTGGCGCACAGGATCGAGATGTCCCGGCCGGCCAACTCCTCGGCCAGTTCGCCGCGTTGGCCCGGATCGGCCAGATCGACCGCACGCACCTCCACCGTCACGCCGTACTGCTCACGCAGCCGGGCGGCCAGGCTGTCCAGCACGTCACGGCGGCGGGCGGTGATGATCAGGTGATGGCCGCGAGCTGCGAGTTCAGCCGCGAGCGCTTCGCCGATGCCTTGCGAGGCACCGGTCACGACGGCGCGACTGTCTGCGGAGGGGAGGGGGAGTGGCATGCGGCCCATCGTAGATAGGGTTGCGCGCATGGCCGGTACCCCGTCGACGGTTGCCGTTGGGGACCCGGTGCCCAAGTCGAAGGTCGCCGCCTGGGCGCTGTGGGACTGCGGTTCCACCGGGATGAACGCCATCGTGGCGACGTTCGTGTTCTCGGTCTATCTGACCGGCACAGTCGGAGCAGGTCTGGAGGGTGACACCTCGCCGGCTAGCTGGCTGGGCCGGACACTGACTATCTCGGGGCTGGCCGTCGCCCTGCTGGCCCCGCTGATCGGCGTCGCGGTTCAGGTGCCGCACCGCCGCCGGCTGGCACTGACCGTGCTGACCGGTTTGGCGGTGACGTTCACCGCCTCGATGGTCCTGATCCGGGCTGACCCTCGCTACCTCGCCGCCGGCCTGGCGCTGCTTGCTCTCACCGCGGCGTGCGGCGACCTGGCCAGCGTGCCGTACAACGCGATGCTGCGTCAGGTGTCCACGCCGCAGACCGCCGGGCGGATCTCTGGACTGGGTTGGGCGGCGGGTTTCACCGGCAGCGTCCTGCTGCTGCTGCTGATCTATTTCGGTTTCATCATGGGCGAGGGCCCCACCCGCGGTCTGCTGCAGTTGCCGGTCGAGGACGGCTGGAACGTGCGCGCGGCGATGGTGATGGCGGCCTGCTGGCTGGCGGTGCTCAGCCTCCCGTTGCTGCTCTCCGCCCAAACATTTGCCGGTGTCCCCGACAACCGCCCGGCCACCGGCGGGGGAGTGCTGGGCGCCTATCGTCGGCTGTGGGCCGATCTGCGCGGCGAATGGCAGCGGGACCGCAACTTCGTCTACTACTTGGTGGTCAGCGCGGTGTTCCGGGACGGCTTGGCCGGGATTTTCGCGTTCGCCGCGGTGCTCGGCGTTGGCGTCTACGGCATCTCAGCGGCCGACGTCCTGATCTTCGGCGTCATCGCCTCGACTGTGGCCGCATTCGGCGCTGTGTTGGGCGGCCGACTGGATGACCGGTTCGGGGCCAAACCGGTGATCGTCGTCTCGCTGACCGCTCTGATCGTGATCAGTCTGACGATGATGGCGGTGTCCGGACCACGGGCATTTTGGGTGTGCGGATTGATGCTGGCGCTGTTCGTGGGCCCGACCCAGTCGGCCGCGCGCGCGTTGCTGCTGCGAATGACCGGGGAAGGCAAGGAGGGCGTGGCTTTCGGGCTCTACACAATGACCGGTCGAGCGGTTGCCCCGTTGGCGCCGTGGTTGTTCTTCGTGTTCGTCGACTTCTTCGGTTCCGACCGCGCCGGTCTGGGTGGCATCTGCCTTGTTCTGGCGCTCGGGTGGGTCGGCATGATCCTGGTACGGGTACCGGGCGTCCGGGATCGGTGACTCAGGCGGCGCCGGTGCAGACGGTCAAGCCCTGGCCGGTGCGCTGCCGGATCTGCGCGCCGTTGACCGACACTGTGCACGTCACGTCGCGTCCGATGTTGACCACAGCCACACTCGCCGACGTCCTGGCCGGGGCCTCCAGACTCACCTCTTTGCTCCACGGCAGCGCGACGTTGAACTCGGTCTGCATGATCCCGCCGTTGTCGACGTAGGTGATGTTGATCGCCCGGCCGTCCCCGTTGACGGTGTAGAGAACCGCTTCGGTGCCGGTTGGCGGAGGCCCCTCGGTGGCCGGCAACCCGGGTTCGGTCGGCCCCGGGATTTCGGTCGGGATGGGCAGTGGCGCGGGCATGGCCGAGGTGGTCCGGGTCGGCGGCCGTGGGGTCGGTGTGGTGGTGGGCTGCGGCGCCGTTCTCAACGTGGTCGACGGCGGCGCCACCACCGTGGCGTCCTTCGATGAGTTACTCACGATCACCAACGCCAGCACCAGGCCGACCACCAGCAGGACGGCCGCGGCCGCCGCTGCCCACAACCATCGCGCTGGTTTCTTCGGTGGCTCCGGCGGTGGGGGTGGCCCGGCGGGGTAGCCCACGCCGGTCTGCCAGTAGGGCGGTAACTGCTGGGTGGGTTGCGTTGGAGGAGCGCCCGGGGGAAAGCCCTGGGGGAAGCCCTGGGGGAAGTCCTGGCCATAGCCGGTCTGGCCGGGTGGCCCCCAGTATCCGGAGTAGGCGGGATCGGTGTTTGACGGGTACCCGCCGGCACCCTGCGCAGGATCCGACCAACCCGGACCACGTGGATCGCTCATGCCAACCTCACGACATGCAGGTTACCGGCCGATAGCGCCGCGGCGGTCATCGCCCGCAACACCGTCCGCGATTCTTCCGCGGCGGTCGGCCGGACGCTGTGCGGTGTGGAGTTCAGCAAGCCGAATGCGGCGTGCGCCATCAACCGGGCGCGATCCTCGGTGAGGTCGGGGGTCACCCGGCGCAGTACTCCCACCCAGGTCTCGACGTAGCGGCGCTGCGCCCGGCGGACCTGCCGTTGGGCCGGCCCGGGCAGATTGGCCAGATCCCGGTCCTGGATCCGGATCAGGCCAGGCTCGCCGAGGGCGAAGTCCAGGTGGAACTCGATCAGGCCCGC
>CAXNJA010000155.1:0-5705 GCA_964202555.1 Mycobacterium sp.
GACGCGAAATACCCTTACACGCCAGATGGAAACCGGGAGTTTCTCGACGGCAAGGCCTTCATCGAGACCTTCATCATCACTGCGGCCCTCGGCGCGGTGACCACCAATCTGCACTTCAACTTCTTCGTCCTCAAACTGCCGATCCGTCCGCCCGCGCTGGTGGCCAAGCAGGCCGGCTCACTGGCGGCGTTGATCGGAAACCGGGTCGGACTTGGGGTCGGCACCAGCCCATGGCCGGAGGATTACGAGATCATGGGCGTGCCGTTCGCCCGGCGCGGCAAGCGGATGGACGAATGCATCGACATCATCAAAGGGCTGACCTCCGGTGACTACTTCGAGTACCACGGCGAGTTCTACGACATCCCCAAGATCAAGATGACGCCGGCGCCTACCGAGCCGATTCCGATTCTGATCGGCGGGCATGCCGACGCCGCCCTGCGCCGGGCGGCCCGCAACGACGGCTGGATGCACGGCGGTGGCAACGAAGACCTCGACGAACTGCTGGCTACGCTCAATCGCTACCGCCAGGAGGAAGGCACCGCCGACAAGGACTTCCAGATCCACGTCATCTCGCTCGACGCCTACACCCCCGACGGGATCAAACGACTCGAGGACAAGGGCGTCACCGACGTGATCGTCGGCTTCCGCCTCCCCTACATCAACGGGCCGGACTCCGAACCACTGGACGCCAAAATCCGCAACCTTGAGATGTTCGCCGCGAACGTGATCGGGAAGGTGAATCGCTAGGGCTACGGTTCTCATCGTGGGTGGATATCGAGAGATCTTCCAAGCCAGCGTCGATGATCCGGCGAGGTTCTGGGCGCAGGCCGCCGAGGCGGTGTCCTGGAATCGGCAGCCGCAACGCATCCTCGACGACACGAACCCGCCGTTCTACCGATGGTTTCCCGACGGCGAACTGAACACCTGCGTCAACGCGCTGGACCGGCACATCGACGAGCGCGGGGATCAGCCGGCACTGATCTACGACTCGCCGATCACCGGGACCAAGCGCACCTACACCTATCGCGAATTGCTTGATCTGACAGCGTGTTTCGCCGGTGTGCTGCGCGACCTCGGGGTGGGCAAGGGCGACCGGGTGGTGCTGTACCTGCCGATGATCCCGGAGGCGGTGGTGGCGATGTTGGCCTGCGCCCGCCTGGGCGCGGTGCATTCGGTGGTGTTCGGTGGATTCGCCAGCCACGAACTGGCCAGCCGCATCGACGACGCCCGGCCGACGGTGATCGTGTCGGCCTCGTGCGGAATCGAGCCCACCCGGGTGGTGGAGTACAAGCCGATGCTCGATCACGCCCTGCAGCGGGCAACGCATCAACCGCGGGCGTGCGTGATCATCCAACGCGAACAGCTGCGCTGCGATCTGGTGGACGGCCGCGATCACGACTGGGCCGATCTGATGGCCACCCAGAAAGCCAAAGCCGAACCGGCTGAGCCGGTGCCGGTGGCGGCCACCGATCCGCTGTATGTGCTCTACACCTCCGGCACAACCGGTAAGCCCAAGGGCATCGTCCGCGACAACGGCGGTCACGCCGTGGCCCTGACGTGGAGCATGCGCAACATTTACGGCGTCGGACCCGGCGAGGTTTTCTGGGCGGCCTCCGATGTCGGGTGGGTGGTGGGCCACTCCTACATCGTCTACGGCCCGTTGCTCGCCGGGGCGACGACGGTGCTCTACGAAGGCAAGCCGGTCGGGACCCCCGATCCCGGCGCGTTCTGGCGGGTGGTGGCCGAACATTCGGTCAAGGTGCTGTTCTCCGCACCCACGGCGCTGCGGGCCATCCGCAAAGAGGACCCCACCGGGTCACACATCGGGCGCTACGACCTGTCTTCGCTGCGGTATCTGTTCCAAGCTGGTGAGCGACTGGACCCCGACACCTACGCCTGGGCGACTGAGGTACTGGGCATCCCGGTGATCGACCACTGGTGGCAGACCGAAACAGGTTGGGCGATCGCCGCGAATCCGGTTGGAGTGGAGCAACTTCGGCTCAAGGCGGGCTCGCCGACGGTTGCGATGCCCGGCTACGACGTGCAGATCCTGCATCCGGACGGGTCCGGTTGTGAGCGTGGCGAGGAGGGTGCCATCTGCATCCGACTGCCGCTGCCGCCGGGCACGCTGCCCACGCTGTGGGGCGACGACGCCCGATTCGAGGCGTCCTACCTGTGCGAGCATCCCGGCTTTTATCTGACCGGCGACGGCGGGTACCTCGATGACGACGGCTACCTGTTCGTGATGGGTCGCATCGACGACGTGATCAACGTGGCCGGGCACCGACTGTCGACCGGGCAGATCGAGGCCGTGGTGGCCGCCCACCCGGCCGTGGCGGAGTGCGCGGTGATCGGGGTGGCCGATGAGATCAAGGGCCAGGTCCCACGCGGGTTGGTCGTGCTCAAGTCCGGCGCCTCAGATACCGGCCTGGCTGCCGAACTGGTTGCCGCGGTGCGCCACTCGATCGGCGCGGTGGCCTGTTTCAACACAGTCGATGTCGTTCCGGCCCTACCCAAGACCCGATCCGGAAAGATTCTGCGCAAGACGATGCGCGGTATCGCCGACGGTCACGACGAACCGGTGCCGTCGACCATCGAGGACCCGGGCGTGTTGGACACCTTGCGCCCGATTCTGCGGGGCTGAGTCTTACACCGGTTCCTCGAACACCACCTCGGCCGGACTTTTGTCCGGGCGCAAACCACGCCAACTCGGATGCCGCAGGTGTCCGTCCACGGTCATCTCGCCGTAGCGGACCTCCCCGACCAGTTCCGGACGGACATAGGTGACGTCTTTGACTTCCTTACGGGGCAGCGCCGGGTGGAACGGCGAGGACACGGTGTGCAGCGGCGCCAGGGTGGCTTTGAGTGCGGCCAGATCCTTTTCGGTGAAACCGGTGCCGACACGGCCGATGAATCGCAGGCCGCGCTCGTCGGGAATCCCCAGCAGCAGTGCACCGATTCCGCTGGACCGGCCGCCCTCGCCTTTGCGCCAGCCGCCGATCACCGCCTCCTGGGTGTTCCAGTTCTTGTCCTTGATCCAGGCGGCCGACCGTCGGCCCGGCTGGTAGGTGGAGTCCCACTTCTTGGCGACCACGCCCTCCCATTTGCGTTTGCGGGAGTAGGCCAGCGCTTCGGGTCCGTCGCCGCCGAGCAGGGCCGGCGCGATGAGACCGGTTGCCTCGGCGAGGGTTTCGAGCACCCGCCGGCGGTCGCGGTACTTCGCCTGCAGCAGCGAGCGGCCGTCAAGGCTGAGAATGTCGAAGGCCCAGAATTGAATTCGTGCCGCGCGCGCCCGATTCTGCATCTCGCTGAAGCTTGGGACGCCGTGTTCGTCTAGTCCGACCACCTCACCGTCGAGGATCACATGGTGATCACCCAGAGAGGTGGCCAGAGCCTGAAGTTGCGGGTATTCGCGGGTGACGTCGCGGCCATTGCGGGTCTGCAGCGTCAGCCGCCCGTGGTCGGCCTCCACCAGCAAGCGGTAGCCGTCGAACTTGCCCTCGAACGCCCAGTGCTTCTGCGTCAGTTTGTCCACCGACCCCAACGTGGCCAGCATCGGCGCAAAGTCCCGCACATGGTCGTTTGGCTCTTTCATACGGTGCGCCAGCCATTGGTCGCTTTTGGTCTGGATCAGCGCGTAGCGGCCGGAGATCCGGCCGCCCTGCAGGTCGACGATCACCTCCCCGCCCTTGCCGTCAGCGCCGGGCTCAACGTTGAACTTCTCGGCGGTGTAGGTGCCGGAGTCCCAGATGGACACCTTGCCCGCGCCGTATTCGCCTTGGGGGATGGCGCCTTCGAAGGTGGCGTACTCCAGTGGGTGGTCCTCGGTGTGTACCGCGAGGTGGTTGACCGCGGGGCTGTCGGGCAGGTTCTTGGGCACCGCCCAGGACACCAGGACCCCGCCGCGCTCAAGCCGGAAGTCGTAGTGCAACCGACGGGCGCGGTGCTCCTGGATGACGAAACGGTTGTCGGACACGGGCGCGGCCTTAGGAGGCTTAGCCGTCTCAGCCGTCTCAGCCGTCTTACCCGTCTTCGCCGCCTTCGCCGCCTTCGGAACCGGTTCGGGGGTCTTGGCCGCGTCGCGCATGCTGCGATAACGGGTCAGCTTGTCGGGAGCCTGCTCGTCGAGTCCGGCCAGCAGGTCGCCATGCTCGGCCGCCCGGGCCAGCACCTGGTCGAATTGCAACTGCTCGAGGTCGGGATCGCCGATCTCCTCCCAGGTCCGGGGTGCGGCGACGGTCGGCGTCTGGCGGCCGCGTAACGAGTACGGCGCGATAGTGGTCTTGGCCGCGTTGTTCTGACTCCAGTCCAGGAAGATCTTGCCGGCGCGCAGGCTGCGGGTCATGGTGGCGGTCACCAGCGCGGGCATGCTGTGCTCGAGCTGCTGAGCCACTTTGCGGGCGAGCACGGCCGAGCCGGCGCTGCTGATCGGGTCGGCCAGCGGGACGTACAGATGCAGGCCCTTGCTGCCACTGGTCAGCGGGAACACCCGCAGCCCGATGTCCTCCATCATCTCCCGTACCGCGTGGGCCACCTCGCCCAGCTGTGTCATGGTGACGTCTTCGCCGGGGTCCAGATCGAACACCAGCCGGTTGGCCGGCCCGGGCCGGCCGTCCGGGCCGAAACGCCATTGCGGCACATGCACTTCCAGGGCGGCCTGCTGCGCGATCCACGCCAACCCGGTCGAACTGTCGATGATCGGGTAGTCGGTGTCACCGGATCGGTGCGCCAACACACCGCGGTGCAGCCACGGTGGCGCCGACTTGGCGAGTTCCTTTTCGAAGAACGCCGTCCCGTCGACGCCGTTGGGCCACCGCTTTCGGGTGGCGGGCCGCTCGGCGATGTGGGGAAGCATGACCTCGGCGATGGCGGTGTAGTACCGGAAAACATCGGCCTTGGTAGTACCGGTCGCCGGGTAAAGGACCTTGTCCGGGTTGGTCAGCCTCACCAGCGGCCCGCTCGTCGCACCGGGGGGCCACACATCGATCACCATCACACGGTATTACCCGCTGATACGGTGGAACAGGTGATCAGGTTATCGGCCGCGGCGCTGGTGCTCGTCGCGTTCGCCGCCGCGCCGACGGCCGCGGCCGACCCTCAGGACCTCGAGCCCGGCTGCGGGGAGGGGCAGGTGGCCGACCCGGGCGCGTGCACGCCGGAGCCGGTGGACATCGAGCCGGGGAACGACCTCTTCGGATCGCCCGACCTGATCCCCGGCGCGTTCCCCGGGGCCAACCCCAATCTTCCACCCGGGCCGACCCCGAAAAACTTCCCCGTCGTCGTCCCACTCGGAGTGACGCCGTTCAACGTTCCCTCTAATCTGCCGCTGGGCCCCACCCCGCCGAGCGGTTTCCCGTTTCCCGGCGCCTAACGCAGGGATAGCGGCCCGGGCTGGGCATACTGGTCACCATGCGTTCCATCTGGAAGGGTTCCGTCGCCTTCGGACTCGTCAACGTCCCGGTGAAGGTCTACAGCGCCACCGAAGACCACGACCTGAAGTTTCATCAGGTGCACGCCAAGGACAATGGCCGCATCCAGTACCGGCGAGTGTGCAGTGAGTGCGACGAGGTGGTCGAGTACCGCGACATCGCCAAGGCCTACGAGGCCGAGGACGGCCAGACGGTGGTGATCACCGACGAGGACATCGCCACCCTGCCCGAGGAACGCAGCCACGAGATCAACGTGCTGGAGTTCGTCCCGGCAAC
>CAXNJA010000156.1:0-5661 GCA_964202555.1 Mycobacterium sp.
CTGGCGCCGAAGTTCGAATTGGTCCTCGACATCCTGGACAAGCGGCTGTCAGAGTCCAAGACCGCGGCCTGGACCGAACCCAAGGGCGGCTACTTCATCAGCCTCGATGTGTTGCCGGGCACCGCCCGGCGCACGGTCGCCCTGGCAAAAGACGCCGGGATCGCGGTCACCCAGGCCGGTGCCTCCTTCCCCTACGGGAAAGATCCCGACGACACCAACATCCGCATTGCGCCCAGTTTTCCGCCGCTGGCCGACCTGTCCGAGGCCATCGACGGTCTGGCGACGTGTGCGTTGCTGGCGGCCACGGAGAATCTGCTGGGCTTCGAATCCGTCAGCCGGGGTGGGTAGCCTTCCGACGTGGCGCTCTACCGCAAGTACCGGCCGGCGACGTTCGCCGAGGTAGTCGGCCAGGAGCACGTCACCGAACCGCTGTCGACGGCACTGTCGGCCGGCCGGATCAACCACGCCTACCTGTTCTCCGGGCCGCGCGGCTGCGGCAAGACCTCCTCGGCGCGCATCCTCGCCCGGTCGCTGAACTGTGAGCAGGGGCCCACCCCGACGCCGTGTGGGGTGTGCGACTCGTGTGCGGCGCTGGCGCCCAACGGGGGAGGCTCCGTCGACGTCGTCGAACTCGACGCGGCCAGCCACGGCGGTGTGGATGACACCCGGGAACTGCGAGACCGGGCCTTCTATGCTCCCGCGCTATCGCGCTACCGCATCTTCATCGTCGACGAAGCGCACATGGTCACCACCGCCGGGTTCAACGCGCTACTCAAGATCGTCGAGGAACCGCCCGAGCATCTGATCTTCGTGTTTGCCACCACTGAACCGGACAAGGTGTTGCCCACCATCCGGTCGCGCACCCACCACTATCCGTTCCGACTGCTTGCGCCGCGCACCATGCGCGGGCTGATCGAGAAGATCCTCGCCTCGGAGGACGTGCAGGTCGACGAGGCGGTCTTCCCGTTGGTCATCCGGGCCGGCGGCGGCTCGCCGCGCGACACGCTGAGTGTGCTCGACCAGTTGCTGGCCGGGGCCGAGGGCAACCGGGTGCACTATCAGCGGGCACTGGCGCTGCTGGGGGCCACCGACATCGCTCTGATCGACGACGCGGTGGATGCGCTGTCCGCCGGGGATGCCGCGGCACTCTTCGGCGCTGTCGAGTCGGTGATCGACGCCGGGCATGACCCGCGCCGGTTCGCGGTCGACCTGCTGGAGCGGTTCCGGGATCTCATTGTGCTGCAAGCTGTTCCGGATGCGGCCAGCCGCGGAGTGGTCGATGCTCCCGGCGATGTGCTGGAGCGGATGCGCGACCAGGCGGCACGAGTAGGGCCGGCGACGCTGGCACGCTACGCCGAGGTGGTGCACGCCGGGCTGGGGGACATGCGCGGTGCCACTGCACCCCGGCTGCTGCTGGAGGTGGTGTGCGCCCGACTGCTGCTGCCGTCGGCCGCGGATACTGAGTCGGCGCTGCTGCAGCGCATCGAACGCATCGAGACCCGGTTGGATATCTCCATCCCAGCCGGTGAGGCTGCCGCGAGCGCGCCGCCGGTGAGCGCTAAGCAGTATGTGCGAAAGACACAGGGTGCCGCCCCCGAGCCCGCGGGGCAGCCGACCGTCGAGAAGCCCGCGCCTGTCGCCCCCCCGCCCGCCGCGGCGGCGCCACCCGCCGAGAAGGTGGCACCCGTGGCGCCCCAACCCGCCACGCCTGCTGCGCCTGCCGAGCCCACTGTGCCGGCGCCCCCGCCCCCGCCCCCGCCCGCAGAGAAGGCCGCGCCCGCGCCCGCCCCACCCGCAGAGAAGGCCGCGCCCGCGGAGAGGATCGCGCCCGCGGCGCCCGCGCCCATCGAAGAGGCCGCGCCCGTCCCACCCCCGCCCACCCCGCCTCCCGCAGCGCCGCCCCCGCCGGCGGTACCGGGCGAACCGGATGCCGCGGCCGTGCGCAGTATGTGGTCCACCGTGCGCGACAAGGTCCGCGAACGCAGTCGCACCATCGACGTGATGCTGGCCGGGGCGATCGTCCGGGCAGTCGACGGCGACACCCTCGTGCTCGCCCATCAGTCCGCGCCGCTGGCCAAGCGGCTCACCGAACAGCGCAACGTCGACGTGATCCGCGATGCCCTCAAAGATGCCCTCGGGGTGAACTGGCGACTGCGCTGCGAGGTCGGCGCCGGCGAACCGGCGCCTGCCGCTGAGCCGCTGCCCCCCGAGCCTGAACCTGACCAGGCCGATAACCAGCGTGCCGAGGAAGAAGACATGATCGCCGAGGCCCGCGACGACACCGCGGCCGCGCCCCGGCGTGATCCGGAGGAAGCCGCGCTGGAGTTATTGCAGAACGAGTTGGGAGCGCGCCGGATCGACGGGTGATCGGCGGCATACTGGCAAGGTGACTCCACTCCAGCGCTACATCGCCGAGGAGATCGCCACCGACCACGTCGACGGTCTGCTGTCGCGCCGTGAAGCGTTGCGCCGACTAGGGCTGCTCGGCATCGGCGCCACCGCCGCCTCCGCGCTCATCGCGGCGTGCGGGGAGAAGCGCCCCGCGCAACCGCAGGCGAGCGCGCCGGCCGGCACCACAGCGCCCACCACCGCCGCGGCCGGCTCCCCTCCGGGAATGGACACTGCGGTGCCCACCGAGCCGATCACCTGGGCCGGTCCGCGAGGAGAGCTGCAGGGGGCGTGGGCGCCGGCGCAGAACCCGCGGGGTGCGGTGCTGGTGATCCACGAGAACAAGGGCCTCAACGACTGGGTGCGTTCGGTGGCCGGGCGGCTGGCGGGTACCGGTTACTCGGCGCTGGCCATCGACCTGCTCTCCGAAGAAGGCGGCAGCGCAACGTTTTCCGACCCCGCGGAGGCCACCGCCGCACTGGCCAAGGTCGAACCGCCACGGTTCATCGCCGACCTGCGCAGCGGCCTCGACGAACTCACCCGCCGGGTACCCGACCGCAAACTGGGCGCGGTGGGGTTCTGCTTCGGCGGCGGGATGGTGTGGCAGCTGCTGGCTGCCGGCGAGCCGCGGCTGGCTGCAGCGGTGCCGTTCTACGGACCCACACCGGAGGACGCCGACTTCGCCGGCTCGAAGGGCGTTGCGGTGCTTGGGATCTACGGTGCCCTCGATGATCGGGTCAACGCCTCCGAGCCGGTGGCCCGGGCGGCGCTGGAGCAGGCCGGCCTGACTTTCGAACTGGTCACTGAGCCCGGCGCCGACCATGCCTTCTTCAACGACACCGGCAAGCGTTATGACCCCGCGGCCGCCGCCGAAGCATGGAAACGCCTGCAGGACTGGCTGTCCCGGCATCTCACCTGAGCGTCTCCGGCCGCCGAGAGCGGCTACGCTTACCCACGAACCAGCAGTCGACGCCGAGGAGCCCGTGATGGCACAGGTCAGCACCTCCAGCACCATCCTGATCGACGCCGAACCGGCGACGGTCCTGGCCGCGGTTGCCGACTACGCGACCGTGCGGCCGAAGATCCTCTCCCCGCATTACAGCGAGTACCGCGTTCTGCAGGGCGGCCAGGGTCAGGGCACCATCGCGGCCTGGAAACTGCAGGCCACCAAGTCCAGGTCGCGCCACGTCGAGGCTTCCGTCGATGTCGCCGGCCGCACCGTCATCGAGAAGGACGCCAACTCGTCCCTGCTGACCAACTGGACCGTCGCCCCGGCCGGCCCGGGTTCGAGTGTCACCGTCAAGACCACCTGGACCGGCGCCGGCGGCGTCAAGGGTTTCTTCGAGAAGACGTTCGCTCCGCTAGGTCTGCGCAAAATCCAGGCCGAGGTACTGGCGAACCTCAAAAAAGAGGTCGAACGGGCCTAGCCGGGCTCAGCTCGTCCGCGGCGGTTGGGTCTGCAGGAACGCCACAATGCCCTTCACCACGGCGTCGGCGTATTTCTGCCTGCCCTCGTCGCTGCCCATCAGGGTGGAGTCCAACGGGTTCTTCATGTTGCCCAGTTCCACCAGGATCGACGGGTATTGCGCCAGGTTCAGTCCGGCGATGTCCGAGCGGGGGTTCAGGCCGCTGTTGCCGATGTAGGTGGCCGGCGGGATGCCCGAGCCGGCGAGTTGGTCACGCATCACGCGGGCGAACTGCACCGACGGGCCGGCCTGCACCAGGTTCAGCGGTGGATTGGAATACAGAATGTGGAAGCCGCGTCCGGTCGACGGACCGCCGTCGGCGTGAATCGACACCACTGCATTCGGTCTCAGCGAGTTGGCCATCGCCGCCCGCTCATCCACGCACGGGCCCACCTGGTCGTCGTTGCCGCGCGACATCGCGGTGCGCACCCCGAGTTGAGTCAGAGCCGCCCGGATCCGCAGGGTGGTGTCCCAGTTGAAGGTGTGTTCGGGGTAGCCGCTCTCGCTGCTGGTGCCGGTGGTCTGGCAGTCCTTGGTGCCGCCGCGGCCATTGCTGACCTGACGGGTCATCGAGGCGTCGTTGGCACCGTTGTGGCCGGGGTCTAAGAACACGATCATGCCGGCGACGTTGCCCGGGACCGCCTGGCTCACAGGCGCTGCCAGCGGGGACGCGACGAGCACCATCCCGGTGAAGGCGGCGGCGGCGACACGCACGGAGGCGAACTTCAGCACGGGCGTCACGCTAATCCCTCGGCGTCTAGGCTTGAAAGTCACCGGCGGCGCGAAACGCCAAGCCGCAACTAACTTGAGACCACAACGCAAGGAGACCGTCATGCAACCCGGTGATCCCGGCGATCTGGGCGCCTTCGGCCTGCAGGTCCCGCAGCAGCAGGCCACGCCGCAGGCGGCGCAGGTCGTGCAACAACTTCAGGCCGCGATGGCGCAGGCGCACATGATGCAGCACAAGTTGATGGAGGCCCAGCAGCAGATCGCGGCCACCGAGGTGACGGGCCAGGCCGGCGGTGGCCTGGTGGAGGTCACCCTCAACGGGACCGGCCAGGTGCTCGGCATCAGGATCGACCCGCAGGTTGTCAACCCCGACGATGTCGAGACATTGCAGGACCTCGTTGTCGGGGCGCTCACCAACGCCGCCGACAACATGCGGGAGACCGTCAAGGAAATCCTCGGCCCGCTGGCCGCCGCTGCGCAGCAGCAGCCCGGGCAGCAGCCGGGGTCCTGACGTGTTCGAGGGCCCGGTCCAGGACCTGATCGACGAGCTCGGCAAGCTGCCGGGTATCGGGCCCAAGAGCGCGCAACGCATCGCCTTTCACCTGATCTCGGTGGAACCCCCCGAGATCGACCGGCTCACCGCGGTGCTCACCCGGGTGCGCGAGGGTGTGCAGTTCTGCGACGTCTGCGGGAACGTCTCTGATGCGCAGCGCTGCCGGATCTGCAGCGACGCCCGCCGGGACGGCTCAATGGTGTGCGTGGTCGAGGAACCCAAGGACGTCCAAGCCGTGGAACGCACCCGGGAGTTCCGCGGCCGCTACCACGTGCTGGGGGGTGCATTGGACCCGTTGTCCGGTGTTGGCCCCGATCAGCTGCGAATCCGTCAGCTGCTCACCAGAATTGGCGAGCGCATCGACGGGGTGGACATCACTGAGGTGATCATCGCCACCGACCCCAACACCGAGGGCGAGGCCACCGCCACCTACCTGATGCGCATGCTGCGCGACATCCCTGGTTTGACCGTCAGCCGCATCGCCTCCGGTCTGCCGATGGGCGGCGACTTGGAGTTCGCCGACGA
>CAXNJA010000157.1:0-5651 GCA_964202555.1 Mycobacterium sp.
TTGGCCAGCAGGCAACCCGCGCTGCCCGCGCCCACGATGATGAAGTCGAACTCGGCGATCTCGCCCATGGCGACTAATGATCGTCCTATTCCTCTGGCTTGGGCGCGAACTCAGCCCGTCCACGTGGTTGACCGGATCAGCCGTCGAAACTTCCGGACGACAACGCGCAATCCTGGCGCCGTATTCAGCACTGTCCGCATGATCGAGTCATCCGCTCCGCCGTACCAGGGCTCGCCGTCAGAATTCGATTCGTTAGCAGGCGGGTTTTTCGGCATTCGCTAATGGTGACACCCGGGACGGACTTAGTGAAGCGCGTCTGCAAAGTGTCAGACTGCGGCGAAAGTATGGATATCTCGATGAGTGCCAATTCAGCTAGGAGTGCCGCGGGTTGCGAGGTAGATCGTGGCGGCGGAACGCCCGCGCGTCAGCGGGTTGTCGAACCAAACCTGCTGGGCTTCGACGTCGGTGAAGACGGCCCGGAGGGTCGCGCAGAAGTTATCGTCGGGTGCCTCGTCGGACCACATGGCGAAGGTACCCCCGGGGGCGAGGTGGGCGGACGCGGCGCGGAGGCCCTCGTAGGTATAGAAGTCTGCGTGGGGACGGTTCAGGACGTGGCGGGGCGAGTGGTCGATGTCGAGCAGGATCGCGTCATAGGTTCGTCCAGGCGAAGCGGGATCGAATCCCGCGGTGCTCATCACGGCGCCGAAGAAGTCCGCACACACGAGTGTGACCCTGCTGTCGGCGGCCAGACCTGTGGTGTCCGGAAGCAGATCCCGTTTATGCCAGTCGATGACCGACTCGGCGTACTCGATCACGGTCAGCGACGTAATCCGGTTGCAGATCAACGCTTCTCGGGCGGTGTAGCCCAGGCCGAGGCCGCCGATCACCACATCCAGGTCCGTTCCTGGCGTTCGGGCCAAACCGAGGCGGGCCAGTTCCCGTTCGGCGACGGTGAAGAGGCTCGTCATCACGTACTCGTCATCGAGTTTGACCTCATAGACGTCGGTACACACGGACAGGTCATAGCGGCGCCGCAAGCTGATCAGACCCATCGACGTTTGTTGCCAACCCAATTCCTCGAAGCGCCCGCTCATCGACGCAACGTTAGTCCAGCTTTAAGGTAGGAGGCACTGATGCCATCGCCCAGCGGTTACGCGACTGCTCGGGGTGGTGGTGGCGAAGCGTCCGGACGCCTGGGTTCGCGGAGAACTAATCAAGTCTCCTCACACGTTACGGTAGACAGTGAAGGCGCGATGCTGGGCGGGAGATGAATCGTGTTGCAGACCGGACGAATTGACTGCCGCGGAGCCGCGGCGATGGTGACGGCGCTGGGTCAGACTGCAGACGACAGCACGAGGATGGCGATGTTGACAACTCATGACCTCTGAACCGATCACTGCCGAGGATGCCCCGGCCTCGCGGGTGATCGTCGAGGCGCAACGCCGGCGGACCTTCGCGGTCATCAGCCATCCCGATGCCGGCAAGTCCACCCTGACCGAAGCGCTGGCACTGCACGCTCGGGTGATCGCCGAGGCCGGCGCGATCCACGGCAAGGCCGGGCGGCGGTCCACCGTTTCGGACTGGATGGATATGGAGAAGGCGCGCGGCATCTCCATCACCTCGACAGCACTGCAATTCGCCTTTCAATCCAACGGCCACGACTGTGTGATCAACCTCCTCGACACCCCAGGACACGCCGACTTCTCCGAAGACACCTACCGCGTGCTCACCGCTGTGGACTGCGCGGTCATGCTCATCGACGCGGCCAAGGGCCTTGAGCCCCAAACCCTCAAGCTGTTCCAGGTGTGCCGGCAGCGCGGGATCCCGATCATCACCGTGATTAACAAATGGGATCGGCCGGGACGCGACCCACTGGAGCTGTTGGACGAGATCGAAGCCCGAATCGGGTTGCGGCCCACTCCATTGACCTGGCCGGTCGGTATTGCCGGGGACTTCAAAGGCGTGCTTGATCGCCGCAGTGGCGAGTTCATTCGGTTCACCCGAACCGCCGGTGGCGCGACCATCGCGCCCGAGGAGCGCGTCGACCCCAAGCGAGCCGAAGCGCTGGCGGGCCCAGACTGGCGGGACGCCGTGGAGGGGTCTGAGCTACTGGCCGCAGACGGCGCCGACTTCGACCCCGATTCGTTCCTATCCGGCACGAGCACCCCGGTGCTGTTCACCTCAGCGGTCCTCAACTTCGGCATCGGCCAACTGCTTGACACCCTGGTGTGGCATGCGCCGTCGCCTCAGGGACAAGTCGACATCACCGGCAACCCGCGTGCGGTTGACGCCGAATTCAGCGCGTTCGTGTTCAAGGTGCAAGCAGGGATGGACACCGCCCACCGCGACCGCCTCGCCTACGCCCGGGTCTGCTCGGGTGTGTTCCACCGGGGCGATACCGTCACCCACGCCGGCACCGGCAGGCCCTTCGCCACGAAATACGCGCAGTCGGTCTTCGGCCATCAACGCGCCACCATAGACACCGCGTGGCCGGGCGACGTCATCGGCTTGGTCAACGCCACCGCACTCCGGGTGGGCGACACCCTCTATTGCGGCGACCCCGTCGAATACCCCCGAATTCCCCAGTTCACGCCCGAATACTTCGCCGTGGCGCGCGCCGCGGATCCCAGCAAGCACAAAGCGTTTCGGCGCGGCATCACCCAACTGGAACAAGAGGGCGTCGTACAGGTATTGCGCTCAGACCGGCGCGGCGATCAGGCCCCGGTGCTCGCCGCAGTGGGCCCCATGCAGTTCGAAGTCACTAGCCACCGCATGGCCGGCGAATTGCACACCACCATCGCACTCGAACACCTCACCTACACCGTGGTGCGCAAGACCCGACGCGAAGACATCGCCATCCTCAACGCTCAACCAGGAACCGAGGTCCTCCACCGCACCGACGGGGCACTGTTGGCGCTGTTCACCGACAAATGGCGGATGGAGATGATCCAGCGCAACAATCCCGACCTCAAACTCGAGTCCCTGATGCAAGCCCCCGCCACTCACTCACTCAGATAGATTCCGGCACTAAAAACTTTCATTTCCTATGCCTACGCAAAGCAGCCCAGGGCGTGCCGTTAGCCGTCCGGCCCGCTGCATCAGGACCATCGTCTGGGCCCGGAACCTGCAAGATTGCCTTGACCGGCGTCATGGCAGAATCACGATTTGGTATTCGAGTCTTTAGAAGGAGCCATGAGACGCGCCAAGCGCAAACCCCGAAGACCCCGGCCCGGATGTGATGGCCGCTCTGTCACCGCGTCCGGGAGAGTTCTGTAGTGACCGCACTGGGTATCGGCCTCGGTATCCTCGTCGTGCTGGCGATCACTGCTCTGACTGGGTACTTCGTGGCTCAGGAGTTCGCCTACATGGCCGTGGATCGGTCCCGGCTGAAGGCCCGTGCGGAAGCGGGTGACGCGGCCGCACGCCGAGCGTTGTCGATCACCCGACGGACGTCATTCATGCTGTCCGGCGCGCAACTGGGTATCACCGTCACCGGTCTGCTCGTCGGTTACGTGGCCGAACCGCTCATCGGAGCCGGGGTGGGGAAACTGCTCGGCGGCGCCGGAATCCCCACTGCCCTGGCCATAGCCATCGGGATAGTCCTGGCAGTGGTGTTCTCGACGGTTGTCCAGATGGTTTTCGGCGAGTTGTTCCCGAAGAACCTCGCGATCGCCCGCCCGGAGCCGCTGGCCAGGTGGCTGTCCCGCTCCACCGCCATCTATCTGGCGTTGTTCGGCTGGCTGATCAAACTCTTCGATTCGTCGTCGAACCTGCTGTTGCGGGCGTTGCGGATCGAGCCGGTTCACGACGTGGAGCATTCAGCGACCGCCCGCGACCTCGAGCACATCGTCGCCGAGTCGCGCCAGACCGGCGAGTTGCCGGCCGAACTGTCCACCCTGCTCGACCGAATCCTGGACTTCCCCACCCGCACCGCCGAGCACGCGATGATTCCGCGTGCCCGGGTCGACGTCGTCGGGGCCGACGAGTCGATCACGCGGGTGTTGGCGAAGATGGCCGACGGCCACACTCGCTACCCGGTGGTCGACAACCCCTCCGACGAACTGCTCGGCGTGGTTCATCTTCATGACCTACTTGAGGACGTCAGTACCGGCACGGCGCGGACGGTGTGCCGGCCCGCGGTCGTCGTGCCCACGACCCTCCCGCTGACGACGGTCCTGGCGCAGTTGACGGACGCCAAGGAGGAGATGGCATTGGTCATCGATGAGTACGGCGGATTCGCCGGTGTTCTCACCGTCGAGGACATGGCCGAAGAACTCATCGGTGAGATCGCCGACGAACACGACCCCGAGGATGACGACATCATCTGCCTGCCTGAAGGCTGGCTGCTGCGCGGTGACGTTCCTCTCGATGAAGTGGCCCGCTCGCTGGGTCACGATGTCCCCGAGGGTGCCTACGAAACCCTCGCCGGCCTGGTGATCTCGAAGTTCGGCGGTCTACCGGCCGTCGGCGACGCGGTCGACATCCCGCTGGATCCCCGTCCCGCTGACTTGGCCCATGGGTTGGCGCCGGTTCGTCGTGTTCTGCGCGCAGAAGTCCGTGCCGTCGAGAATCGCGTTCCCTCGTCGGTTTTCGTCGCGGTGTCCGACGACACCGGACCCGACATCGGGGCTGAGAAGTGAGCAATCCCTGGGTGTTATTCGCAGTGACCGCAGGGTTGATTGCCTCCAGTGCGTTCTTCGTCGCAGTGGAGTTCGCCCTCATCGCCGCGCGCCGCTCACGGTTGGAGGACGCTGCTCCGCACAGCCGGGCCGCACGGGCGGCGCTGCGCAGCGCCTCGGAATTGTCGGTCCTGCTAGCCGGTTCCCAGCTGGGAATCACCGTGTGCACCCTCGCGTTGGGTGCAGTCACCAAGCCCGCGGTGCACCACTGGCTCACCCCCGCTTTCGAGCGTTGGGGGGCGCCGCTGTGGGTGGCCGACGTCGCGGGATTCGTTCTGGCACTGATCATTGTGACGTTCCTGCACCTGGTGGTCGGGGAAATGGCCCCGAAATCGTGGGCCATCGCGCACCCGGAGAAGTCGGCGGTGATGCTTGCCATCCCCATGCGGGCCTTCATGTGGGTGACGCGTCCTGCGATCGTCCGGCTCAACCACCTGGCCAACTGGTGTCTGCGCAAGGTCGGTGTCCAACCCGTCGATCAGGTAACCACTGGACAGGATCCCGACGCGCTGCGCCATCTTGTCGAACACTCCGCGACTGTGGGCACATTGGACGAGCGCTACCACGGCCATCTCACCAGCGCCCTCGAACTGCAGGCCCTCACCGTGGGGGACATGGTCCGCCCCAATGCTCAACCGAGTAGCGTCGCGCCGGATGCCGACTGCGCGATGATTCAAGAGACAGCCAAGCGAACCGGGCACCTGCGGCTTCTAGTTCGCGGCAACGGCCGCGTCGACGGTGTTGTGCATGTCCGTGACAGTCTCCAGGCACCACCGCAGACCAACGCCGTCGATCTGATGAGACCCGCGGTGACTCTTGATGTCTCGGTCCCGGTGTATGAGGCGTTGGGGATCATGCGGGTGAAGCGCAGTCACCTGTGCACCGTCACAGCCTCCGGCCAAGTCATCGGGCTGATCACGCTCAACGACGTACTCGAGCGTCTGCTGCAATCCAACGACCCGGCGGCCTGAT
>CAXNJA010000158.1:0-5590 GCA_964202555.1 Mycobacterium sp.
ATGACGCTGAAGAGACTCGACGACCTCGCCTACGGGGCCGGGCTGTGGGCCGGCGTGGTTCGGGAACGGACACTGCAACCGTTACGCCCCGACATCAAGTGATCGACGTTCTGATCGTCGGTGCGGGCAGCGCCGGATCCGTACTGGCCGAGCGCCTCTCCGCCGACCCCGCGTGCCAGGTCACGGTGCTCGAAGCCGGACCCAGCCGCCGCGACCCGGCCATCAGGGCGCTGACCGACGACGCGGCGATCCTGCCCATCGGCCCGAACAGTCCCGTGGTGCGGCGCTACCGCACCACGCTGACCGGGATGCACACGGCGGAGATCGTGCGGGGTTGGTGCGTGGGTGGCTCCGGGGCGGTCAACGGCGGCTACTTCTGCCGCGCCCTGCCGCAGGACTTCGATCAACTGGGCCTGCCCGGCTGGTCGTGGGCCGACGTCGAACCGCACTACCGGGCGGTGGAAACTCGGATCCCGACCCGGGTGCAGCACGATTTCGCCTGGAGCACAGCGGCTTTCATCTCCGCCGCCGAAGCCAAAGGGTTTCCCCGGCTGCCGGGCCTCACCGGCGAATCCGGCCTCGTCGACGTCCCCCTCAACATCGCCGACGGGGTGCGCATCGGGCCCGGGGCTGCGTTCCTCGAACCCGCCCTGTCTCGGCCGAACCTGACCCTGCTGAGCGGGACTCGGGTACTGCGACTGACTAGCACCGGTGGACGCGTCACCGGCGTCGAGGCACTCGGAGCCGACGGGCCGGTTCGTATTGCGGCTCACCGCGTGGTGCTGTCAGCCGGCGCGGTGGCCTCAGCCCAGCTTCTGATGCTCTCCGGCATCGGGCCCGCCGCCGAACTGGCGGCGCATGCCATCCCGGTGCTCGCCGATCTTCCCGTCGGCCGGGGCTTTCAGGACCATCCGGAGTGGGTGATGTCCACCGACTGGCCGGACACCGACGGCCATCCCGTCCTGGAGGCGGTCCTGGTTACCGACGACCTTGAGATCCGGCCGTATACACCAGGATTCGGAGTACACACGACCGCCGTCGGGGTGGCGCTGATGCGTCCGCGGTCGCGGGGGCGGATGGCACTCGTCGCAGCCGACCCCGCGGTGCCGCCGCGCATCGAGCACCGCTACGACAGTGAACCCGACGACGTCGCGGACTTGCAGCGGGGATGCGACCTGGTGGCCGCGATGCTGGCCGCGTCGACCGTGCTCGGTGCACCGTTTTGGTCGACGTCGCAGCACCTGTGCGGCACCGCCCCGATGGGAACCGGTGAGCACGCCGTCGTCGACCCGCAGTGCCAGGTCCTGGGAGTCGAAGGCCTTGCGGTCATCGACGGTTCAGTGCTGCCGCGAATCCCCAGCCGCGGGCCGCACGCCACCATCGCCATGCTCGCGCACCGGGCCGCGGAGTTCTTCATCTAGCTGCGAGCGTGCGCCCAGTGCCGCCCGCGGCGGCGTGTCGGCGTGCCGACACGCACGCTGGCCGGAGAGGGGCTAGCTGATCTCGCAGCGGATCGGCAGGTGCTTGAGGCCCCCCACGAAGGTCGTCGCCATGTGCTCGGGCTCACCGGCCAACTCGATGGACGTGATCCGCGGCACCAGTTCGGTGAACAGGCTGTTGATCTCCATCCGCGCCAGTGCGGCCCCCAGGCAGAAGTGCACACCGTGGCCGAAGGACAGGTGCTTGTTGGGGTCGCGGCCGACGTCGAAGCGGAACGGCTCGTCGAACACGTCCTCGTCGCGGTTGGCCGAGACGTAGGACAGCAGCACCGCCTCACCCTTGGCGATCGGCACCCCGCGCACCTCGGTGTCGGACTGGGCGGTGCGCATGAACTCCTTGACTGGAACCACCCAGCGGATCATCTCCTCCACGGCGGTACCCATCAGCGACGGGTCTTTCTGCAACCGGGCCAGCTCGCCCGGATTCTGAAGCAGCGCAAGCAATCCGCCGGCAGTTCCGGCGCTGGTGGTGTCGTGGCCGGCGCTGGCCACGATCACGTAGTAGGACAGGGTGTCCATGTCTGACAGCGGCTGGCCGTTGATCTTGGCGTTAGCGATCGCCGAGGCGAGGTCCTCGGTGGGATGCTCCCGGCGCGAGTTGGTCAGCGCGGTGAAGTACATGAAGAAGTCGAGCAACACGGCCTGCATGTCCTCGACTCCACCGCCGCGCTGGAGCTCCTCGTCGTTGCCGCCGAACATCTCCTGGGTGAGCTTGAGCATCCGCGGGAAGTCCGACTCCGGCAGACCCAGCATGGTCAGAATGATGTAGAGCGGGTAGTTCACCGCGACCTCGGTGACGAAGTCCAACTCAGGGCCCTTTTCGGCCATCTTGTCTACGTAGATCTTGGCCAGCTCATCGCAGCGGGCTTTGAGTGCCCGCATGGCCTTGGGCCGGAACCAGTCCACGCCGACCTTGCGGATGTCGCGGTGATGCGGATCGTCCATGTGAATCAGCGTGCGCAGGCCGATTCCGGCCTCCATATCGCGCAGCAGTGCGTCGTCGGCGTCGGCGATTGCCAGCAACGGGCGGGGATAGTTGGTCCACAGATTGTTCTGCCGCTCGATGTCCATGATGTCGGCGTGCTTGGTGACCGCCCAGAACGGCCGGTACCCCTCGACGTCAACCCAGGACACCGGGGCGTGTCTGCGGCAGTGAGCAAGCGACTCGTGCAGTTTCTTCTCGTCGGTGTAGGCCTGCGGAGTGGCCAGGACCCGTGCGGCCTCGTCCACGATCCGTGTACTCATTGCGGCTCTCCTCGGCATGCCTGGCAGAAAACTTGACGGCTGTCAGCCTTCATAGTGTGGGCGATCGCCCTGAGAAGGGAAAGGACCGTGAGGTCCTTTTTTCCAGCACGATCGAATAAGAGCATAAGGTCCCTTATGTCCGGCGGTCCGGCTGCTCCGCGTAGGCTCGGAAGCCGTGCCGCTGCCTTCTGCGGGCCCCCTGATCCGCTGCCTCGCCGTGCTGCTGACCTTGGTCGTTGTCACCGGTTGTGGGACCGCCAACCCATCGGCCACCACCGATCCGGCGGTGGTTGGGACCTCCAACGGCCCAGTGCGCGGTGTGCAGGGCGACGGCTTCCGGGTTTTCCAGGGCATCCCCTACGCGGCCGCCCCGGCGGGGCCGCTGCGCTGGCAGCCACCGCAGGCGCCGGTGCGGTGGACGTCGGTGCGCGAGGCCACCAAACCCGGGCTGCGGTGCATCCAGGACGTCCGCGTCGACCCGGACTACGGGCGCCCGACCAGTGAGGATTGTCTGAACCTGACCGTGTGGACCCCCGCCGGCGCCACCGGAAAATCCCGCCGGCCGGTCATGGTGTGGGTCCACGGCGGTGGCTTCCTCAACGGCAGTTCCGACATCTACAACTCCCGGCGGCTGGCCACCCGCGGCGACATCGTCGTCGTCACGATCAACTACCGGCTCGGTGCGCTGGGATTTCTGGCCCACCCCGCCCTGGCCGGTGCTGACGGCGCGGTGGGCAACTACGGACTGGCCGACCAGCAGGCCGCGCTGCGCTGGGTCCGCGACAACGTCGCGGCCTTCGGCGGTGACCCCGGCAAGGTCACCATCGCTGGCGAATCGGCCGGCGCGATGTCGGTGTGCGACCACCTTGTCGCACCGGAATCCACCGGACTGTTCCGCGCCGCGATCATGCAGAGCGGGCCGTGTCAGGCGCAGGCGGAGCGGCCGGCCGCCGAACGGATCAGCATCGACTTCGCCGCTCGGGCCGGGTGCACCGATCCGGCCTCAGCGGGCCGATGCCTGCGCGACCTGCCCGCCGACCGTTTGCAGGGCGGCCCCCGGTACTTCCGTATCGGCTCTAATGCGCTGACCGGTCCGATCACCGGAACCCAACGCCTGCCCGTCGCCCCGCCAACCGTGGCCGGCAGCGCTCGGATGGCCAGGGTGCCGGTGCTGATCGGCAGTACGGCCGATGAGTTCACGCTCTCTGTGGCGATGACCTATCTGCGGCGCGCCGGTCTGCCTTCCTACCGGACTCTGATGGCCGACACCTTTGGCGCCGAGGCGCCGGTGGTGGCGGCGCAGTACCCGCCGGAACGCTTCGGTGACAGCGCCGCGTTGGCCTATGCCGCCGCGGTCGGCGACGGAATATTTGCGTGCCCCATCGACGCAATGGCCGCCAGTCTGGCGCCACGCACCCCGGTGTATGCCTACGAGTTCAACGACCGCACTGCGCCGACACCGGAACCGTTTAAGGCAGTGCCCTTCCCGATCGGCGCCGGGCATGCCCTGGAGTTGCGCTACCTGTTCGACATGGGCGGCGCCCCGCCCCTGAACGGGCCGCAGCGCGCGCTTTCCGACCAGATGATCGCCTATTGGAGCCGGTTCGTCAGCGCCGGCGCCCCGGACGTAGCCGGCCAGACCCCCTGGCCGCGCCTGGATCCGACTCGGCCGCAACGGCTTTCGCTCCAGACCTCCGGACCTGTGGTGACCACCGATTTCGCCGAGCGCCATCGGTGCGGGTTCTGGGCTTCGCGGGGCTGATACCTGTCAGGGTGTGGTTCGGCTAGTGGCGCCGGTCGGCAACCGACTCTCCCACCAAATCCGTTGCGCCCCTTCCACATATCAGCGGCAGATCCAGATAGGTCTTGATGCCCGGCTCGGCCCGGCAGACGTACGGGATGGCGCTTATGCAGTGGTTGGCGGTGGCCACCACACCCGGGTTGCGGAGCAAGCCCTGGGCCACCGTTTCCGGCTGCAGTCCCTTGAACGTCACCAATACGTCAGGGTCCCCGGTGATTTCCACCTCGAAACGCTCGCCCTGCTCGCCCAGCGTCCAGGGCGGGTCCAATTCCACCTCGCACATCAGCCAATTGACCGCAGCGGTGACCACCGGCTTGCCGTCGACGACCGCTTCCCACCGGAACCTGCGAGCCGCGACCGTCCCGGGCTCCATCGGCACAATCAGCTCGTCGGTGCCGTGCACCGTGACGGCCACGTCCTGGGTGGATCGGATCTTCGGCTCGGCGGCGAACCCAAGCTGGTCGGTCACCATTCGGGCCGAGGCTTTGAAGCCGGCCTCCAGCAGAGTGGCCATCGGTCCCGCCATCGCCTGCTCCGGGGTCAGCCCGAAGCCCATCACCTCCCGCACCACAAACGGGGAGTTGTAGGTACGCAGGTCGGAGTACTCCTCGGCCCGGACATGGGTGATCGCCGAGGACAGGGCCGAGACCATCAGCGGGAATCGTTCGGTGATCCCGCCGGGGTGGATGCCCGACCCGTGCAGGGTGACGTCGCCCGCCACCGCCGCGGCCTCGATGGCCGCCACGGCCGGGTTTTGCCGGTCGGGGTACACCCAGCCGACCGGGGTGACCACGTTCTTACCCGAGCGCAGGATCGCCGCGACCACGGCCTCATCGGGCAGCAGCGGGGAGTACATGACGCAGTCGGCGTCGATGGCCAGCAGGGCCTCGACATCACAGGTGGCCGCCACCCCGATCGGGTCCTCGCCGGCCAGTTCACCGGCGTCGCGGCCGTCCTTGTCGGCGCTGTGCACCCAGCACCCCACCAATTCGAGTTCGGGGTGGTGCAGGACGGCTTGGATGGCGGCCCGGCCGACGCCGCCGGT
>CAXNJA010000159.1:0-5580 GCA_964202555.1 Mycobacterium sp.
CCGGCCCAGCCGAGCGGGTGTCCCAGCGCTACCGGCGCCAACACCAGTAGCGGCCAGTGCCACAGGTACCACGAGTAGGACAGCCGACCGATCGCCCTCATCCACGGCAGGCACAGCAACCGCCCGACGCCGCGGGTCGGCGCGGCGCAGCCCGCGCCGATCAGCAGGGCGGTGCCGAGCACCGGAATCAGCGCGGCAGTTCCCGGGTAGGGAGTCCGGTCATCGAATTCGACGATTGCCGTGCCGATGAGCGCCAGGCCGCCGACGCCGGCGATCGCCGCCACACCTGGAGGCAACCGCCGCCACATCGGGACCGATACCGCTATCAGACCGCCGGCGGCCAGTTCCCATGCCCGGGTGGGCAGCGAGAAGAAGGCCCACGGCGGCGAGGTGTGGGTCCAGTGCAGTGCCAACGCCAGCGAGACCGCCGCGATGCCGACCAGGCCGGCGACATAGCCGAACCTGCGTCGTCGGCACAGCATTCCGATCCCGAGTAGGAGCGCCGGCCACAGCAGGTAGAACTGCTCTTCCACGCCCAGTGACCAGTAGTGCTGGAAGGGCGAGGGCGCGCTGTGGCCGAGGTAGTCGGTCCCGGTGGTGGCGAATCGGTAGTTTCCGACGTACAAGGCGCTGGCCAAGCCGTCGTCGAGCACCGACCGCGCCTGCAGTGGCGGAAGCAGCACCGCGGCCGCGGCCGCGGTGATGATGAGCACCACCGCCGCCGCGGGTAGCAGTCGGCGTGCCCGCGCGGCGTAGAACCGGGGCAGGTTGATCCGGCCGGTGGCGGAAAGCTCGGCCCACAACAAACCGGTGATCAGAAAGCCGGAGATGACGAAGAACACGTCGACGCCGACGAAACCGCCGCTGAGGGCGCCGACGTGGAACGCGATCACCGCCAGAACGGCCACCGCGCGCAGGCCCTCGATGTCGGGGCGAAACGCCGACCCGGGCCGTCGCCTCGTGATTGCGGCCACGGGCCATCATTCTGGGCCGGTTGCGGCCCTCGGCGCGGTTGCCACGCCCGTCGCGGGCTTCATCGCCCATCGACCCACCCTGTTAACGACCAAATGGAAATCGGCCCGCCATCGCGGCGAGCCGGGGCTGGGTCAGGCGAAAACGAGGTTGACGAGTGTGCAGTCATCGTCGAAGGTGCCTGTCGGTGTCAGACTCCGCAGGGTTTCGACGAGGTCGTCGAGGGGCGATGCGGCCAGCCGAGTGAACAGCTTGTTGAAATCCGCCATGGACAGTTGGTGGCCGTGGTCGAGTCCGGACTCGTAGGCACCGTCACTAAAGATGAGGATGCGGCAGCCAGGTGGCACGGGGTAGGTATGGGAGGTGTAGGCGTTGTCATCGAACATGCCCAACGGTTGGCCGTCCGTGGCCAACTCGGTCGCCGTAGTGGCATCTGGAGCGATCGCAAAGGCTGGCGGGGCACCCGAGTTGGCGTAGCGGAGCGTGCGCGTGGACAACTCGTACACCCCGCACCACATCGTCAGGTAGTTCCCGTCCTGCGTGTCCATCTGGAAACGCCGGTTGAGTTCGGCCAGCACCTCACCAGGGGTCAGCAAGGTCGGCAGGGGCATTGATCCGGAGCGCAGCAGGTTGTGCACTGACACCGACAGCAGGGCAGGGCTGATCCCATGCCCGGACACGTCGATCAGGTAGACGAACAAGTGGTCGTCGTCAATCCACCGGTAATCGAAAATGTCACCCGCAAGCTGCTGGGACGGCAGATACCGGGAGGACACCCGCACCGGCCCGGCCAGGTCGCCGGGCAGGATCGACGAGACGTAGGCGGCGGCACTGTGCAGTTCCGAGTTCAGGCGGTCGCTCTGGCGCTGGATCAGCTCCGACAATGCGCGATTCCGCTCGTCGGCTTCCACTCGGGCTGTGATGTCGTTGAGCAGGGCGACGCATTGCTCCAAGTGGCCGTTGTCGTCGCGGATACCGCTGACCGTCAGGTCGCCCCAGATGGTCTGACCGTCGGCACGGTTGTAGTGCTTGATCATCCGGTAAGAGTCGGTGCGGCCATCCACGATGCCGTCCCAGTTGCGCTGTTCTTCTGGGCCGTATCCCCGTTCGGAGACATCCCGCCAATGTTTTCCGAGCATCTCCTCGGCGGTTGAGCCGAAGAAGTCACACATCGCCGCGTTGACATCCTGCAAGCGGCCCTGCGGGTTGAGCATGCACATGGCGACGGCAGCGTTGTCGATGGAGCGGCGATAGCGTGCGTCGATCAGAGCCTGCTGACGTTGGACCTCCTGCAATTTCGCGCGGCCTGCCACTTGCTCTGTGATGTCGGTGATCTGGCCGATGAAGGTCTCGACCTGGCCTTCATCGCCGCGCACGCAGGACACTGCGAGGTCTCCCCAGATAGGGCCACCGTCTGCGTGGATGAACTGCTTGACCACGAGGTAGGAGTCGATGTCACCGGCAAGGACTTCATCGCGCTTATCGAGATCGGCCTCTAGATAGTCCGCAGCGGTGAGTTCTTGCCAGGTCTTATACCGCAGAGTGTCCTCGTCGTATCCGAAGAACCCGCACAGCGCGTTGTTCACCTCGACGAAGTTGCCTTCCCGGTCTGCCAGGAACATGCCGACCGCCGCGCTGGCCATAGACCGCCGGAAGAGCGCGTCGGCGCGTGCGGCTTCCCGGACCATCTGGAACCGCTCAGTGACATCGCGCCAGGTGAGGCTGATCGCCGTTGAGGTGGCTCGACCGGCCCGGATGTCGTAGCGGCGCGTATCGGCCAGAATCTCGTTGGCGTAGGTGAAGTCGTCATGCGCCACTGGTTCCCCGGTGTCCAAGCACCGCACATAATCGGCGAACAGACCCACCTCGGCGATGCCGGGCATCTTCGACAGCAGCCTGCGACCGAGCAGCTCATCGCGCGACAACCCGAGGTACTCACAGGTCGCCCTGTTCACCTCGACGTAGACAAAGTCAACAACCTGCCCCTGGTAATCGCGCACCACCTCCAGGAGCACCTGGGGATCGAGCATCGAATCGGCGACGACGCGCAGCAGATGGCGGGAGCGTGCGCTGTCGGCGAGGCCCCCAGATACTTCGGACTCCTCGAACGCGGGTGTCATCTGACTCCAAACTAGCAGCTCAACCCCGAAAGGGCAGTGCCGTACCGTCATATGTGGAGTGTCGAGGCTAGGGGGCCATTTGGGTATCGCGTCTAGCCTTGGACTGAGCAATGGCTGACGAAGGTTGGCAATTCATTGCCGATGAGATCGGTGCGGCTGACCCTCTGGCGATCGTTGACCGCGAGGAACCGATACCCGCCGGGAGCGGGCCGGGGAGCATCCTTCGTTTCATCTGGGAGGGCCACCCCGAGCCGAGCGTGGAAGTACCTCCGGCGATCAGACACCGGCTGGCTAATGGCGATCCATTCCCCTTCGTCGTCGCAATCATTCCTGCCTACAACGAGCAAGATTCGATCTCGGGCAGCATCGCTTCGCTCCGCAGCCAGACCAGGCCACCAGATCAGATCATTGTTGTGACCAATAACTGCACCGATGACACGGAATACATTGCGTTCGCGACCGGGGTCACTGTCGTCGAGTCCGAGTCCCCCGACGGTAAAGCGGGTGCGCTCAACGACCTCTTCGACTTGATCATGCCGATGCTGGCTGACGATGACCCTGTGTTGGTGATGGATGCCGACACCGTGCTCACCGAGCGGTTCATCGAGTCCACCGTGACGGCATTGCGCGGCCCGTCTAACAAGCTGATTGCCGGGGTTGGTGGGATATTCCTCGCCGATGATGCCCCGTGGAACCTGGTGCGACAACTGCAGACCAACGAGTATGTGCGCTACCAACGCCGACTGTCGCGCCGACGTGGCCGCGCACTGGTGCTCACCGGCACGGGCACCGTCTTCAAGGCCGGTTTCATGCGTGAGGCGCGACAGGCCCGACGCGACGGGCGGATGCCTGACCTCGCTTATGCCGGTGGCGTTTACGACATCTCAGCGTTGACCGAGGACAACGAATTAACCATCTGCGCCAAGGAGTTGGGCTACCGGGTGATATCACCTAAAGACTGCACGGTGAAGACGGCGATGATGCCGACACTGGCCAGCCTTTACCGACAGCGGTTGCGTTGGCAGCGCGGGGCACTGGAAAACCTCATCGCGCACGGACTGAACAGGAACACCGCCCCCTATGCGATCCGCCAGGTACTCACCTACCTCGGCGTGCTTTTCGTGCCGTTCTATCTCTGGACACTCGCGATCGCACTCATCGTCCAGAGCAGTCTCAATTTCTTCCAGCCGCTCTGGGTGGGCGTTGCGGTGATGTACGTCGCCGAGCAGACGTTCTCGGTACGCAAGGGTGGTTGGCGAGCGTTACTGGTCTCGTTGGCCGTCCTGCCGGAGATATTCTTCAACCTCTTCCTCAACGTCGTCTACGTCATCAGTGCTTACGGTGCGCTGTTCGCCACCGATGAACAGTGGGGGCGGATGCGACACCTCGACCCCGTGAAGTTCGACAAGCGTGGAAAGCCCCTCCTCAATCCAGAGCCTCCAGCGGGATCCGCTCTGCATGGCACACACCCCGAACGCTGGAACCGGCGGGGGCGGGTTACCGGGGTTGGTCTCGCAGTCCTCG
Source organism: Mycobacterium sp. (assembly GCA_964202555.1). GTDB lineage: Bacteria > Actinomycetota > Actinomycetes > Mycobacteriales > Mycobacteriaceae > Mycobacterium. Next base: position 4,617 of record CAXNJA010000159.1, read on the forward strand.
GAATACTGATCGCGGTTGCATTCGGTGCGCTTCCGCTGATCAATCTTCCCGCAGCGTGGTTGGTGGTCGCCGTTTACGTCCTCGCTGGTTCTCTCGCAACGGTCGGACGACTCGTGCCGGTGCGGACATCCTGAGCGCGGTACTCGCGAGCGCGACTGGTGTTTCGTCTGCGCCCCCGGCAGGAATCGAACCTGCGACCTAGGGATTAGAAGGCCGCCTGAACTGGCGTTTTGCGTTTTGATGGGTTTGGTTGGATTTATCCGAGACATGGCTTGAGCTGTGGAAAAGCGTTGCCCGTTGTGACCCGTTTTGATGCCCTTGGAAATCTCCTGCGGACTGTGTGCGGACTGGGGAGAGGGCCAACCGTCGCCTATGTGCAAGCCCCTAGTGCACTCAACGTCATGCGCGGAGGTTCATAGCGGGCGGCCAGCATGGCTGTGCAACGACTGCTGACCTCGATCAAGCAGTCGGAGTTTCCATGACACCGCCCGGACGACCGGCACGACTCGGCCTATAGACAAGTGGTGGCTAAATGCAAGAAATTAACCGCAATTATCCAACGCGGTCTCTACCAGCCACGTTGCGTCATCTTCGGAGAGGTTGTAGGGATGCTCCATGTAAAGGGAGACGACGTAGCTCTTAGTGACATAACCCTCTTTGCGGAAATCGCAAATGTTAAGGAGTAGTTGATTGAGGATGTTTTGGTACGCCCTGGGTTCCAGCGTGACATACGACAGAAAGTCGTCCAGAACGCCACTGTCGTACACCTCCTGGGCAAAGGCGCGCCCGTCCTCCATGGTCGGATCCGCCGCCGCGGTGGGAACCGCCACTAACAGGGCCGCGCCAATTGCCAGCACCACACCAATGCGCATAACGTCACCTCCACCCCAGGGCCAGGTTGCTGCGGCTTCCGTTAGCACGCGATGCGCCCAAACGGACAACCTGTCCGTTCGGAGCGTATCCG
>CAXNJA010000160.1:0-5553 GCA_964202555.1 Mycobacterium sp.
GACCCCAAGATCGTGCTGTCCGCCAGCGGAATGGCCACCGGCGGCCGGATTCTGCATCACCTCAAGGCATTTGCCCCGGATCCGCGCAACACCATCATGATCACCGGCTATCAGGTGCCGGGCACCCGCGGGGCGGCCATCCTGGCCGGGGAACGGTTCGTCAGGATTCACGGCGAGTGGGTTCCGATCAACGCCCAGGTCGCGGACCTGGCGATGCTATCGGCACATGCCGACGCCGACGAACTCATCCGCTGGGCGCGCGGCTTCTCCACCCCGCCGAAACGGGTGTTCGTCGTGCACGGCGAGCCGGCCGCAGCGGACCGGCTGCGCACCCACCTGGACCGCGAGTTCGGCTGGGAGGCAACCGTTCCCCGGATGAACCAGCTGTTCGATCTGGAACCCCGCCGAGACTGAATCCTGGGCGGTGAATCGGCCGGATCGTCGCCCAGGTTTCAGTATCGGGGACGCACAGGGTGCCCCTCAGCCGTCCCGGGCGGTGTTCAACGCGGCACGGAACCGTTCCACGGTGGCCAGTTCCGCGGCCACCGGCGCCCCGATCTGCTGATCGGCGACGATGGCCACTTCAGCCCGTAGCGCCGCCCGCGCGGCCCGGGCCGCGCGTTTGGCGCTACTGCGCGCCAGGATCCGCCCGATCGCGGCCAGCACCACCCCGCCGAGCAGTCCGACGATGAGCATCAGCGTCGGAACCGGGAAGCCCTCGACATTGGGGGCCTGGGCGGCGTGTAACTGCAGGTAGGCCAATCCCGCCAAAGCCAGCAGCCACAGACCGCCGGCGACCGCGATCGCGAACAGCACCCATTGCAGCAGCCCGAACACGCTCCACCACCGTGGGTCTCGCGGCGGCACCAGTGGGGCGCGGGTGACGGCCTGGTCCAGTTGATCGGCCAGGCCGGCCGAGGCACGGTCGGCGACCGCCCGGGTGCTCTGCACCCACGCCTGCGGGGCGCCCGCGCTGGCCTTGTCGACGTAGTCCAGGACCGCACTGTTGGCGCGCGCCTTGGCCACCGGGTCGTTCGACGGCAGCGATGAGCGCACCAATCGGGGATCAACCCCGGCGCGTTCGAGACGCAACTGCGCCACCGGGTCCTTGCGCAGGCCGGACAGCCATTTCAGCGGCGGCCACCCGACGGCCTGCACGGCCTTGAGTTGGCTGGACTTTTCGATCGCCGCCTCGATGACCGGCGCACCGGCCGCCTCGGTCAGCGCGTCGGTCAGTGTGTTGAGGTCCCCGGTGCCGGCCCCGGCAATCGGCGCTCCCGGGTCGTCGGCGGCATGGGCCAACCCGTCGGCGGCCGTGGCGACGTCGGCGGCCAGTCGGGCCACCGCGGTCCGGCGACTGGCCACCGCGGTCAGGATCCGGTCAGCCAGGGCCTCCAGACCCTCACCGCTGCGGTTGGACGCACCGAGCACGACGGCGTCGGACAGTCCGTCCTCGGCGACAAGTCGCTTCAGGTGCGCCAGGCACTGCTGGGCGTCGGCGACGGCGAGTTTGTCGACCTGGTTGAGCACCACGACGGTGACGTCGTCGTGGCGGGCGAAGCGACGCAGGTACTGCTCGTGCACCAGGGCGTCGGCATACTTCTGCGGGTCGAGCACCCACACCATCAGGTCGACCCGTTCGACGAAGTGGTCGACGTGGGCCCGGTGTGAGGACTGGGTGGAGTCGTGGTCGGGCAGGTCGATGAGTACCAGGTCGGCCAGCGCTGCGGCCCCGTCAGCAGCCACATGCCACCGGGTGACGCCCAACCACTCCAACAGCGCGAGGGTTTCCGGAGTCTCCTGCCAGATCGCGGCCAGCGGTTCGGATGTGGTTGGCCTCAGCACACCGGCTTTGGCCACCTCCTCGCCGACGATCGAGTTGAACAGGGTGCTTTTGCCCGCACCGGTGGATCCGGCGAACGCCACCACCGTCAACTGTTCGGACAGTCCGCGCCGGGCCTGCGCCCGCTGTGCCACCGAACGGGCCTGGGCCACCGGCGGCGGGGGCAGTCGGCCCTCGCCGAGATCGGCTGCCTCGGCCAGGCCGGCGAGTCGACGGTCGAGTGCGGCGCCGTCGACAAGTGCCGGCGGCTCGGATCGCATCGGGTTGAGCCGCGCGAGCAGGTCCTTCATCATCAGCCGTTCCACCAATCCCGCAGGGAATCGCGCCATTTGCGCCGCGGTGCGTCCGCCTCCCCCGGTGCCGGCGGGCTGGCCGGCAGCATCGCTTCGGCGTCCTCGACATCCCGGGCCTGCTGTACCTGCAGGGTTGCCGCCTGCAGCCGGGCGGGCAGTTCCGGGTCGAGTTCCAGCGCGTCCAGCCGGGACAGGAACCGGCCCTTCTCCTCGTCCATCAACGCCGCGACGCGTTCTTTGAGTTTCACCATGGCGGCCTTGGACATTCGCCGTACACCGTCCTCGCCGAAGACCGCTTCGAGCAGTTTCTGCGCCACGACCGTGGACGCGCCGGCGATCCCGATCTCGGCTCCGGTCAGCCCGCCGGTGGTCGAGAACACGGCCACCATGAGCGCGGCTGTGACGGCGTTGACGCCGTAGGCCATCGCACGCGCGGTCTGCCGCTTGTCGGCACCCTCGGTTCGGATCAGGTCCAGCAGGTCGTCCTGCCACGCCCGGACCAGCGCCGCGGCCCGGTCCGGGAACTCGACCGACGCCCTCGCCAGGTCGGAACCGGCCAGCAGTGCCCGGCCCGCATCGTCCTCGCGCCAGGCCCGGTCGGCCCGGCGGGCGGCTTCGTTCGCCGAATCGACCAGCACGCTGGCAAGGCCGGATTCAATTGCCTCACTGACCCGTTCCGGTGGGGCAGGTTCGCCGCGGACGGCGGCACTGAGCCGGTCCCGCAACCGGCCGACGCCCTCCTCGAGTCGCTTGAGCATCTGCCCGGTACCGACGAACTCCTGCCAGCGCGCCAAAACCTCGCCGCGCATGAGTGAACCGTCCGAGGCGATCTGCTCCAGTCCGACCACCGCCTGCGCATAGGACTCATCGACGACCGCACGCAGCCTGCCACCGGTATTGAGTTGCTGCGTAACGGCATCGGTGATGGCCGGCATGTCGGCGGCGATGTGGCCGACGGCGCCGTCGACGGTGCGGCGGGCCACCGCGGCGCGCATCGCCGCATCGGCGACGAGGTTGTTGAGCCAGGCCTGCATGTCGGCGGTGCGGTCAGCGGGAAGCATGCCGTCGACCAACGGCGATTCGGGAATGACGAAAAGCGGGGCGTTGCCCAGACGTTCCTGCGCGAGCATCTGCCGCACATGCGCGGTCACCTCGGCCATCGCCTCGGGCGGCACCCGGTTGAGCACGATGACCACCGCGGCGTTGCGGTCGACCGCCGCCCGTAGCGCCGCCCACGGCACCGCGTCGGCGTAGCGGGACGCGGTCGTGACGAAGAACCACAGGTCGGCTGCGGCCATCAACATGCCGGCCATGTCGCGGTTGGTCTGAGACACCGAGTCGAGGTCGGGGGCGTCGAGCAGGCCCATCCCGGCTGGGACCGCGTCGACGGCGACCAGGCGCAGGCCGAAAACGTCGTCGGTGCCACCCAACGAGTTCTGGCCCTGTGCGTTGCTTGCGGTGATGCGGGGAAGCCGCGGCAGGATGTGGTCGGAGGCGAACCAGTCGGCGTCGGCCGGGTTGTGCGCCAGCACCGGGTGGCGGGTGGTGGGACGCAGCACGCCGGGGGTGGTCACCGGCGTGCCGACCATCCGGTTGACCAGTGTGGATTTGCCGCTACCGGTGGATCCACCGACCACGGCCAGCAATGGGGCGTCGGCGTCCCGGAGCCTGGGCAGGATGTAATCGTCGAGTTGGTTGGTGAAGTTCCCCGCCATCGCCCGCGCCGCTTCGGCGCCGGGGGCGAGCAGTGGAATCCGCACCTGCCCGAGGGCCTCGCGCAGCGATTCCAGAGGGGTCAGCAGTGATCCGGACACGTCTACATCGTGCCGTAGGTCGACGGGGGGCTACCGCGGGGACTACTGGGCGGACTACCGGGCGGACTACCGGTCGGATTAGCCAACGTTGCGGACAAGTTCGATGGCGTATTCGTTGACGAAGCGCCCCGCGGGCGGTTCGCCGGGTTCGCAGGACCCGTCCGATTCGCCGGGACGCTTGACCCACAGGTAGGCGTCGGCGTGCGCACCTGCGGTGGCGGTGGTCGGCGCGGCGCCCATCGCCCGGCCCGGTGGATTGCACCAGTCCAGCGCGACGCCGGTGGCCGGCCCGGCACCGTTGCGGGAGGTGTCGATGACGTAATGAGCCCCGTTGGTCATCCCGGAAATCGTTTCGCCGTAACCGATTTGCTCCTCGGTGGTGTAGAAGTTCGCGGTGTTGAGGCTGAATCCGCGCGCGTTCGCAACACCGGCCTCGTTGAGCCGGCCGGCCATCACTTCGGCGCTGACCCACCGGGAGTGTCCGGCGTCGACGTAGACGACGGCGGCCGGGTTGGCGGTCAGCGTATCGACGGCGTAGCGGATCAGCCCGATGCGTTCCTGCTGCTGATCAGGAGACAAGCAGTCGGCCATCGCCAGCGCGTCGGGTTCGAGGATGATCGCGGCCGGCATGGAACCCAGGCCGGCCGCGACCGCGTCGATCCATCCGGTGTAGCCGGCGGCCGAGCCGAAGCCACCGGCGGCGTAGCTGTAGCAGTCGCGGTGCGGGATGGCGTACAGCGTGAAGACGGGCATGGCTCCGGCGGCTTGCGCCGCACCGGCGAATCGCGACACAGTGCCGCTCACCCTGCCCGCGGGGAAGGCTTCATCGAGCCAGAACGACGCCGGGGTGTTGGCGATGGTCGTCAACTCCGGAATCGGCGGGGCGGCGTTCTTGGCGGCCAGCATGGCCGAAGAGATCGGGTCGACGTAAAACGGCTTCCCGGCCAGCGGGTTGGAACCTTCGACCAGGCGGATGGCCGGGGCGGGGATGGACTGGATCGGTTCGGCAAGCACACCCGCGCCCGCCAGGGCGACCACTGCCAGCGGAGCGATGCCCCGCGCAAGGATGCCGGCAACTGAGGAAATCACTCCCAGAAAATAGTGTGCAACCGGCCGCTTCGCGCAAATTTCCGATGACCGTCAGCACACTGGCGACACATCCATCACTATTGCCCCACCCGTATCGGAAATCCGGACTCAGGGCACGGGGATTGCGCTGGACGAAGGACACCGGTTCGGTGTCCTCATGGCCGCGGAAGTCGTCCATCGAGTTGTATCCGTGTCGTGGGGTTCAGCCGCGAGGGTTCGTTCGGCTGGGAGCCGAACGGGCCGCGTTCCGGTTGTCGAAGCGTTGCAGATAATCGGTCAGCGGGAACAGGGCGACCTCTGAACTGCCGCGCCGACCGTCACGGCTGTACTCGAACGGATCATCGATGTCCTTGATCAGCCGGTACAGATACACGTAAGTCAGGGTGACGAAGGCAATCACAATCAACTCGGCGGGCACGCTCTTGAACGTTGAGACCATCAGTAGACCGATGATGAGGCAGATCAGCATTTCCAGCAGTGCGTAGCCGGTGGCCAGGAAGCCCGTCCGGGAAAT
>CAXNJA010000161.1:0-5481 GCA_964202555.1 Mycobacterium sp.
TTCGGCATTCATGACACCGTGATGGACAACGTCGACCGGTTTTTGCGTCCGATTGTCGATGCTGGCTACGTCCGCCATGACCAGCCTGGTGACACGCGTCCGTACCTGTCCGAGGGCACGATTGTCCGCAACGGCCAGGCTGCACAGCAGACGATTCGCGCCATGAGTGTGGCCGGTGCGGACGATCGCGGCCGTGCCGCCACCGAGCCACGACGCGGCCGCCGGATCGACACCCAATCGTCGCCATCGGCCGCCGAAGAAGCCCGGGCCGATTCCAGTGCGCCCCGCGGCGGCCTGCGCGCTCGGTGAACAAATCTTGCACTCGGCATAGGAGAGTGCTAAAAATGAGGTTGGCACTCACGACCGGTGAGTGCTAGGTCGGGACGGTGAGACCGCGGCAGCTGACAGTTGCGGTCGTCCGTCGCGGGCACTGTGTCCGACCGAAAACGGGTCATTTCCCAACCGGAGGATTCACACCGCAATGTCCAAGATTATTGCGTACGACGAAGAGGCCCGCCGCGGCCTCGAGCGGGGCCTCAACGCCCTCGCCGACGCGGTCAAGGTCACACTCGGCCCCAAGGGCCGCAACGTCGTCCTGGAGAAGAAGTGGGGCGCTCCCACGATCACCAACGACGGCGTGTCCATCGCCAAGGAGATCGAACTCGAGGACCCCTACGAGAAGATCGGCGCCGAGCTGGTCAAGGAAGTCGCCAAGAAGACCGACGACGTCGCTGGGGATGGAACGACGACGGCAACCGTCCTCGCTCAGGCACTGGTTCGCGAAGGCCTGCGCAACGTCGCAGCCGGCGCCAACCCGCTCGGCCTCAAGCGCGGCATCGAGAAGGCCGTCGAGAAGATCACCGAGACCCTGCTCAAGTCGGCCAAAGAGGTCGAGACCAAGGAGCAGATCGCTGCCACCGCCGGCATCTCCGCCGGTGACCAGACCATCGGCGACCTGATCGCCGAGGCCATGGACAAGGTCGGCAACGAGGGTGTCATCACCGTCGAGGAGTCCAACACCTTCGGCCTGCAGCTGGAGCTGACCGAGGGTATGCGCTTCGATAAGGGCTACATCTCGGGTTACTTCGTGACCGACGCCGAGCGTCAGGAAGCCATCCTGGAGGATCCCTACATCCTGCTGGTCAGCTCCAAGATCTCGACGGTCAAGGATCTGCTTCCGTTGCTGGAGAAGGTCATTCAGTCCGGCAAGCCGTTGCTGATCATCGCCGAGGACGTCGAGGGTGAGGCTCTGAGCACGCTGGTCGTCAACAAGATCCGCGGCACCTTCAAGTCCGTCGCCGTCAAGGCCCCGGGCTTCGGTGACCGTCGCAAGGCGATGCTGCAGGACATGGCCATCCTCACCGGTGGCCAGGTCGTCAGCGAAGAGGTCGGCCTCTCCCTGGAGACCGCCGACGTCTCGCTGCTCGGGCAGGCCCGCAAGATCGTCGTCACCAAGGACGAGACCACGATCGTCGAGGGCGCCGGTGACACCGAGGCCATCGCCGGCCGCGTCGCCCAGATCCGCAGCGAGATCGAGAACAGCGACTCCGACTACGACCGCGAGAAGCTGCAGGAGCGCTTGGCCAAGCTGGCCGGCGGTGTTGCGGTGATCAAGGCCGGCGCTGCCACCGAGGTGGAGCTCAAGGAGCGCAAGCACCGCATCGAGGACGCGGTGCGCAACGCCAAGGCCGCCGTGGAGGAGGGCATCGTCGCCGGTGGTGGCGTGGCTCTGCTGCAGGCCGCTCCGGCGCTCGACGAGCTGCACCTCACTGGTGACGAGGCCACCGGTGCTAACATCGTGCGCGTTGCGCTCGAGGCCCCGCTGAAGCAGATCGCCTTCAACGCCGGCTTGGAGCCGGGTGTTGTCGCCGAGAAGGTTCGCAACTCGCCCAGTGGCACCGGCCTGAATGCCGCCACCAACGAGTACGAGGACCTGCTCAAGGCCGGCGTCGCCGACCCGGTCAAGGTCACCCGCTCGGCGCTGCAGAACGCGGCGTCCATCGCGGCGCTGTTCCTGACGACCGAGGCCGTTGTCGCCGACAAGCCGGAGAAGGCGTCCGCTCCCGCGGGCGACCCGACCGGTGGCATGGGCGGCATGGACTTCTAAGTCCCCTTACGAAAAGTGCCCGGCCCCTCCGGATCAGGACAGGGGCCGGGCACTTTCCGTTTGCGCCGAGAGTGGGCCCTTTGGTCGTCCACAGGTGGAAATCTGTCCACAGCCCCCACTCTCGGCGCATTCCTGGACGGTCGGTCGGCGGCATCCTCGGTGGCGTGCACGAACTGCGCCGCCGCCGCGAGTTGTCCCGTCACGACGTCCGACTCCGGTACCGCCGCCTCTATCGCAATGTGTATCTGCACAACGATGTCGAATTGACGGCTGCTCTTCGCGCCCGCGCAGCGTGGCTCTCTACCGGCGCCACCCTTGCCGGCATCTCTGCCGCGGCAGTATTCGGTACTAAGTGGCTCGACAGTGATGCCCCCGCCGAGATTGTCCGCAGGGACAGGCACTCGCAGCCGGGGATCGTGGCCCACGGATATCGCGTACTTGATGACGAGGTGTGTCTGGCCGCAAGCGTGCCTGTCACCACCCCGGCTCGGACGGCCTTCGACATCGGCCGTAGGCATCCGGTGCAGCAGGCAGTCCCGATCCTCGACGCATTGTGCGGCGCAACCGGAGTCACGGTTGCCGATGTGCTCGCTGTAGCGGACCGCTGGCCCGGCGCGCGGGGCGTCCGTCTGGTTCGCTCGACGATGAAACTGGTTGACAGTGCTTCCGAGTCGCCGCAAGAGAGTCGATTGCGGATGATCGTGATCCGAGGCGGCCTGCCGCGTCCGGAGTGCCAGATCCGTTTCCCCGAATTGCGCATCCGGGTCGACATGGGCTGGCGGGAATGGAAAGTAGCCGTCGAATACGACGGGGTACAGCACTGGGACGACCCCGCGCAGCGCGCCTGGGACATCGAGCGGATCGCCCTGTTGGAGGCGGCGGGATGGGTAGTGGTGCGGTTCAGCGCACGGATGCTGTCGCGGCCCGACGTCGTCGTGGCACGGGTGCGCGACAAGCTCCGAGCCGCCGGCTGCCCGATTTAGTCGCCGAGCGTGGGCGCTATGGACGGAATCAGGCCGGAAAATGTCCAGAGGGCCCACCCTCGACGGCAGGCGCGGGCCGCCGACCCCGGATCAGCCGGCCCGGCCGCGCCGATGTGGGGACCCCGTTCTCAGCGATCACCTCGCCGGAGACGATCGTGGCGACGTAACCGTCGGCGGTCTGGTCCAAACGGCGCCCGCCTGCGGGCAGGTCGCGGGTGATTACCGGCTTATGCAGGGTCAACCGGGCGTGGTCGATCACATTGAGATCGGCTTTGTAATCGACAGCGATACGCCCGCGATCCGCCAGACCCGCCACCTTGGCGGGCACCGAGGTCAGCTGCTGCACCGCTTCAGCCACGCTTAACCGCCCGGAGTTCCGGTCGCGGGCCCAGTGTGCCAGCACGAAGGTGGGATAGCTTGCGTCGCAGATCATTCCGTAGTGCGCGCCGCCGTCGCCGAGGCCCAGCACCACGTCGTCCCGGCGCATCAACTCGCCGACGGTGTCCAGCGAGTTGTTCTCGAAGTTGGCCAGTGCCACCAGCATCATGGCGTGCCCGTCATCGTCGAGCAGTCGGTCGTAGGCCTCCTCCATCGGACTCACCCCGCGGGCCCGGGCGCGGGCGGCGATGCTGTGCTCCGGTGCGGGCTCGTAGTCGGCCGGTTCGGCCATCGGGAACATCCACTCCCAGGACTGCGCGAAGTACATGAACGGATGGCCCTGGCCCGGCTTGTCGGCCAGGATCCGTGCCCGTACCTCCGGCTTGCGCATCTCGGTGACCCGTTGCGGCAACGGAAGATCGGCGATCTCCTGGTAGCTGGGATAGAGCGCGAACGGGTTGGCGGTCAGCTCCAATCCGATCACCAGCCCGATCGGCCTGGCGAACACCTGTGCGGTGATGTTGGCGCCCGTCCGACCGGGCCGAGAGTTGAACTCCTCAATTAATTTCACCGCGCCCGGCCAGATCGGCGCCCCGGAGTTACCCGTGGTCAGGGTGAAGGTCACGGCGAGTCCCGCATCGGTGGCGGCTTCGAACACCTCCTGCAACACACCCTCGTAGCCGCCGGCGGCGAGGTCGGGGATGAATTGCAGCAGTCCGCCGCCCGCGTCGGCCACGCCGTTGGCGATCGCCGAGATCTCCTCGTAGGCAGCGCCATAGGTCGGAATCGGTGCACCGCTTCCGGTCTTGTGGAACGCAAAGCGCGACGACGACACCCCCAGCGCCCCCACCTCGATGGCTTCGGCGGCGAGTTTGCGCATCAGCGCCATATCTTCGGCCGTCGCCGGTTCGCAGTCGGCTCCCCGCTTTCCCATCACGTACACCCGCAGCGGCGAATGCGGCAGATACGCCGCCACGTCGATGTCGCGTCTGCGACCTTCGAGGGCATCCAGAAACTGCGGAAAGGTCTCCCAATCCCAGGGCAGACCGTCGGTCATCACCACCCCCGGGATGTCCTCCACCCCGGCCATCACGTCGACGAGCACGTCGTGGTCGGCAGGGCGGCACGGAGCGAAGCCGACCCCGCAGTTACCCATCAGTGCTGTCGTTACTCCGTGCGACGACGACGGCGACATCCGGTCCGACCAGATCGCCTGACCGTCGTAATGGGTGTGCAGGTCGACGAAGCCGGGCGTGACGAGCAATCCGGTGGCGTCGATCTCCCGGGCACCGACACCGTCGAATGCGCCCACCGCCACGATCACGCCGCCGTCCACGGCTACGTCGCCGGAAAAGGGATCACCACCGAGTCCGTCGACCACGGTGCCGTTGCGGATGACCAAGTCGTAGCTCATGGATTGAGGTCGCATGGATCGAGGTTACGTCTCCAGTAGCGTCGAACGATGACGGATGCTGCCCGTGAAATCCTGCGCGACTCCTTCAACCGGCTCATCGAGCACGTCGACGCCCTCACCGACGGCTTGAGCGACGAGGTGTCTTTCTTCCGTCCCGTGACAGTGTCGGGCCAGCAGGCGAACAGCATCGCCTGGCTCATCTGGCACAGCGCCCGTATTCAGGACGCCCAACTGGCCGGCATCGCCGGGGTTGAGCAGGTGTGGTTCCGCGGCGGGTGGGTGGACCGATTCGCCTTGGATCTCCCGCGTGACGCTCACGGCTACGGCCACACCGCCGACGAGGTTGGCAAGGTGCGGGCTCCCGGAAATCTGCTGGCGAGCTACTACCATGCGGTGCACAGGATGACGCTGGAGTACGTGGCAGGCGTCACCGATGAAGGACTCGCCCGCATCGTCGATGAGAACTGGAATCCGCCCGTGACCGCCAGCGTCCGACTGGTCAGCATCATCGATGACTGCGCCCAGCATCTGGGCCAGGCGGCCTACATACGGGGGATCGTGCGCTGAATTTCAACGGCGGGATCGACAGGGCGCTGGTG
>CAXNJA010000162.1:0-5427 GCA_964202555.1 Mycobacterium sp.
TGAGTTCTTTCTTCGATAAGAACCGGACGCTGGAGCAACGGCGCCAGGCGGTCTCCAATATGTACGACTTCATGGTCAAAGGCGGTATCGCCGACACCACCCGGATGCCGTCAGAGGTGATCGACGAGGCCCACAAGGCCACCCTGCATCGCTACCTTCCGGTGGACAAGCCACTTCTCGGTGACCCGGTCCTGCTGGTGCCGCCACTGGGTTCGCAGTCAGTCTGCTTTGACCTGCGGCGCGGGTGCTCGCTGACCGAGCATCTGCTCCAGGCCGGCCGCCCCACCTATCTGGTGGACTACGGCGAGATCGGCATCGCCGACCGCAACCTCGGTATCGAGTTCTGGGTGTCGGAGGTGTTGCCGAAAGCGGTGAAGAAGGTGTCCGAGGACGCCGGCGGCAAGCCGGTCCACCTCATCGGATGGTGCCTCGGTGGCGTGATCTCCATCCTGACCACCGCGGGGTACGGCGAACTGCCGATCAAGTCGGTAACCATGGTCGCCAGCCCCTTCGACCTCAGCAAGCACGAGATGCTCGCCCCCATCCGCAAAGCGGGCAAGTACACCGGCGGCCGGATCATCAGCACCGGCCTGAAGGTGCTCGGTGGGCTGCCCTCGCAGATCGTCGGCCCCGCGTTCAAGGCCACCTCGTTGTCGGTGTACCTGAAGAAGCCGCTCACTTTGTTCAAGCACCGCGATGACCGCGAATTCCTCGCCCACGTCGAGGCGGTGGACGGGCTGATGAACAGCATGCTCGCCTACCCGGGGCGCGCAACGCTGCAGGTCTACCAGCGACTGGTCCAGCAGAACGACTTGGCGGACGGCACCATTCAGGGGCCCAACAAATTGGTTAAACTGGCCGACGTCCGGGTGCCCGTCATGAACGTCGCCGGCACCTCCGATGTGCTGGTGCCCGTCGAGGTCGCACACCACGTCGGCCAATTGCTTCCGAATTCGCCGACGGTGCGAATGGAGACCGCCCCCGGCGGGCATCTCGGGGTGCTCACCGGACGCTCGGCGGTGGGGACCACCTGGGCGATGATCGACGACTTCCTGGACAAGCAGTCGGCCTGACCCTCAGCGGGCTCACCATCAATGTCGGTGGTGGCCGATAGCCTCGCTGCGATAGGGCGGACTAAGGGGGCATTCGATGGCCATCATCTCAGGGTTGTCGCGCGGCAGCCGGGTGGGGTTGACGGTCGGCGTCCTGCTGCTGCTGATGGCACTGGGTGGCAAATCCTGGGGCCTAGGCCTGGCCGCGGTGGCCGTGCTGATCGTCGTCGGCCGGATGGTCTATGCGACACCGGCCAAGACCCTCGAACCGTGGCCGTGGCCGGCCGACTTCCGCGCGCAGGCCGAAGCCTTGGCCCGGCCGATCGACCCCACCCCCAAGCGCATCCTGCCGCCCGACGACAAGACCTCGATCGTCGCGCAAGTAGCCACCACCAAAGACGCGCTGGCGCGGCTGATCGCCGAGAAGCCGCCGGCATGGCCGTGGGCGCTGTTCGCCTCGATCATGGTCCAGCGCCGCAACGCCGTTGCGGTGCGGCTTCGTGGCGTCGCGTCGGGTTATCAACCCCGTCGTGGGGTCGCCGCGCTCTCCGGCCAGGCCTACTCCCAGACGGCTCAGCGGGCCATGGCGACCATCCTCGATGTGCTGGCGCAGATGGAGCAGTTCATGCTCAGCCCCGCCTTCAAGGGCGCCTTCGGTGAGGTCGGCGCCGACGGTGGGGCCGAGGCCGACGCCGAGGCGGTCTCCGGTATCGCCAACCGGTTGATGGACTACCACGAGACGTTGCTCTCCCAGGCCGAGGCCTGCCTGCAAACCCCGGTCGACAGCGACACCATGGTGTTCGTCCAGGACACCGGCGCGTTGTCGCTGTTACCCCTGGTCGGCTACGACAGATTCATCTCGACGATGTGCGCCCGAATCGGGGAGGCCCAAGACCTCCTGCCCTACAGCAGTGGGGGGGTTCTCGAGCTCGATCAGGTCACCCTGAAGGTCGACATGCCCGACGGGCTTTCCGAACGGGTTGTGGCCCACATCAAGCGGTTCAACGAATGACTTAGGCGGCCGCCCGGCGACGGCCACCGGCTCCCGACGGGGCGGCCCGCGTACCCCGCTAGGCTGCCGATGTGAATCTCGAGAAGGTGGTTTTCGGCTTTTTCGTGTTGCTGGCAGCAACACTGAACTTCGGCTTCTTCGTCGGCCCCATCAGCGACCCTGCAGCCCATAACTCCTGGGAGTTGTTCCTGGCACTTTTCGTCGCGGTGATCGCGACGATCCTGAAGTTCGGCGACAACACCCAACTCGGCGCCGTGCACCTGGCAACAAGCCTCGTCGCGCTACTTCAACTCGCCGCCGCGGCGGGGACGTGGGTCTGGGCCACCCAGGTATCCGAACAGGGACTGGACGCGCACGCCACCGCAAGCGTGGTCTCGCTGTCGGGCGGGGCGTTGTTGGCAAACCTGGTCTCGGTGACGCTCCTCGTCATCGAGACGGCGACATTCCGCCGCCGTTAGCTCAATGCCGAACCCGCCGCGTCCCTTTCGCCTATGGTCCCGAAAGCGAATGACCGGACCGCCCAGTTCGTTCGCGGAGCCGACCAACATCCCGACATCGGTGCCGACGACCGAAGTGATCTTCTTGATCATGCGGCGCATGAGGATGCCGCTTCTCTTCGTCGCCACCACGTTCGCCTTCTGCACCGCCGGGATGATGCTGATGCCCGGGGTGGACCCCGACGGAAACCCGCACCGGCTGAACATCTTCGACGCCTTTTACCAGATGACCATCACGCTGACCACGGTCGGCTACACCGAGGCGCCGCACCCCTTCAGCTACCCGCAGCGCATGTGGCTGACGATGTCGATCTACCTGCTCGTCATCAGCTGGGCCTACACGATCGCGGTGTTCTTCGCACTCGTCCAGGGCGCACCTTTCCAGGCCGCCGTTGCCGCCCAGCAGTTCCGGCGCCAGGTTCGCCGTTTGGTCGAACCCTTCGTCATCGTCGCCGGATACGGCAGTGCCGGCCGAATCGTCGGAGCCAAACTTGATGAGAACTACCGCCGTTTCGTCGTCATCGACGAGCGGGCGGACACGGTGCAGTCCGTGGTATCGGAGCAACTGAGCTTCAACGTCCCCGCCGTCCAGGGCGACAGTGGCACACCGGCGGTCCTCGGCATGGCCGGCCTCGCGCATCCGGACTGTGAGGGTGTGCTGGCACTGACCGATGACGACGACACCAACCTGGCAGTGGTGATGACGGCGTCTCTGTTGCGACCGGACCTTCCGGTACTCGGCCGCTGCGCCCAGCGCCGCACCCGAACCCGCATGGAGCACTTCGCCCCGGGATCGGCCATCAACGCCGACGACCGCTTCGGTGACTACCTGGCCCTGTCCATCCAGCTTCCGGTCAACCACCAACTGCTGCGGTGGTTGATGGACAACGATCAAGAGCAACTCCGTCCCGCTCGACGGGATCTCGCCGCGCGCAGATGGGTGGTCTGCGCCGAAGGTGAATTCGGCGACGCGGTCGTCCAGGATCTGGCTGCCATCGGCGTCGGCGTCGACTTGGTCGATCCCGCCGGCGGAGATCCCGACGTGTCCGGATCGGTGGGATTCATCGCCGGAACCGCCAACGAAACCCTGAACATCGCCATGGCTCAGCATGCCCGGCGGTCCAATCCTGATGTGTACCTGGTGGTCCGGCAGGAGACGGACGCACGAAAATCCCTACTCGATGCCATGCAGATCGAATCGGTGTACATCGACACCGAAGTCATCGCCCGGGAGGTGCTCGCTCGGATTGTGACACCGGTCTTCTGGAGCTTCATCGAGAATGTGCTCACCCAGGATGAGCAGTGGGCTGTGCAGGTGCGGGACCATCTGAGAGACCGTTGCGGCGACCGCACCCCGCACCGCGACGTGATCACACTGTCCGCCAGGGAAACACCGGCGATCGCCGACTGGTTGCTGCAGGGGAAAGCTCTGACCCTGCGGACCCTGATGCTGCGGCCCGACGACCGGGATTCAACCCTGCCACTGGCTGCCCTGGTGCTTGTTCGCGACGGCGAACCGCAGTTCATGCCGCCCGAGGACACCCCGCTTGCTCTGGACGATCAGGTGCTGCTGGTGGGCAAGCCGGCCGGGCTGGCTCTGGTCCGCGAGATCTGCCACTACCCGGCCACCGTGGAGTACCTGGCCACCGGCCGCGACGTTCCGCTGACATGGGTGTGGGCACGACTTACCGCCCGAGGGCGGGTGGCATAGAGCACCGTGATGTCCTTGCCAAACATGACAGTCGAGTGACCGGTATCCGATCGGGGTCGACGCGGCTGCATGACGACGGGCACACTGTTGTGTGGCCGCAATCGAACTCCCAGCTCCCCAGAGTCGGCTTCCGATGGGGATTCAGGACGCCCTGTGGCTGGAGATGGACCGGCCGACGAACGCCATGGTGGCCGACGTCGCGGTATGGACCGCCGAGCCCGTTAACTACGAGCTGCTGCAAGCCGCGCTCGTCGAACGGCTCGTCGATCGCTTTCCGGTGTTCCGAAGCAGGGCGGTTCGGAACGGGTATGGCGATTGGGGCTGGGAGCCGGACCCGGACTTCGATATCGCCAATCATCTCAGCGCTGCCACCCTGAGCGACCCCGACGACCCGCGATGCATGCATGCCCTGGTGGCTGCGCACCGCACCGAGTTGCTCGACAGCAACCAGCCGCTGTGGCGGGCGATCTGGGTGGAGCGCTACCGCGGCGGGAGCGCGATGATCCTGCGCAGCCATCACGCGGTGGCCGACGGGATGCGCATGGTTCAGCTGGCGATGAGCCTGTTCGATGCCTCCCCGGAGGGCGGGGCGATCCTGGGCCCGGCAGTAGCCCAGTACGGCGCAAAGTCAGAGCCGTCCCGGACGCCGGCATGGCGGCGGTTACGAAGTGCTGCAGCCGAATTCGCCACTGCCGTTCGGACGGCCCGCCAGGGACCGGCGGGGATGGCGGGTGGACGGACTTCCCATCCCCGGCGACCGGCGCGGCAGACCGCCCGGCTCCGCCGCTTCGCGCTCCGCAACCCGTTGGGCGCGCTGCACTCCCTGCTGCACACCGTGCGCAGGACGGTGGCCAGGGCCGCGGCGTCGCTGCGCCACGCCCTGCCGGGCGGCGGCACGCTGGCCGGTGTGCTCGCCGCCGCGCCCGGCGACGTCGACACCGTCCGAAAGTTCGTCCTCGGCACCCGCAACGACGTGACGATCTGGACCGGGTCGGCAAGCGGCTCCAAGGGCGTCGCCTGGTCCCCGCCCTTGTCGCTGGCCGCCGTGAAGGCCGTTGCCAAGGCGCACCGCAGCACCGTCAACGATGTCCTGATGGCCACCGTCGCCAGTGCGCTGCACGACTACCTGCGATCGCAGGACGCGCACTGCGCCTC
>CAXNJA010000163.1:0-5410 GCA_964202555.1 Mycobacterium sp.
GGCAGGCCGGTGAGCTTCTCCCCCACCCGGGTCCCGCCGCCGGGCGCCGACAGCGCCGTGCGTCCCTCCTGGGCGCCCCGGCCGTCCATCGACCAGCCCAGGTAGATCATCATGTCGGCCACCGTGGAGGGCGGCATCAGCGTCTCGTAGCGTCCGGCCGGCAGTTCCACCGTGCGCTTGGACCAGTCCAGTCGCATCGACAGGTCCGCCAGCATCTGCTCGATCGGGACGTCGGCGAACCACGGTGTACTGATGCCCGCCCATGCGCTGGCCGCACCGCGCTTGGCGTTGATCTCCACCGACCCGGTCGGCTGGGTGAAGCGGCGGCGCACCCCGGTTGAAGACGCCACAAAGGTCGTCTCAACGGTGTGGTGGGCGAAACCGTACAGGCGCTCGCTGCGCCCGAAGCCGCCCGACAGTCCCCGGGCCAGTTCGGCAAAGGCCCCAGCCCCGGTGCCGGGCAGCGGATCGTCCCAGTCGGCGGGTTCACCGGCCCCGGTCGGCAGTGCTGCCGCGTCGCGGGCCTCGGGGGCGGTGTGCGCGGCCTTGTCGGCAGCGGCCACCAGATCGTCGACGGCGTCGGGGTCGACCACGCTGGACCGCAGGGAACCCACATGGGCACCATCGCCGGTGCGGACGATCGAGATCACCGCGGTGGAGCGACTGGTGGATACCCCGTTGGTGGTCATCGAGTTACCGGCCCACCGCAGCGAGGCTTCGCTGCGGTCGGTGACGATGACGATGGTCTCGTCGCAGCGGTTGGCGTGTGCGGCCGCCTGCAGGGTCAGGTCGACCGCACCCTGGGCGGGGATCACCGGCCGAAACCTGACTTGGCCTCTTCGCTGACGCTCATCGGCCCCGTCCGATTGGCCTCTTCGCTGACGCTCATCGGCCCGACTCCTCAATGGCGTTAAGCACATTCACCCCGCGGAACAGCGCCGACGGGCACCCGTGGCTCACCGCCGCGACCTGACCGGGCTGGGCCTTGCCGCAGTTGAACGCCCCGCCGAGCCGCCAGGTCGACGGCCCGCCGACGACTTCCATCGAGTTCCAGAAGTCGGTGGTGACGGCCTGGTAGGCGACGTCGCGGACCTGTCCGTCGAGTCGGCCGCTGCGGATCCGGAAGAACCGCTGACCGGTGAACTGAAAGTTGTAGCGCTGCATGTCAATTGACCAACTCTTATCCCCGACGATGTAGATGCCGTTATCCACCCGGCTGATCAGATCCTCGGTGCTCAGATCCTCGATCCCCGGGGCAAGCGACACGTTGGGCATCCGCTGGATCGGCACATGATGGGCCGAATCGGCATACGAGCACCCGTTGGAGCGCTCCAGACCCAGCTTGCGGGCGAACACCCGGTCAAGTTGGTAGCCGACGAAAATGCCGTCACGCACCAGGTCCCACTTCTGGGCGGCTACCCCCTCGGTGTCGTAACCGATTGTGGCCAAACCATATTCGACGGTCCGGTCGGCGGTGACGTTCATCACCGGCGAGCCGTAACGCATCCGGTTGAGCTTGTCCGGTGTGGCGAACGATGTTCCGGCGTAGGCGGCTTCATACCCGATCGCGCGGTCGTACTCGGTGGCGTGGCCGATCGACTCATGGATCGTCAACCAGAGATTGGTCGGGTCGATCACCAGGTCGGTGAGTCCGGCGACCACACTGGGCGACTTGGTCTTCTCGGACAGCAGCGTGGGCAACTCGGCCAGTTCGGCGCTCCAGTTCCACACCTGATCACCGGCCACCGCCTCCCACCCGCGCCCGGTCGGTGGGGCCAGGGTGCGCATCGACTCGAAGCTGCCCGCTGCGGGATCGACGCTGACCGCCTCCAACGCAGGCATCGTGCGCACCCGCTGCTGGGTGATCGAGGAGCCGAAGGTGTCGGCATAGAACATCTGCTCTTTGACGCATACGGCCGTTGCCGAGACGTGGTCGACCCCATCGGAAGCCAGTAACCGTCCGGAATAGTCCTCCAGCACCGCGATCTTGTCGGCGGTCGGCACCGTGAACGGGTCGATGCGGTAGTCCGACACCCAGGTGACGTCGCGGTAGACCGGTTCGTCGGCCAATTCGACCCGGTCGGCGTTCAGGCTGGCCAGGGTGACCGCCACCCCGACCGCGTGCCGCGCCGATTCGGCGGCGATGTCGGGGGTCAATCCGGCGTGGGAGGCGAATCCCCAGGTGCCGTCGACGAGCACGCGCACCGCCAGTCCGATGTCGCGGTCCAGTACCGCCGACTCCAGTTCGCCGTCGCGAAGTTGGACGATTTCGGTGGTGACGGCATGCACCCGCAGGTCGGCGTAGCTCGCCCCCCCGGCGGTCGCCGCGGACAGTGCGGCCTCGGCGAGCCGGCCCAGCGGCAGGGCCAGGAACTCCTCGTCGACACCGGTTGTGTGGGAACTCACCGTTCCACCGTAAACGCCGCCCGCTTGGACGGGGCCAACATCCTGGACGTGATCGCGCGGCGCTAATTCCCGCGCGAAGGTGCGTGAACGGCAGACCCGCCCAGCCCCTTGACCTCCAGCACGATCGCGACCACCGATATCGCCGCGACGATGCCGAGTGCGACCCAGTCCTTGCGCCGCGGTCGCGATGGGGCCGCCGAGATCTGCCCGGTGCCACCGCGGGCGGTGATGGCATCACCCATCTCGTCGGCCCGGCGCAGCGCCACCGTCACCCCGGCGGCCAGCAGATCGACCAGGTCGGCCAGCCACCGCCGCCGCCGCGCTCGGCCGTCGGGCATGACCGGTCGGGGCCGCAGTCGCCGGGCGGCGTAGAGCAACCGGAACTCATCGAGCAGCATCGGAAACGCCCGCAACGCCAATGCCAAGGCGACGGCCCAGTCGTCGATCGGGATCCGGAAGAACTTCAGCGGCCGGCCCAGGGTGGCGATGGCAGGTGCCACGTCGGCGACGTTGGTGGTCCAGGAGATCAACGCCCCCAGCGCCAGCAGCACGATCGACAGTGCGGTGAACCGCAGGAACTTCAGCAGCCCGCCGATCTCGACGTCGTAGGACCACAGGTGCAGAACCGGCTGCCCGCCGCCCAACGTCGCGGTGAGCGCACCGATCAGAAGCAGGATCCACAGCCACCGCGGAATCGTCGGCATCGTGCCGCGCGGAATGCGGGCCAGCCGGATCACCACTACGACCAGAGCCGCCATCAGGCCGATCGCGATCCAGCCCGGGTAGAACGACAGCAGCAGCGAAGCCGCAAACACCACAAGGAGTTTGGTGCCCGCCCACAACTCGTGGATTACCGACGTCCCGGGAACGGGACGCAGGAGCACCACCGGGCGGCGCTGGCGGGTCGCGGTCATGCCGGTCCCCCGATCGGGGCCAGGGCGCCACGGTCGAGGTGCAGGATGCGCGGGCAGAGTTCTTCCAGGCCCGCGAAGTCATGAGAGATGACGATGACGGTCAGTCCGGTGTTGAGCCGCAGGTCGGTCAGCAGCCGCAGCAGGCCGCGCTGGCTGGCGGCGTCCAGGCCGGCCAGGGGTTCGTCGAGGATCAGTGCCTGCGGCCAGCGGGCGAGCAGACCGGCGATCACCACCCGGCGCATCTGCCCGCCGCTGAGTTGGTCGACGCGACGGCCGGCCAGCGATCCGTCGAGCCCGACGGTGGCCAGCGCCGACACCACCCTGCCGGTGTCGTATGGCGAAAAGCCTGCGGCGGAAGCCACTTCCAGATCCACCCGGCTGCGCATCAACTGAAGCCGGGCGGCCTGGAAGGCGATCGCCACATCCCCCACGCACTCGTGGGCGGGGCGGCCCCGCACCAGGCACTCACCGGTGGTGGGCGTGGTGAGCCCGGCCATGATCCAGGCCAACGTGGACTTGCCCGAGCCGTTGCCGCCGTGGATGAGCAGGCCGTCGCCCTCGTTGACGGTGAAGCTGATGTCGCGCAGCGCACTTTTGGCCCATGGGGTGCCGCTGCCGTACTCGTGGCCCACGCCGCTCAACTGCAGGACCGGCTTACCGCTCGGAGTGGCGTGCGCCATCGGGGTGACGGTGGCCGACGGCGCCGCGGCATGGGCGACCATGACCATGTTGTCCTGCGACTCGCTGAGATTGACGATGCGGTCGGCGATCTGGGCCTCGTTGTTGTAGTGCGTGATGTGCACCAGGGCCATGTCGTGGTGCTCGGTCAGGCCGGACAGCACGCTGAGCAGGCCGTCGCGGCCACGCTGATCGACCATGGAGGTGACCTCGTCGGCGATCAGGATCCCCGGTTGGCGCGCCAGCGCGGCCGCCACCGCCAGCCGCTGCAGTTCCCCGCCGGACAGGCCGCCGGTGTCGCGTTCCTCCATACCCGACAGGCCGACTTCGTCGAGCAGCCCCGGCACATCGGTGGCGGTGCCGGGCGGCAGCCCCCACACCACGTCGTCGGCAACCCGGCTGCCCAGGACCTGGCTTTCCGGGTGCTGCATGACGACGGCGGTCCCGCCCAGCTGTCCCAGCCCCACCGCACCGGGGCGATCGATGCTGCCCGATGTGGGTTCGCGTCCGCACAGCAGCAGCATCAGCGTGGTCTTGCCGGATCCGTTGGCGCCGGTCACCGCGATGTGCTCACCGGGTTCGATGGTCAGGCTCAGCGGCCGCAGGGCGTCGTGGTCGGCACCCGGGTAGCGAAACCGGGCGTCGGTCAGCCGGACCGGCACCGGGGCCACCGCCGCGCTCTCGGCGCCGGATTCGGAACTGGCATCGAGTTTGTGGACGTCGGGGATGCCGCGCAGCCGGTTCAGCACCCGGCCCAGCGCCCACCAGCCGACCAGCGAGACCACCACGATGGTGAAGATCGAGTAGACCATGATGAGCACCGGCCAGTGCGCAATGGCGGTGTTGAACAATGCGCGGGTCTGTTCGGTGGACTGCCGGAAACCTTCCCCGGAGACCGGCAGGCCGGCCATGAAGTTCAAGACACCGTTGACGTTGGCCGACAGCGCCTCGAGCACCAAGGTCCGCAGCCGGACCAGGATCAGCAGCGCACCGATGATCCAGAGTCCGTTGAGAATGCCGGCCACGATGGACACCGCGATCACCGTCGGGGTGCCGCGGCCGCGACGTTTGATGATTCCGGCCATACCGCCGACGTAGGCGCAGTTGAGCACCACCATGAACCCGCTGATGCCCGCGATCAGGAAGGTGACGGTGGCCGCGGCGAAGGCCGCGGCAAGCAGCACCCGCAGCCGGTAGCGGTAGCCGAGCAGCCCCATCGGCACGGCGACCAGCAGCGACACCCCACCGGCGAACGGCACCACAACCGAGATGATGGCCAGCGCCGCGCTGAGCGCAGCCATCACCGCCGCCTGCGCCATCTCCACCGGGGTCAGCGCTTTGGAGGGCAATCGTGCCGTCGAACCCTGCGGGCGCAGCGCCGGCACCTCGGGCCGGGTCGACGTCATTTCTCG
>CAXNJA010000164.1:0-5361 GCA_964202555.1 Mycobacterium sp.
AAGTGGTCCGCGCCCGTTTGATCGGATGGCGGTCGATGCGGCCGCTCTCGACTCGGCTCTCCTTGACGCCGTATCCCACAGCCGGATGGCCGAGTTGCATGATCACATTCGCCGGACCCGCCAGCAGAGCGATGCCGGGTACACCGTCCTCGGGGGTGGCCGCACGGGTCAACCGCTGCAGCAGGCTTGGGCCGGTGGCCGGGCCGGACGACTCACTGACGGGACGCTCCACCACGCTGACGACCGCGCGAGTGCTCACCGGGGCCCCTGTCTGTGAATCTGGAAACGAGTGTTTCCCGACATTGTGCCACCCCCACCGCGATGTCAAGATTGGCCGGTGACACAGGTGCGGCCCTACGCCGGCGTGGATGCCGTAGACCGGCTGAGCCGCCGTCGATCCCGGCTGCTGGAAGCCGGCCTGGAAATTCTGGGAAGCAACGTCGACCCCGCGGAACTGACCGTCCGGGGCATCTGCCAGCAGGCCGGTTTGGCCACCCGCTACTTCTACGAGAGTTTCGATGACAAGGAGGATTTCATCGGCGCGGTGTTCGACTCGGTGATCGCCCGGCTTGCCGCGACGACCCAGGCGGCGGTGGCCGCAGCGCCCGTCGAGGAGCAGACCCGGGCGGGCCTGGCCAACATCGTGCGCACGATCGAGGCCGACCGGCGCGTGGGCCGACTGATGTTCGGGGCTCAGGTGTCCAACGCCGCGGTGATCCGCAAGCGGCAGGAGTCCGAGGCGCTGTTCGTCTTGTTGTCCGGCCAGCACGTCGAGACCCTCACCCAACGACCCGCCGACGAGCGCACCAAGGCCTTCGCCTATTTCGTAGTCGGCGGTGTGACGCAGGCGATTAGCGCCTGGCTGGCCGGTGATATCGGCCTGAGTAGGACTGAACTGGTCGGCGAACTGAGCACCATCGTCGACGCGTTCGGCAAGTCCGGCTTGTTTCGGGACTAGGGCCCATGGTGGCTGTGGTCAGGGTGCTGGGGCATTTTCTGCCCGGCAAGACCGTTCTGGAAATGGTTGCACCCGAGGCAGATTGGCTCGACATCCGTTGGTGCCACGAGGACGATGACCAGACGCTAGGCGAGATCTTGCCGTGGGCTGACGCGGTGTGGCATGTGTTGCGGCCACTGTCGGGGAAAGAACTGCGCCGCGGCCCGCGGCTGAGACTGGTCCACAAACTCGGCACCGGAGTGAACACCATCGATGTGTCGACGGCTACCGAACTGGATATCGCGGTAGCCAATATGCCGGGCGCCAACGCTCCATCGGCCGCCGAGGGCGCTGTGCTGTTGATGCTGGCGGCGATGCGCCGACTGGTGGAACTTGACGCGGCTACCCGCACCGGTCGTGGCTGGCCGACCGACGCCACCCTCGGGGAGACGGTGCGCGACATCGGCAGTTGCACGGTGGGACTGGTCGGCTACGGCAACATTGCCCGGCGCGTCGAAACGATCGTGGCCGCGATGGGCGCCCGGGTGCTGCACACCAGCACCGGCGACGACGGCACCCCAGGCTGGCGGCCGCTGACCGAGGTTCTGGCATCCAGTGACGTCGTCAGTCTCCACCTTCCCCTCACCGCGCAAACCGAGGCGTTGATCGACCGTGCCGCCCTGGCCACAATGAAACCAACGGCACTGTTGATCAACACTTCTCGCGGTCGCATCGTTGCCGAGGCGGCACTGACCGAAGCGCTTCTGGAGGGCCGGTTGGCTGGGGCGGGACTCGATGTGTTCGCCACCGAACCGGTCGAACCTGACAACCCACTGCTGCGGTTGGACAACGTTGTGGTGACACCGCACGTAGTCTGGTTTACCCAGGACACGATGCGCCGCTACCTGACCGAGGCGATCGACAACTGCGCTCGGCTTCGTGACGGCCAGGATCTGCTCAACGTCGTCAACGGGAGGTCCGGTGTCCGTCTCGCCGAACGCTGAATCCGTGGAAGCCGAAACACTTCGGGCGGTCACGGTGCGCCTTGTTCCACTGCTGATGGCGCTGTACTTCGTCAACTTCCTTGACCGCACCAACCTCGGTATCGCCAAGGCTGAGATCAGCGCGGACCTGCAACTGTCAGCCACCATGTTCGGACTGGCCTCGGGCATTTTCTTCATCGGCTATGTGCTGGTTGAAGTTCCATCGAACCTCGCGCTGGTTCGTTTCGGCGCCCGGCGCTGGTTGGCCCGCATCGCGGTGTCCTGGGGCATCGTCGCGGTCGCCATCGCGTTCGCGCCGAATGCCGGCACCCTGCTGGTGCTGCGGTTCCTGCTCGGCGTCGCCGAGGCGGGCTTGTTTCCCGGGGTGGTGTTCTACCTGAGCCAGTGGTTCCCGGCCGCCTACCGGGCCCGCGTGGTCGGGGTCTTCATGCTGGCCGTCCCGGTGGCCTCGGCGGTCGGGACGCCGTTGGCGGCGTGGCTGATTCAGACCGGGCACGGGGTATGGGGACTGGCGGGGTGGCGGTTCATGATGATCTGTGTGGGCCTGCCGGCGGTGCTGCTGGGGTTGGTCTGCTGGTTCTACCTCACCGACCGCCCCGCCGATGCGCACTGGCTCAACAGTGCCCAACGACGTTGGCTTACCGACACACTGGCCGCCGAGGAACGGCAGATCAGCACCCAATACCGGTTCCCGCTGCGCCGCACACTAACCAGCCCGCGGGTCTGGGCGCTGGCCATCGTCTACTTCGCCGTCGCCTACGGGTTGTATGCGCTGGCTTTCTTCCTGCCGTCCATCGTGGCGGGCTTCAGGAAGACCTTCGGGGTACAACTTTCTCTGCTGCAGGTCGGTTTCATCACCGCGGTTCCCTATGTTTTCGGGGCGGTTGCGATGTTCCTGTGGTCCAGACACGCCGACCGGACCCGCGAACACGTCTGGCATGTGGCGATCCCGCTACTGCTGGGTGGCCTGGCAATTCCCATGGCGCTGTATCTGCGTCACCCGGTTGCGGTGATGGTGCCTGTCGTGATCGCCGCGATGGGCATCTTCGCGGCGCTGCCGGTGTTCTGGGCGTTGCCGTCGCGATTCCTGACCGGTGCCGCGGCAGCCGCCGGAATCGGGCTGATCAACTCGCTTGGCAACCTCGGCGGGTTCGCCGCGCCGTACGCCACCGGTGCGCTGGAAGACCTCACCGGAACCAACAAGGCCGGCATGTGGGCGGTCGGCGTCCTGTTGGTCCTCGGCTCAATTCTGGTGGTGTGGTTGCGGGGCGAGCCCGCCTCCTGACCGGCAGACCCGCCATGACCACGGCGGGGAGTACCCTCGGTCCCAACCCACCGGTTAATCGGCAGCTCCCGAGAGTGAAGGCGATCGAACATGCCCCTGGCGATCACATCAGAGCATCAGGACCTCGCTGATTCGGTGCGCGCTTTGGTGCGGCGTGTGGCTCCCCCGGAGGTTCTGCACGCCGCGCTGGAGACACCACTGGAGGATCCGCCGCCCTACTGGCAGGCGGCGGCCGATCAGGGTTTGCACGGCTTACACCTGCCGGAGTCGGTGGGCGGTCAGGGGTTCGGACTGCTGGAATTGGCCATCGCGATCGCCGAGTTCGGATACGGCGCAGTGCCGGGGCCCTACGTTTCGTCCGCCATCGCCAGCGCACTGATCGCCGCCCATGATCCCGACTCCAAACTGCTGGCCGAACTGGCCGCCGGTGAGAAGGTCGCCGCCGTCGCGATGGAGTCCGAACTGACCGCAAGCCGCCAGGACGACATGTGCGTGATCCGCGGCGAGGCCCGGTCGGTGCCCGCGGCGACCCAGGCCGGCGTGCTGGTGCTGCCGGTCAACATCGACGGCGGAATTGAATGGGCGGTGCTCGACGCCGACGCACTGGAGATCGCGCCATTGCGGTCAGTGGATCCGCTGCGGCCGGTCGCCCACGTCCGGGCCAACGGGGTGGAGGTCGGCGCCGAGCGGTTGCTGTCCAACGTCTCCCAGGCCGCCGGGCGGGCCATCATCACCACTCTGCTGTCCGCTGAGGCGGTCGGCCTTGCCCGGTGGGCCACCGACACCGCCTCGGAGTACGCCAAAATCCGCGAGCAATTCGGCCGGCCGATCGGTCAGTTCCAGGCGATCAAACACAAGTGCGCCGAGATGATCGCCACCACCGAGCGTGCCACTGCGGCGGTATGGGATGCCGTTCGCGCGATTGACGAAGCCGCCGAGAAGGATTGGGACAACGAGTCAACTCATTTCGAGTTCGCCGCGGCGGTGGCCGCCACCCTGGCACCGGCCGCCGCGCAGCGCTGCACCCAGGACTGCATCCAGGTGCACGGCGGAATCGGGTTCACCTGGGAGCATGACACCAACGTCTACTACCGGCACACCTTAGGCCTGGTGGCGGCGTTCGGGCGGTCGACGGAGTATCGGCAGCAGGTATTCGACACCGCCACCGCCACCGGGATGCGACCGCTGGACATCGACCTGGATCCGGACACCGAGAAGCTGCGCGCGGAGATTCGCTCCGAAGTTGCTGCGCTCAAAGCGATTCCCGGCGAGGATCGAAAAGTTGCGATCGCCGAAGGCGGCTGGGTGCTGCCGTACCTGCCCCAACCCTGGGGTCGGGCCGCGACGCCGGTGGAGCAGATCGTCATCTCGCAGGAATTCGGCACCGGCCGTGTCAAGAGGCCCAACATGGGGATCGCCGCGTGGCTAATCCCCTCCATCGTCGCCTACGGCACCGAGGAGCAGAAGCAGCGCTTCCTGCCACCGACCTTTCGCGGTGAGATCATCTGGTGCCAGCTGTTTTCCGAGCCGGGAGCCGGATCTGACCTGGCGAGCCTGACCACCAAGGCCACCAAGGTCGACGGCGGGTGGCGCATCACCGGCCAGAAGATCTGGACCACCGCCGCGCAGTTCTCCCAGTGGGGCGCGCTGCTGGCCAGAACGAATCCGAGCGCCCCGAAACACAATGGAATCTCCTATTTCCTGCTCGACATGAAGCAACCGGGCGTCGAGGTCAAGCCATTGCGGGAGTTGACCGGCAACGCCTTGTTCAACACCGTATTCATCGACGACGTGTTCGTCCCCGACGATTTGGTGCTCGGCGAAGTCGACAGCGGCTGGGAGGTCAGCCGCAACACCCTTACCGCCGAACGGGTTTCGATCGGCAGCGACGAACCGTGGTTCCTGCCCAGCTTGGCGAAGTTCGTCGAGTTCGTCGGCGAAGGCCACTTCGACCAGGTCGGCCATCACCGGGCAGGTGAGCTCATTGCCGAGGGGCACGCCGCCAAGCTGATGGGTATGCGCTCGACGCTGCTGACCCTGGCCGGCGGCGACGCGATGCCCTCGGCGGCGATCTCCAAGCTGCTGTCGATGCGGACCGGTCAGGGCTACGCCGAGTTCGCAGTGGCCTCGATGGG
>CAXNJA010000165.1:0-5337 GCA_964202555.1 Mycobacterium sp.
ACCGGCGTGGTTGGGTTGCCGGACGTGCACCCGCACACCAGTGCGGCCACTGTGACCGGCAGCCAGTGGGCGGTCCTCATGGCTTCCACAGTGCGTGGCCGGGGTCCCGATGGACAGGGACTTTCGGCCCCACGCGGGTACTCCTGGGCCTAGTGTTGGGGTTCAAACGGGGTTCAAACGGGGTGTGGAGAAGTTGAGGCGGTCGTGGAATGGAACTGATATCACCGCTGGATTCGATGTTTTTGCTGGGGGAGTCCCGCGAGCACCCCATGCACGTCGCCGGCCTGCAGTTGTTCGAGCCGCCCAAGGGCGCCGGACCGGAGTTCCTCCGGGAGCTCTATCAGGACGTCCTCGCCCGCGACGATGTCGCGCCGACCTTCCGGAAGCACCCGGCGGAGTTCCTCGGCGGCATCGCCAACCTGACCTGGGCCTTCGACCGTGAACTCGACCTGGAGTACCACCTGCGCCGCTCGGCGCTGCCCTCGCCCGGCCGGGTGCGCGAACTGCTGGAGTTGACCTCCCGGCTGCACGGCAGTCTGCTCGACCGCCACCGCCCGCTGTGGGAGACCCATCTGGTGGAAGGACTCAACGACGGCCGGTTCGCGGTGTACACCAAAATCCATCACGCCCTGCTCGACGGTGTCAGCGCCATGCGGATGATTCGCCGGGCGCTGTCCGCCGATCCCGAGGATGTCGAGGCCCGCGTGATGTGGGCGCTTAACGAACGCTCCTCGGGCAAGGGCAAGGCCAAGGCTGCCTCATCGCGGTTGGGTGCTGTGCGGGGTGTGGCGGATTCCGTTCTGGGACTGGGTCCGTCCGCACTGCACCTGGCGAACAAGGGTCTGCTGCAGCAGCAGCTGACCCTGCCGGTGGGGGCGCCGCGGACCATCTTCAACGTCCCGATCGGCGGTGCCCGTCGCGTCGCCGCGCAGTCCTGGCCGATCGAGCGGGTGATGGCCATCAAGAAGGCCGCCGGAGTCACCCTGAACGACGTCGTGCTGGCTATGTGCGGCGGCGCGCTGCGGGCGTATCTGCTTGAGCAGAAAGCACTTCCGGACCGACCGCTGATCGCCATGGTGCCGGTGAGTCTGCGTGAGGAGGGCAGCGCCAACAGCGGCGGCAATCAGGTCGGCGCGCTGCTGGCCAGCCTGGCCACCGACCTCGAGGACCCCGCCGAGCGACTGGCAGAGGTCAGTGCCTCGATGCGCAAAAACAAGGACGTTTTCAAGGAACTGCCCAAGCTTCAGCAGGTGGCGCTGTCGGCGTTCAACGTCTCGCCGCTGCTGCTGTCCCTGGTGTCCCCGGCGCTGGGTTCGGCCGCCCCGCCGTTCAACCTGGTGATCTCCAACGTGCCGGGATCGCGAGAACCGCTGTACTGGAGGGGCGCCCGAATGGACGGCAACTATCCGCTGTCCATCGCACTCGACGGCCAGGCGCTGAACATCACGCTGTCCAACAACGCCGACAACCTCGACTTCGGTTTGGTCGGCTGCCGACGAAGCGTGCCCAGCCTGCAACGCCTGCTCGGCCACTTGGAGGACTCGCTGAGTGAACTCGAGCAGGCGGTGGGCACCGCCGGCGGGAAACCGGCGGCTACCCGTCGCCGGAAGGCCGCCGCTCCGTCCGCCAAACGCGCTACGGACAGTTGACAAGTGATCTCGAACGGCTTGGGGCGGTGCCGTTTTTCACAGTTGAGGCCGAGTTAGCGGGTGCCCGGGGCCGTTGCGGGGTGATTCACACCCCGCACGGAGACATCCGCACCCCGGCCTTCGTCGCTGTGGGCACCAAGGCGACCGTGAAAGCCGTTCTGCCCGAGACGATGCGCGAACTGGGCGCCCAGGCGGTGCTGGCTAACGCCTACCACCTCTACTTGCAACCCGGTCCTGACATCGTCGCCGAGGCGGGCGGGCTGGGGGCATTCATGAACTGGGCTGGGCCGACGTTCACCGACAGCGGCGGATTCCAGATCATGTCGCTGGGCGCGGGCTTCCGCAAGGTGCTCATGGAAGACCCCGGCCGGGTCCAGTCCGACAACCTGATCGCCAAAGGTAAACAGCGCCTGGCCCGGGTCGACGACGACGGCGTCACCTTCATCTCGCACCTGGACGGCTCCACACACCGATTCACCCCGGAGGTGTCCATCGGTATCCAGCACCAACTCGGGGCCGACATCATCTTCGCCTTCGACGAACTGACCACCCTGATGAACACCCGTGCCTACCAGGAGGAGTCGCTGGACCGTACCCAGGCGTGGGCCGTGCGGTGTCTGGCCGAACATCGCCGGCTCAGTGCCCAGCAGGCCGGGGTGCGTCCGGCGCAAGCGCTTTTCGGGGTGGTGCAGGGCGCCCACTACGAGGATCTTCGCCGGCAAGCCTGCCGCGGGCTGGAGAGCATCGTCGACGACGACGGCCGCGGCTTCGACGGCTACGGCATCGGCGGGGCGTTGGAGAAGCAGAACCTGGCCACCATCATCGGCTGGTGCACCGAAGAGTTGCCCGATGCCAAGCCGCGCCACCTGCTCGGCATCAGCGAGCCAGACGACCTTTTCGCGGCGATCGCCGCCGGCGCCGACACCTTCGACTGCGTGTCACCGTCGCGGGTGGCCCGCAACGCCGCGATTTACTCGCCGAACGGCCGCTACAACATCACCGGGGCCCGCTACAAACGGGATTTCACCCCGTTGGATCCGGACTGCGACTGCTACACCTGCGCGCACTACACCCGGGCCTACATCCACCACCTGTTCAAGGCTAAGGAGATGCTGGCCGCCACGCTGTGCACCATCCACAACGAACGTTTCATCATCCGTCTGGTCGACCGGATCCGGGACGCCATCCTCGCCGGCGACTTCGACGCTCTGCGCGACGACTTCCTCGGTCGCTATTACGCGTCCTGATGCTCCGCGTCCCCGCATCGATTCTGCGCTCAGATCGCCTTTCTGGCGGAAATGACGATCTTGACGCAGACTCGATGCACCAGCAGTCGCCGTGGAGTGCGAGGGCGCGGGGGAAAACGAAAAAATGAGGGATCGAAAGCCGCAGCCTCTGTGGTCCCTCGGAAGGTCCGCCCGAAAGCAGGATCCGCGCCCCCGGCCCTGAATGGAACCGCACACGCCGCCCTCAGCGCAAGTTCTTCAGCTTCACCAATGACACCAGCCCCATGCCGTCGTACAACCGCCGGGGTGGCAGCAGCCGGAAGCCGCGTACACCCGGTCGTCCGGTAGCTGCCTGCACGATTTTGCGCGCCCGGGTGCAGTAAGGCGAGTGTTCCTTGAGAGCAGGCACACTGATCAGATGACCGCTGCACAGCCGCTGCTGCTGGAACTGCTCGACCCGGCCCGTCGCGCCGACCCGTATCCCGTCTATCACCGGTTGAGTGAAGGCGGCCCGCTGCTGCTGCCGGAGTCCAACTTGGTGGTGTTCAGTTCCTTCGCGGACTGCGACGAGGTGTTGCGCCACCCGGACTCCTGCAGCGACCGGCTGAAGTCCAGCGCCGCCCAGCGGGCCATGGCCGCCGGGGAGAATCTGCGTCCGTTCGGCATCCCGAGCTTTCTGTTCCTCGACCCGCCCGATCACACCCGGCTGCGCCGCCTGGTCAGCAAGGCGTTCTCACCGAAGGTGGTCAGATCCCTGGAAGCCGGCATCGTCGAACTGGTCGACGAACTGCTCGACAAGGTCGCCGCGGCGGGGCGTTTCGAAGTCATCGCCGACCTGGCCCACCCGCTGCCGGTCGCGGTGATCTGCCGGCTGCTCGGCGTGCCCGTCGAGGATGAGCCGAAGTTCAGTTGGGCCTCCGAACTGCTGGCCCAGGGCCTTGACCCGTTCTTCGCCTTCACCGGCCAGGCACAGGGATTCGAGGAACGCCTCGAGGCCGGGCTGTGGCTGCGTGGATACCTGCGCGATCTTCTTACCCAGCGGCGCGAGCACCCCCGCGACGATCTGATGTCGGGCCTGATCGCCGTCGAGGAGACCGGTGATCAGCTCACCGAGGACGAGATTCTCGCCACCTGCAATCTGTTGCTGATCGCCGGACACGAGACCACGGTGAACCTGATCGCCAATGCGATCCTGGCCATGCTGCGCCACCCGGACTACTGGGCGCAGCTGGCCGGCGACCCCGCCCGGGCGTCGGTGATCGTGGAGGAGACACTGCGCTACGACCCGCCGGTTCAACTGGTCGGCCGGGTCGCCGGGGCGGACATGACGATCGGTGGTGTCCGGGTGCCCAAGGGCGACAACATGATGCTGATGCTGGCCGCGGCCAACCGCGATCCGGCGGTCAACGAACGTCCCGACACCTTCGACCCCGACCGCCAGCCGCTGCGCCACCTCGCTTTCGGCCTCGGCGCGCACTTCTGCCTGGGGGCGCCGTTGGCGCGACTGGAAGCTGCGGTGGCGCTCTGCGCGGTCACCAAGCGTTTCCCCGGGGCACGGCTGGCCGGCGAACCGACCTACAAACCGCACGTCACGTTGCGTGGAATGGCCCGCCTCGACGTCGCCGTATGACGGCAAGGTTAAAAACGCGATGGCTGCGCCCGCCATTGTTAGCCTGCTGTCGTGTTGTGGGTTGTCGCGATTTAGGTGGGGGGCCGTCGATGGTGAGCAAATCCGTGACGCGAGTCGGGGCAGCGGCGGTTCTTCTCGGCACGGTCCAAGCGGCGCCCAACCCGCTCTAGAACCGAACGGCCGTTAAGCGATATGTTGCGCGGATGAAGATTCTTCTTGTGGGCGCCGGCGGCGTCGGCTCAGCATTTTGCGCGATCGCCAAGCGGCGGGAGTTCTTCGACCAGATCGTGGTGGCCGATTATGACCAGGCCAGCGCCCAGCGTGCCGTGGACGCCGTCGCCGATCCGCGGTTCGTCGCAACCCAGGTCGACGCCTCGTCGGCGGCCGCCGTCGCCACCTTGGTTCGCCAGCACGGGATCACCCATGTGATGAACGCGGTGGACCCCCGGTTCGTGATGCCGATCTTCAACGGGGCACTGGCCGGTGGCGCCGATTACCTGGACATGGCGATGAGCCTGTCGCAGCGCCACCCCGACAAGCCTTACGAACTGACCGGGGTCAAACTCGGCGACGAGCAATTCGCGGCCGAGCAACAGTGGCTCGACGCCGACCGGTTGGCGCTGGTCGGTATCGGTGTCGAGCCCGGGCTGTCCGACGTCTTCGCCCGTTACGCCGCCGACCATCTTTTCAGTGAGATCGACGAGTTGGGCACCCGCGATGGGGCCAACCTCACCGTCGACGGGTACGACTTCGCACCGTCGTTCTCGATCTGGACCACCATCGAGGAATGCCTCAACCCGCCGGTCATCTGGGAGAAGGATCGCGGCTGGTT
>CAXNJA010000166.1:0-5309 GCA_964202555.1 Mycobacterium sp.
ATCGCCGACGCCCGGCATGCCGCAGCCAGGGAGGGGGCCCCGGACTCGGCGCTGACCGATGCGTTCACTATTACCGTCAACGATGGCCACGGCGGCACCGTGGTGGTACCGGTGGCGGTGGCGGTGGCTCCGGCCAACAGTGCCCCGACCGGTACCGCAATCGTCGAGGCGCCGAGTGACGGTGGCGGGGTCCTCGGTGCGGTGACCGCCGCCGATGCCGACTCCGACACGCTCAGCTACACCGTCTCCACACCCGGCAAGGGCGCCGTCACGGTCAACCCCGACGGCACCTTCACCTACACCCCGAGCGCGCAGGCCCGGCATGACGCGGCCGCCGACGGCGCGCCGGCCTCGGCGCGCAGCGATCAGTTCACCATCACAGTGAGCGACGGTCACGGCGGCACCGTGGAGGTCCCAGTGACTGTGGCTCTCACACCGGCCAACATCGACCCGACGGGCACCGCCACGGCCGAGGCGCCGGAGACCGACGGGCAGGTGATCGGTGTCGTGCAATTCACCGATGCCGACGCAGACACCTTGAGCTACACCGTGTCCAACCCCGCCCACGGCACCGTCACGATGAACCCGGACGGCAGCTTTGCGTACACACCGACCGCCGCGGCCCGCCACGCCGCCGCCGCTGACGGCGCCCCAGCCTCCGCGGTATCGGATGCCTTCACTGTGACCGTCACCGACGGCCACGGCGGCACCGTGGAGGTCCCAGTGACTGTGGCGATCGCCCCCGCCAACGTCATTCCGACTGGGATTCTCAGTCTTGACGAGCCCCGTCCCGGCTGGCGGCTCACCGGCACCGTGCAGGCGAGCGATGCCGACGCTGACACGCTCAGCTACACCGCCTCGACGCCGACCAACGGCACGGTCACGGTCAACCCCGATGGCACGTTCACCTACGTCCCGGACCGGGGCAAATCACGGCTGGGCGATGCCTTCACCATCGCCGTCTCCGACGGTTACGGAGGCACCCTCGACGTCCCGGTGACGGTGGCGGCCGCCGACCCTCCGGCGCTCGGTGGTTTCGGCGTCGGTGGCGTCGGTGGTGGCCAGACCGTCCTCGGGTATGGCGTCTCAGGCATTTCGGGTACGGCTGGCGCAGCGGTTGCCGTGACATCGGCCGATATCAGCGACATCGGGGAGTTCGGGGCCGCTGAGGCGGCACCCGCGGCCGCCGCCGAGACAGCACCGGCCGCCACGGCCGAGGGCGCCGCACCGGCGGCCGCCACGGCCGAGGGCGCCGCACCGGCGGCCGCCCCAACGCAGACAGCCGCCGCAGCAGCAGCACCAACCGCGGCTGCCGCGGCTGCCGCGGCAAGCTCATCCGCTGCGGGCGGGGCCGGCGCCGCGGCCGCTGCTGCAGCTGCTGCCGTTGCCGCGAAGGAGGCTGCTGCTAAAGCTGGCTTCCAGGCGCTTTCCGCCAAGCCGAACGGCCAGCAGCACGCGGCTATGACGTCAGGAAAGAGTGCGGGAAAGAGTGCCGGCAAGCCCTTCCCGCCGAGCAGCGATGAGGGCGCGGCGAGTTCTGACCCCTACTCGCCGACCAATCCCGCCGCGACCCTGGGACTCATCACGGTCCTGCTCCTGTCGATCCCGATGGCGGGGGCATCCGCGTCGGCGGCAGCAGCAGCAGGTACCAAAGCCGGGGCGTAATCCCTGCTAGTGGATTAGTCTTCGCACATCATGGTGTCAACTGAGCGTCTAGCAGCCGAACCCGGCGCGACCACAAAAAGTGCACCCCCACGGCCGAAATGGAAGCCGATAGTCTTCGTCGTCCTGCCAGTCCTAATCACGATCAGCTTCATCGCCTTCATGCTGGCGTCCTTCATGCAAGTCAGGCATACGTCACTGGTGGCCGGTGATCCCGACCTGCGCGACGGCGTCAGGGTGACCGCGAATGTCGTAGACGTGACCCCCGCCGACCGGGTCGTGCGTCTGCGACTCGCCTTTGTGCCGGTCGGAAAATACTCCGAAGACAACGGAAACTTCCTGAGCCAAGGGGTCAAGGTGACGGTGCTCGGCGGCGCCGACGTCGTCCACGACGCCTACGAGAAGTCCGAGATCATGCTGCCCGCCGATGTCCGGCTACCGCTGCGGTCGGGGAACATCAGCATGTACCCATTGGACAGATACGAGACCACGATGCGGGTGGAGGTCACCGCCGAGAACGGCAAGCCCATCGCGACGTCGATGCAGGTCGAGGCGTCCAACCCGGGCTACCGGGTTCAGATGACCTCAGTTTCGCCGGAGGACAGCGCCACTCGCGATCTGAACATCCGTGTCTCCCGGGCGCCGACAACGATTTTCTTCGCGATGTTCACCTCGGTGCTGATGCTGACTCTCACCATATTGGCGATCATGACGGTCTTCTGGCTGCTCCGCGGCGGAGCCTCCGAGAGCGTCCGGTTCATGATCCCGTTGATCCTGGTGTTGCTCTTCGCGTTCCCGGCGATCCGCAGCTTCGCGCCGGGCGTGCCGCCACTGGGCGTGCTGGTGGATTTCTTCGCGTTCTTCTGGTGTGAGATCGCGCTGGGGATCAGCGTCATAATCGTCTACGCCCATCTGATGCGCGAGATGAAAAAGACTGCAGCGCAAAAGGACGAGTCCGAGGAAGGCTAGTCCTCGATGATCTGAGCCTGGGGGGACAGTTCTCGCAAGCCTGTCCAAGATCGATGCAGGGCTCCGTCCGGGCCGATGCCCCGATGCTGTGGAACGACTTGGTGGACGTTCGCGGCGGGGAGGCGGCGCCGGGCTGTGGGCGCTGGTCGACGCCACCGGCTTCGACGAGGAGCGAGCCCGAGCTTGGGTTCTGGTGCGAATGATGCACAACGCGATGTGGTCGGTGCGCGACGGTACACAGTCCGTTCCGGCGCGGATGACGACATGTATCGCGGACGCGAAAGCGGTGCGGGACTGAGCCGATCGTTGGTGTTGATGGGAATGGAAGTTCGCGGCCGATGAACCGATGCGTTCGGATATTGTTTCCCATTCAACAGCCCGAAACGGATGGGAACAGGGGGTCTGAAGCGTGCGCGCACGATTTAGATCACGGTGGCATGCAGTCATCGCAGTGGTGATGATCATCGCCGCCTTTGCGGAATTGCCAATGGCCGGGCAGGCCCTTGCTGCCTCACGAGCAGTCACTGTCGCCACCCGCAATCTTGCGCCCTTCGTCATCACCAACGACAACGGCAAGTCGGGCTTCACGGTCGAACTCTGGGAAGAGATCGCCAAACGGCAAGGCTGGACCACTCAGTACATCGACGCTGAGAACGTTACGGCGCAACTGAAGGCGGTCGCGGAGCGTCGCGCCGACGTCGGGGCCGGGGCGATCTCGATCACGGCCGAGCGGCGACAGACCTTCGATTTCTCCCAGCCGATTCTCAACGGCGGACTGCAGATTCTGGTTCCGCACCGAACGGTCGCCCCATCGCAGCCGGGGCTGGTGAATTTTCTACAGCTGCTGTTCTCCAAGGCGATGGGCGTTTGGTTGCTGGCCGGCTTCATCCTGTCGGTGATCCCCGCACATATCTTCTGGTTGATCGAGCGCCGGAAGGCCAGTCCTGCCAAGAAAGCCAGCGACGGCGACGGCGTCGACGACGAGGACGACGACGACGACGAGGACGACGAGGACGACGAGGACGAAGCACTATCGCGCTCGTACTTCCCCGGGATCTTCCAGGCTTTCGCCTGGTCGGTGGGATTCCTGGGGTTCATGCCCGACACCTTCCCGCGCCGGTCGCTGGGCCGGCTGCTGGGAATCCTGTGGGGATTCATCGCCATCATCTTCGTCTCGTACTTTACCGCGACCCTGACCACCAACCTGACCGTCAACACCTACGAGGGGCAGATCTCCGGACCCTCGGACCTGCCCGGTAAACGGGTGGCGACGGTCGCCGGAACCACCTCGGCGCGGCACCTCCAGGACATAGGGATCCAGGCGACGGGCCTGCCGACCATCGACGACTGCTATCGCGAATTGCGGGCCGGG
Organism: Mycobacterium sp.; assembly: GCA_964202555.1. Classification (GTDB taxonomy): domain Bacteria; phylum Actinomycetota; class Actinomycetes; order Mycobacteriales; family Mycobacteriaceae; genus Mycobacterium. The sequence continues at coordinate 4,004 of CAXNJA010000166.1, forward strand.
AAGTACGACGCGGTGGTGTTCGACTCACCGGTGCTGCGCTACTACGCCGCCGGGGATGGCGCGGGTGCAGTGCAGCTCGCCGGGCCGATCTTCCAAGCCGAGGACTACGGTCTGGCCTTCCCGCAGAACAGCGAACTGCGCGGGCAGGTGGACCAGACGCTTCTCGAGATCCGCCAGGATGGCACCTACGACTTGATCAAACGGAAGTGGTTCGGCGGGGAGGAAACCCAGTCCGGCGGAGAACCTGGTTAAACCACCTACCTCCGGTTTTGATGACTCGAAACGAACAGATAGGAAGGCCTGGGACATGGGATCGCGCTTTCGTGGCTTGATCAGCGTGCTGATGATCATCGCTGGTTTTGCGTTTCTGCCCCTGGCGGTGCCGGCCGGAGCGCAGCCGCGCGAGGTCACCGTCACGGTCCGTACCCTGGCGCCGTTCGTGATGAACCAAGACAACAACCGGACCGGCTTCACCATCGAGTTATGGGAGGAGATCGCCAAGCGCCAGCAGTGGTCGACCAAATATCTCGACGCCGAAAACGTTGCGGCCCAATTGAAGAACATCACCGAAAAACGGGCGGACGTCGCAGCCGGGGCCATTTCGATCACCGGCGAACGCATGAGTACGTTCGATTTTTCCCAGCCCATCCTGGCTGCTGGTCTTCAGATCATGGTGCCCAAGCGGTCGACCGCGGCGGCCGAACCCAGCATCACCAACTTCTTGCCACTGCTGTTCTCCAAGACGATGCTGTTCTGGTTGCTCGGCGGGCTGTTGATGGCTCTAATACCCGCCCACATCACCTGGTTGGCCGAGCGACGTCATTCCGACTCCATGGTGTCGAACTCCTACTTCCCGGGCATCTTCCAGGCCTTCATCTTCTCCGGCGAAACGTTAACGGCGACTCAGGAAGACGTTCCGCGACACTGGGTTTCCCGGGCATTGACGATCCTGTGGGGGTTCGTCGCCATCGTCTTCGTCTCGTTCTTCACCGCGACGCTGACAACCACCTTGACCGTCGGCTCGTTCGAATCGCAGATCAACAGACCACAGGATCTGTTCGACAAGAAGGTCGCTACCGTGACGGGAACCACCTCGGCGAAGTTCCTCGAGGGAATAGGGGTGCAGGCGACGGGGCTGCCCACCATCGATGACTGCTACCGGGCGCTGGAAAAAGGTGACTACGCCGCGGTTGTGTTCGACTCCCCGGTACTGGCCTACTACGTCACCCATGATGGGGCCGACGTCGCCGAACTGGCCGGCACGGTGTTCAAGGCCGAGGATTACGGGCTGGCGTTCGCACAGGGC
>CAXNJA010000167.1:0-5295 GCA_964202555.1 Mycobacterium sp.
CCGAGTCGTCGGTCGGCCGTAGATGGCTGCGTCGACGGCCCCGGGAAGCGTTCTGCGGCAGCACGATCTCATCGGGGACCGCAGTCCGCTCCGGTGAGTGCAGGTCAGGGCGATCGGTGCGCCACACCAACCACGCCAGCGCGGCCCCGGCCAGCACCGGCACATGGGTCAGGGCGCGATCGACGGTGACCCGCCCGGCGGCGGCGTCGACGCCGACGTACACGGCCAGTACCGCAGCGAAGGCGGCCAGCACCCACGCCAACCCGCCCGCGATCGTGGGCCGTATCGCCGCGACCACCATCACCACACCCAGAGCCGCCGACCACGCCGTGGACTCGTTGAGGACGTGTCCGCCCATCGCCGCGTGCTCGACTCCGAGGTGGAACCCGAGGCCCTGGGTGATCGCCACCAACAACTGGACGACTCCCACCCCGCCCAACGCCCAGCGTCGCCACGACGCCGAGATCGAGACCGAGACCGAATCCAGGCGCCGGGCCGGCTGCTGGGGCAGCGACCGGACCGCGGCGACCTGCGAGCGACCGGCGAGCCGCCGGAGTAGCTGGGTCTGTTCCACGGCCGCGGCCTGCCAGTCTCGGCAGGAGGCGCAGGCCACCAGATGCTCGTCCACCCGCGCGGCGGGGATGGGTTCGCGCTCACCGTCGATCCGAGCCGACAGCGCCTCCCGCGCGGTATCGCAGTCCATGCACCAATAGTCGCGCACCGCGGCGAGTTTGTTCCAGACATCCGCGACCAAGACCGCCCAAGACCGCACGGCGAATCCGACTCAAAACGGTGTCTGTCAGGGATCTGTCTGTCGGCGAATTAGGGGCAGGGTGCCCTGCAGCGCCGGGGGGGTGGCGCGCTAGGCACCCTGCCGATCGCAGACAGTAAAGCAGTTTCTTTGCAAGTGCAATAAACGTCGTCGCATCAATTCCGCTGTTGAGGGCCTAGCCAGTTTTCAGCAACTCGTTCGGCAGCGACAGCCGGATGATTTGCTTCCACGCGGAGGCGACCTGCGTCGGCAGCGGCCCCGTGGTGTAGGTCAGGCCGTAGCGTTGGAAAATATCTTGGACTTTGGGGGCGATCTCCTGGTACCGATTGCTGGGCAGGTCGGGAAACAGGTGGTGTTCGATCTGGTAGGACAGGTTTCCGGTCATGAAGTGCAGCGCCGGACCCCCGGAGATGTTGGCCGATCCGAGCATCTGACGCAGGTACCACTGGCCTCGCGTTTCCCCCTCGATGGAGGTCTTTTCGAAACTCTGAACGCCTTCGGGGAAGTGTCCGCACATGATCACCGAGTGAGTCCAGAGATTGCGGACCAGATTGGCGGTCAGGTTGGCGGTCAGCGTGGTCAGCGCCGAGGGGCCGGACAGCAACGGATGCAACACATAGTCGCGGCTGGCTTGGCGGCGGATCTTGGCGAGAACCCTTTTGCCGCGGCTGACGAAATCGTCCTTGTCGACCCGGCCCTTGAGATACTTGCCGATCTCCAGGTCGTAGAAGGCGATTCCATATTGAAAGAAGCAGGCGCTGAGAGCGTTTGAGATCGGCTGCACCAGATAGACCGGCTTCCAGCGCTGGTCTTCACTGACCCGCATGATGCCGTAGCCCAGGTCGTTGTCCTTGCCGCGGACGTTGGTGTAGGTGTGGTGCAACTCGTTGTGGGAGTGCTTCCACATGTCCGAGGGTGAGGCGTGGTCCCACTCCCAGGTGGTCGAGTGGATCGTCGGGTCGCGCATCCAGTCCCACTGGCCGTGCATGACGTTGTGACCGATCTCCATGTTCTCGATGATCTTCGACAGCGACAGCCCGACGGTGCCGGCGATCCAGGCCGGCGGGAACAGGGAGAGCAGCAGAACCGCGCGGCTGCCGAGTTCGAGTTTGCGTTGAGCGTCGATGACGGTGCGGATGTAGGTCGCGTCGCGCTCCCCGCGGCTGGCGATGACTTGTTCGCGGATGGCGTCGAGTTCAGCGCCGAGGTTTTCTATCTGTGCCGCGGTGAGGTGGGTGGTCGGATCATCGATGTCGATGTCGATGTCGATGTCGATGTCCACGTCGGCGGGTGCCTCGTGCAGGGTGGTCATGGCAGTGCCTCTCAAAGGGGTTGTCAGAGTTCGATGTCGCAGAGCCCGGCGGCGGCTGATATGCAGGTTTGGATGACCACGCCGTCGCCTTCGCCGGCGGTGGTGAGGTCGCCGGTGCGCAGATCGCGCACCGCGCCGCGCCGCAGGGGCGCGACGCAGCCGAAGCAGATGCCCATCCGGCAGCCCGAGGGCATCAGCACCCCGGCGGCCTCGCCGACCTCCAGCAGACTCCGATCACCCCGGCCCTCGACGGTGGTGCCGGAGGCCGAGAATGTCACCGTGCCGCCGTCGCCGGTGGCGGTGATGGTGGTCGGCTGGAACCGCTCGGTGATGAGCTGCTCGGAGATACCGGTTGCAGCCCAATGGGTTTCGAGGCCGTCGAGCAAGCCTGCCGGCCCGCACGCCCAGGTGCGCCGCTCGGCGAGGTCGTCGACCAGTGTCCCGAGTGATCCGATGTCGAGCCTGCCACCGGTGCCGGTGTGTATCTCCACCAGTCGGATGTGTCCGCGGGCGGCAAGCATGCGCAGTTCCCCGCCGAAGATGACCTCCTGCGCCGTGCGAGCGGAATGCACGACGACGGGGACCTCGGCTCCCCGGGCCGACGGCATGTTGCGCAACATCCCCATCACCGGGGTGATGCCGCTGCCGGCGGTCACGAACAGTAGCTTGGCCGGCGCGGGCGTGCCGAGGGTGAACTGCCCGGCGGCCTGGTCGAGTTGGATCACCGTGCCGATGGTGGCGCGGCGCACCAGATAGTTGCTCACGATCCCGTCGGGGATGGCTTTGACGGTGATGCTGATGTAGCCATCGCCGCGGGAGGTGCTCGAGGTCAGCGAGTAGGCGCGCCACTGGCGGACCCCGTCGACGTCGACGCCGACGCGCACGTACTGGCCCGGGGTATGAGGCCGCCATCGGCGGCCGGGCTTGATCACCACGGTGACGGCGTCGCGGGTTTCCGGGTGCAGTTCCACGATGCGCCCCCGCAGCGCCTCAGAACGCAGGGGGTCGATGACATTGAGGTAATCGGCGGGGGCCAGGGGAGTGGTGACGCGCGCGGCCAGGTGCACCAGGTGCCGGCGCAGTGCTCCGCCGAGGTCGAGCCGAGGTGCAGTTGTCGTCATCTATCCACCGTGCATGGCGTGACGGGATAAAATCTTGACCAAACCTGTTAAAAAAGCTCCACTAATTTATCCCTAAGGAATAGTTGATGGATTCGGCTCGATTCACCGGGCTGGCGCTGGATCCAGCCGTGGTCGATTCGCTGGAGCGCATCCTGCCCCGGATGGCCGAGCGGACGGTCGCCGCGATTACCGCCGAGGTTCCCGCCTATACCGATGCGTTCAGCGGCCGCATGGGCCAGAACATCGAGAATGCCGTGCAGACCTCGCTGGGAGCATTTCTACGGTTGGCGACCCGCGCGGAGGATTCCGACCCCGGACCCCCACTCTCCCCGGCCCGGGACGGCGCCTATGACCTGGGCCGCGGTGAGGCGCGTAACGGCCGGTCGATCGACGCTCTGCTGTCGGCCTACCGGGTCGGTGCGCGGGTGGCGTGGCGGGAGTTGTCGACGACCGCGGTGGCCGCCGGGTTGCCGGCAGCGACGGTCGCGTGGTTCGCGGAGTTGGTGTTCGCGTTCATCGACGAACTGTCGGCTTCCAGCGCATCCGGACACGCCGATGAATTGGCCAGCGCCGGCCGGGTACGGCAACGCTACCTCGACTATCTGACCCGCCAGTTACTCACCGGGGAACCTGCCGAGGCGCTGTCGGCAAGCGCCGAGCGGGCGACATGGACTGCTCCGGAGGTGCTCACGGCTGTGCTGCTGCCGCAGTCTCATTTGCGCGGTGTGGCAACGATTCTGAGCCCGGCGACCCTCATCGCCACCCACGACCTACCCGGTTTGGAGCCGGCGGAATCGTGGGCGGTCGCCCTGATACCGGACGCCGGCGGGAGCCGTCGTGCCGCCCTTCTCGCCGCGTTGGCCGGTCGGCACGCTGTCGTCGGCCCCTCGCGCCCGTGGCTTTTGGCTCAGAGTTCTTACTTGCGGGCCATCCGCGCCAGACATTTGCCGGCCGATGATCGCGCCCTCGTCGACACCGATGAACACCTCGTCGAACTCGTTCTCACCGCTGATCAGGACGCCGCGGCGGACTTGCGGCGCCGCGCTCTGGCGCCATTGGCGGCACTGGGTCCCAGCGCCGAGGAGCGGCTGACCGAGACGTTGCGGTCATGGCTGCTCAATCAGGGCCGGCGTGATGCGATGGCAGCCGAGTTGTTCGTTCATCCGCAGACCGTGCGCTACCGCATGAATCAGATCCGGGAAGCCTACGGCGACGAGCTCTCCAACCCGGCAACGATTCTCGAACTCACGGTGGCGTTGGGAACGCCAAGTCAGGCCGCCGCGCGGGGCGACCACCCCGCCAGCTGAATTCCTCGGGAACCGATCGGCCGTCGCCGACGACTAGTGGTTGCAAGCACTAGTGGTGGAGGGCCGCATGGTCACAGTTGAGCGTGAACCTGTCGATCGTGAGGAACGCCGCGGCCAGTCCGCGATACTGCGCCGGATTTGGCGGCTGCACTTCTGGGTGGGACTGTTCGCGGCGCCGACGCTGGTGTTGCTGGCCTGCACCGGCTTGATCATCTTGTACACCCAGCCCCTGGATCTGCTGTTGCACCGCGATCTGAAGGTCGTCAGTCCGGCGAGTTCGACGGTGTCGCTCGACGCCCAGGTCGCCACCGCCCAACAGCAGGCCGGGCCGTCGATGGTCCTAGACGCCGTCACACCCGGAGGATCTCCGGACCGCTCCACCCAGATCGACTTCCTGCCCGCCGTGGAACCCGAAGTGGGCGAGCGCAACGTCACGCAGGTATTCGTCAATCCCTACAGCGGCGACTATCTGGGCCAACGCCACGAACTGGACGGACTGGTGGGCTGGGCCAATCAACTGCACCGGCTGTTCGGCAACGACGGCCCGACACTGACCCTGCCCTCTCTGGGGCATTTCATCGCGCCGTCGGCCTACCCCGAATCGTCCATACGGGTCGGCATCGGCGGTCTCATCATCGAGATGACCGCGGTGTGGGTCCTTGTGCTCGCCGCCAGCGGCATCTACCTGTGGTGGCCGCGGGCCGTCGAGCGGGGCAAGCCGCGCCTTGGCATCCGATGGAACAGAGGTGGCCGCATCCGCTGGCGAGATCTGCACGCCACCAC
>CAXNJA010000168.1:0-5245 GCA_964202555.1 Mycobacterium sp.
CCGGCAATTCCGCCACGCCCGTGGCTGCCCACCACCAGCAGTTGGGCCGACCCGGCTTGTTCGAGCAGTTGGTGAGCCGGCTTATCGGCCACCACCACCCGGCGCACCAGAACGTCGGGGTAGCGCTCCTGCCATCCCGCCAGGCGCTCGCTGAGGGTCTGCTCCCCCGCGGCCTGCAGCGTGGACCAGTCGGCGCCCGGGAATTCGAATACCCCGGTGTCGCTCCAGGCATGCACGGCCAACAGGTCGACACCGCGAAACGACGCCTGTTCGAAGGCAATCGCGACCGCGTTCTCCGAGGCCGGGGAACCGTCAACCCCGACCACCACCGGGGCCTTCGACGGGTGCGCCATCAGCGGATCCTCGTCATGAATGATCGCCACCGGACAGTGCGCGTGATGCGCCAGACCGGTGCTGATCGACCCCAGCAGTCCGCGGGCCAGCGCACCATGACCCCGGCAGCCCACCACGATCATCTGCGCGGAGGAAGACAGATCGGCCAGCACCGGCACCGCCGGGCCGCTGACCATGTCGGTGCTCACCTCGACCTCCGCGCCGGCCTCCTCGACGGTCTTCACCGCGCTGTCGAGCAACCTGCGACCCTCTTCGTCCTGCCACTCCATGAAGCCCGGCGGCATCGGCACCTCGGGGAACGCCATGACAGCCGGCGGAACAAGTACATGGACCAATTTCAGATCCGCGCCACGCAGGGCGGCGTCACGAGCCGCCCAATCGACGGCCACCCTCGAGGCCGGTGATCCGTCGACTCCGACGATGATCGGCAGACTGCTTGCTGCAGTTGACATTCCGCTGTCCTTCCCTGTGGCCCGCAGGACACTCCCAGGTCACCCTAGCCCGGCCGGATGGCTGCGATCAGGGGCATTGGTCCCCTAACCTGTCCACCGGAAGGCCCTGGCTTATGGTCGACGTCATGGGCAGCGATCACGGGTTCGGGGCACAGACCGGCGAGTCCGAATCCACCCAGCGCGTCAGGATCGACCCGCGCTATCACGATGGCGTGCTGTTCGACCTCGACGGCGTGGTCACCGACACCGCCGCGATCCACCAGGCGGCCTGGGCGGACCTGTTCGATACCTATCTGGCCGGGCGCGCAGCGTCGCCGACGGAGAACCACGACCCGTTCACCGCCCACGACTACCGGCATGTCATCGACGGTAAGCCTCGCTACGACGGGGTGCGGGACTTTCTGGCCTCCCGGGGTGTCGCGCCGGGCTGGGGCAGCATCTCGGACGCAGCCACCACAGACACCGTGTGCGGCCTGGGCAACCGCAAACAACAACTGTTCGCCGCCCGGATCGCCTCCGGGGTACCGGTTTTCGAGTCCACGGTTGCACTGGTGCGCAGACTGCGTGACGCCGGGGTGCGGGTCGGGATCTTCTCGGCCAGTCGCAACTGCGCCTCGGTGCTGGAGTCGGCCGGCCTCACCGACCTTTTCGAAGTCCGGATGGACGGTGTGATCGCCGAGGAACTGGGCTTGGCGGGCAAGCCGGACCCCGCGATGCTGGTCGAGGCGGCCCGGCGCCTGGGTGTCCGGCCCGGACGCACCGCAGTGATCGAGGACTCCGAAGCGGGGGTGCGCGCTGCCAGGGCCGGCGGATTCGGCCTGGTGATCGGGGTGGACCGCACCGGCGAGACCGCCGATGGGCTGCGCGAATTCGGTGCCGACGCGGTGGTCGGCGACCTGGCTGAGGTTCGGGTGCGCGCGATCGGCCGCCGGATGTCCACCCTGCCCGATGCGCTGGCGTCGTTCGGTCAACTGGCCGGCGTGGTCGGTGCGCGGCGGCCGGCCATCTTTTTCGACTTCGACGGAACGTTGTCCGAGATCGTCGACCAACCGGGAGCCGCGGCGCTGGTGTCCGGCGCGGACAAGGCACTGCAGTCGCTGGCAGCGTTGTATCCGGTTGCGGTGCTGTCCGGCCGCGGCCTGGAGGACATCCGTGAAAGGGTCGGCCTCCCCGGACTGTGGTACGCCGGCAGCCACGGGTTCGAAATCGTCGGACCGGACGGTACACACCACCGCAATGAGGCTGCCGCCCAAGCTGTTCCGCTGCTGGAACAGGCAGCCGCCGAACTCGTCGAGCAACTGGCCGAGATACCCGGCGTTGAGGTGGAACACAAGCGCTACGCCGTCGCGGTGCACTACCGCAATGCGGCACCGGAAGCCGCCGCTGCGGTGACCGCCGCGGTGCACAATGTCGGCAACCGCAGCGGACTGAAGGTGACCGCGGGCCGCAAGGTGGTGGAGTTGCGGCCGAACATCCAGTGGGACAAGGGCAAAACCCTGGAGTGGATCGTCGACCAGGTGGCCGGCGAGGAGCCGCTGCTGCCGATCTTCATCGGTGATGACCTGACCGACGAAGACGGATTCGATGCCGTCCTGCACGACGGCGTCGGGATCGTGGTGCGCCACACCGAAGATGGCGACCGGGCGACCGGCGCACGCTTCTGCCTGGAAAGTCCCGATCAGGTGCGGCATTTCATCGAGCGCCTGGTCATGCAGTGCGACATCGACCGCCAGGCCATGGGCGGCCCGTGGTCGTACACGTTCGGCGGCTACATCCCCGAGCAGGAGCGGTTGCGGGAGGCGTTGTGCGCGGTGGGCAACGGCTACCGCGCCACCCGCGGTTGCGCCCCGGAGGCGGACGCCGGGCCGTTCCACTACCCCGGCACCTACGCCGCCGGACTCTACAACCGGCTCACCGACGAGGTCGCCGGCGTGACAGTCGAAAACGAGAGCCTGGTCAACCTGCCGAACTGGCTGTCGCTGAAGTTCCGTATCGACGGCTGCGACTGGTTCGACGTCGACTCCGCCGAGTTGCTGTCCTACCGGCAGAACATGGATCTGCGGCAAGCCGAACTGACCCGGGAGTTCCGCTTCCGCGATACCTCCGGCCGCACCACCAAGGTGATTCAGCGACGCATCGCCGCGATCCACCTGCCGCACGCCGGCGCGCTGGAGACCACGCTGTGGGCTGAAGACTGGTCGGGCACCGTGGAATTCCTGTCCATGATCGACGGCGACGTCCGCAACTCAGGCGTCGAGCGCTACCGGGACCTCTCCAGCGACCATCTGGTGGCGACCACGACCCGGGAACTGTCGGCAGGGTCGGCACTGCTGGTCTGCCAGACGGTGCAATCCCGGATCCCGATCGCGGTGGCGGCGCGCACCACGGCCTGGCGGGGCGAGGCCCCGCTGGCCGCCGAGATCCGGTTCGTCGACGAACCCCGCCGCGTCGGCCACGACCTGGTGGTGTCGCTGGAGGCCGGCGAGTCGGTCACGGTGGAGAAGGTCGCCGCGATCTTCACCGGACGCGACAACGCAATCTCCGAGCCGGGCGACGCCGCGGCCCGCCTGCTGTCCCGGCTGGGCCGCTACGGCGAGATCCGAGACGGCCATCTGCGTGAGTGGGCGCACCTGTGGGAGCGCTTCGACATCACCTTCGACGGCAGCCCCGACGCGCTGCGGGTGGTGCGACTGCATCTGCTGCAGTTGCTGCAGAGTGTGCCTAACGGCGCCGAGGACCTCGACGCCGGGCTGCCCGCCCGCGGGCTGCACGGCGAGGCCTATCGCGGCCACATCTTCTGGGACGAACTGTTCGCCTTCCCGGTGCTCAATCTGCGTTCACCGGCCACCACCCGCGCACTGCTGCGGTATCGGTACCGGCGGCTGTCCGAGGCCCGTCGTGCCGCCCGGGAGGCCGGCTACGCCGGGGCGATGTTTCCGTGGCAGTCCGGCAGCGACGGCCGGGAGGAAAGCCAGAAGCTGCACCTGAACCCGAACTCCGGCCGGTGGAATCCCGATGCCAGCGCCCGCGCCCACCACATCGGGATCGCGGTCGCCTACAACGTCTGGCAGTACTACCAGGTCACTGGCGACGTGCAGTACCTTGCCGAGAACGGCGCCGAGATGCTGGCCGAAATCGCCCGGTTCTGGGTCAGCCGCGCCGAGTTCGACCCGGCTCGCGATGATGGGCGGGGTCGCTACGTGATCCGCGGCGTCATCGGACCCGACGAGTTCCATTCCGGGTACCCCGATGCCCCCAACGACGGCATCGACAACAACGCCTACACCAACGTGATGGCGGTGTGGGTGATCGTCCGGGCGCTCGACGCGCTGGACGCCCTGCCGTTGCGGGACCGACTGGACCTGATGGAGTCGATGGGGATCCACGGCCGGGAACTTGACCGGTGGGACGAGGTGAGCCGCCGCATGTACGTGCCGTTCCACTCCAGCCCGATTACCGGGCAGCAGCCCGGCGGTCAGGTGATCAGCCAGTTCGAGGGGTATGCCGAACTCGCCGAACTGGATTGGCACGGCTACCGCAAGCGCTACGGCAACATCCAGCGCCTCGACCGGATCCTGGAGGCCGAGAACGACAGCGTCAATCGGTACAAGGCCTCCAAACAGGCCGATGTTCTCATGCTCTTCTACCTTCTGTCCGCTGATGAACTGCGGGAGTTGTTCGCCCGCATGGGTTATCGCTTCACCCCGGACCAGATTCCCAAGACCGTGGACTATTACGTTCGTCGAACCTCACACGGTTCGACGCTTAGCGCGGTGGTGCACGCCTGGGTGCTGGCACGCGGAAATCGGGTGCGGGCCATGCGTTATTTCCAGTTGGTGCTGGCCTCCGACGTGGCCGACATCCAGGGTGGCACGACCGCGGAGGGCATCCACATCGCGGCGATGGCCGGCAGCATCGATCTGCTGCAACGCTGCTTCACCGGTCTGGAAACCCGCGGGGACCGACTGATACTCAACCCGATGTGGCCAGAGGACCTTGGGGCGCTGCGGATGCCGATCCACTACCGCGGTTACCGGATGCACCTGACCATCACCGGCCGCAGCGCCGAGATCAGTGTCGACCCGGCGGACCATCCGCCGGTGACCATCGAGTGCCGCGGAAGGGTCACGACGCTGACCCCGGGCACCTCGGTGTGCTTCGAGTAGCGAGTCCCCTGTGTGGTGTGGCCGGCAACGAGTCGGCGTCGACCGGCGCCCACCCCACCCGCATCAGCATCTGGGGGTGACCGCTGGTGCCGAAGACGTCGGCACGCACCGCCTCGCGGGTCTCCGGGGTCTCCAGCGCTTCGGTGACCGGGCAGGTCGCCAGGCCCATGGCGGTGGCCGACAGCAGCACCAGGCTGGTCGCCTCCCCGGCCCGCAGCCGGGCCAGGCCGTCATCGCCCTCGGTGCCCAGCGCCAGCACCACTCCGTTGCCCT
>CAXNJA010000169.1:0-5209 GCA_964202555.1 Mycobacterium sp.
ACCTGGCCGGCTGTGCGTTTGAACGTTTTCACGGTGGCCTCGCCGTCGATCATGGCGGCGACGATATCGCCGTTATCGGCGACGTTCTGCTGACGCACCACGACCCAGTCGCCGTCGCAGATGGCGGCGTCGATCATCGACTCGCCCACCACCTTCAGCAGGAACAGTGATCCTTCCCCGACGAGTTCCCGGGGAAGGGGGAAGACGTCTTCGACCGCTTCTTCCGCCAGGATGGGACCGCCGGCGGCGATGCGGCCGAGGACCGGCACGTAAGTCGGTTCGGGGAGTGCATCAGAGCCGGCAACGTCGGTGACAACCGGGGCGGCCGTCTCATCGGTACCGCGGACGTCCACCGCGCGGGGTCGGTTGGGGTCACGGCGCAGGTAACCCTTGCGCTCCAACGTTCGAAGTTGGTGTGCCACCGATGACGTAGAGGTCAACCCCACCGCGTCGCCGATCTCCCGGATGCTTGGTGGATACCCGCGGGTGGTCACCGATGAACGGATGACCTCAAGAATTGTGCGCTGACGTTCGGTGAGGCCGGACGCCCCGCCGCGGTTGGTCTGTGTGCTGTCGCCCATAGAGGCGAATCTAGCGGGGATCGACGCGATTATCAAACATGTGTTCGAGCGTGTCGGGGCCGGATCAGCAACGCCCGCGGTTTGTGTCGGTGGCTTGTTTTATCGTCGAGACACGCTCGATCGCATGTTCGACTATCGAACATATGAACGAGTACAGTTCGAACATAAGAGCGAATCAGCTGCCCGGGAAGGAAGACACATGACGGTCCTCGACGATCGACAACTGAACGACCGGGACCTGGCCTGCCCCCGCCCGGCTGTGACCGGCTACCGCAGCGGTGTTCACTGCCGGGCCGGTTTTCCTGTGTCCTACCGGCCGGTGCCTGTCCGGCCCGCGCTGCACCGGCCGCTGCCGACCCGTCCGGCGGTCGCGCCGTTGCGGTACCACGGGAGCGGGGTGCGCGTGTCGCAGGCGGCGCACACTCGTCGTCCGGTCAGCACGGCGGTGAGTATCGCACTGGCCGGCGTAGCTGCGCTGATCACGCTGTGGTTGGGCTTTCTGGCCCACGTCAGCGGGGATCGGGTCCCTGTGCCTGCTCAGCAGCCGGACCGGTTGGCGGTGGTCCAGGTCCACGCAGGCGAGACGCTGCAGCAACTAGCCGGCCGGGTGGCGCCGGATGCGCCGACCGCTCAGGTGGTGCAACGCATCCGTGAACTCAACAAATTGGATTCGGCGGCGCTCGATGCCGGTCAGACGCTCATCGCGCCCCTCGGATAACGTCCGAGTTCACCGGTCCGACTCGTGGTGTGAAGATAGTGGCGGCGGGCGCCCCACAGGTAGGCTTCTCAACGTTCTGTCCAGTTCACGGCGGGAGCGGAGGAGCGGTCATGCACTGTCCTTTTTGCCGTCATGCCGATTCGCGTGTGGTGGATTCCCGAGAAACCGACGAAGGCCAAGCCATCCGGCGGCGCCGGTCCTGCCCGGAGTGCGGCCGCCGGTTCACCACGGTGGAGACCGCGGTCCTCGCCGTAGTCAAACGCAGCGGAGTCACCGAGCCGTTCAGCCGGGAGAAGGTCATCAGCGGTGTGCGACGGGCCTGCCAGGGCCGGGACGTGGACGACGACGCGCTCAACCTGTTGGCTCAGCAGGTCGAGGACAGCATCCGGGCCGGCGGATCAGCCGAGGTGCCCACCAACGAGGTTGGCCTGGCGATCCTGGGGCCGTTGCGGGAGTTGGACGAGGTCGCCTACCTGAGATTCGCGTCTGTCTACCGGTCGTTCTCCTCCGCTGAAGACTTCGAGAGGGAGATCGAGGCCCTGCGCGCCCACCGCGGGGCCAGCACGCCCGGCTGAGGCCTCAGTGCAAGTGCTGAGTCCCGTCGCTGACGACGCGGCCGGACACCACAACCCAGCCGTCCGGGCTCCAGGTGGTGAAAATCTGCGACCCCCGGCCCTGAGTGATCGTCAGGTCGCGGCTGAGTTGATCGGTCATGCTTACAGCGGCTGAACCTGTCGCCTCGTCCTCGTCAACGCCGAGCTCATTGGCGAACATCCGCGACCGGATGTGTCCGTGATCGTGATCGAGCCATGTCCACAGGTAGTGGTAGACGTCGTCGGCGTAATCGGCCGGTGCGGCAGCAAGAAGTTCTTCGACCGAGGCCAGATCGTGGATGGCGAACTGCGGTGACCAGTCGGCGCGTGCCCGTACGGAGGTGAGCCCGCCGTCCTGACTTATCTGAACGATGCCCGCCGGCACCTTAAGTGTGTGCACGGGCGTGCCCCGCTCATGGAGCCACCAACCCGCTCCCACGGTCGGATGGCCGGCGAATGGCAGCTCGGTCGCGGGGGTGAAGATGTGCGCCCCGGCGGTCGGTGAACCCGGTTTGGGGAGGTCGACGAAAATCGTTTCGCTGTAACCTAATTTGGTCGCAACTCGCTGCCGGTCGGCGGGTGCAACCGTCGCGGCGTCAACGACGCCGAGCGGGTTCCCGAAGCATCCTGATGCGTCGGTGAAGACCCGCAGAACTGAGACTTCGACACCCATGAGTCGACATTACGCCGGCGGCGGGCGGCTCAACTCTCGGTGTCGCCGGCTGATCCGTCCTTGAAGTCGTCGGCATGCTGGGCCAGGAACCGTTCGAATTCGGCGCCCAACTCCTCCCCGCTGGGCAGATCCTCGTCACGGGCCAGCAGCGAGCGGTTCTCTTGGGCGGCGACGAACGCGTCGTACTGCCGCTCCAGCGCGTCGACCACCTGGGCTACCTCCGGTGAGGACTCCACCTGCTCGTCGATCTTGCTGCGCACCCCCGCGGCGGCGTCACGGAGGGCGTCCAGCGGCAACTGCAGTGTCGCCGACTTGGCGACCTGCTCGAGCAGTGCCTCAGCGCCCGCCGGGTAATCGGTCTGGGCCAGGTAATGCGGCACATGAACGGTGAATCCCACGGCTTCATGCCCGTGCTGGGCCATCCGGAACTCCAGCAGATTCGACGCACTGCTGGGTACCTGCACCTCGCCCACCCATGGTTGATGGTCGGCGATCAGTGTGCGGTCATTGGAGTGTGCGGTCATCGACACCGGTCGGGTGTGCGGCACGGCCATCGGGATGGTGCCCAGTCCAATGGTGCGGCGGACTCCGAGCCGCTCGGCGAGAAGACGCACGGCCGTGACGAAGCGTTCCCACTGCAGGTCCGGTTCAAGACCCGCGAGCAGCAGGAACGGAGTGCCTGCAGTGTCGCGCAGCGCATAGAGGTTCAGCTGCGGTTCGTCGTAGTGGGTGAAGTGGTCGGTTGTGAAGGTCATCATCGGACGCCGGGACCGGTAGTCCAGGAGGTCGTCGATGGCGAAGGAGGCCACCAGTTCGCTGTCCAGCGAGCTCTTGAGGTGCTCGGCGGCGAGCCGGATGGAGTGGCCGGCGTCGGAGAATCCCTCAAGTGCGTGGACCAGGACCGGTCCACGGCCGTCCACGGACGACACCTGCGGCGCGGGGAGCTCCAGCTGATACATCCTGTCGGGCACCCTGCTGTGTTCATCGGCCATGCGGCTCATCCTCCCTCGTCAACGCTCATACAGTCAGCCCGAAGGAACAACGCACCGACTCCCCGGGACGTTCCCGTTACCCGATGTGATCGTCGTTTCGTCCACAGTGACAGTTTCATACACAACCGGCCGCGAGGGGTGCCCGACGAGCGGTCGTTCTGACGGCGGCGGCTGCAAGCCTCGCTGTCATGACCACATCGGAGTTTCATCTCACCCGACCCGGCGCCCTCATCGCCGCGCTGCCCGCCGTTCTGGGCTTCGTCCCGGAGAAATCCCTGGTGCTGGTGGCATTGGAAGAGGGCCGGATGGGCGCAGTCATGCGGGCCGATCTGTCCGCCGACCTTGCCGACCACGTCGGGCGCCTCGCTGATCTCGCCGCCACCTCCGGCGCTGAAACAGTCGTGGCGGTCATCGTCGACGCCGACGGGGCGCTGTGCCCCATGTGCAACGACGACCACCGCGAATTGTCCGACACCCTGTCTGAGTCGCTGCAGGCCCACGGGATCGGGTTGTTCGCGGTGCACGTCGTCGACCGGGTGGAGGCCGGTGGGACCTGGCGCTGCATCGACGGCTGCGGCGCGGCGGGCACGGTTGAGGACCCGGCGTCCTCCCCGGTCGCCGTCGCCGCCGTGCTCGATGGCCGACGCCTCTACGGCCGCCGTTCCGATCTGCACGCAGTGGTCGCGCTGACCGATCCCGTTCGCACCGCCACGCTCATCGGGCCCATCTCACTGCAGGCAACCGAACGCGAGGCCGACTGGCAGGCAGACCCAGACGGCCGGGGCCGTCGCGACGTGCAGGGCGTGATCGACGTGGCGGGCCGTGTTCTGGCCGGTTTCCAGCCGGGCGAAGCCGAACTTGCGGAACTAGCCTGCGGGCTCACCGATGTTGCGGTTCGCGATACCCTGTACGCGCTGGCGGTGGGTTCTGAGGCGGCTGCAGCCGAGGCGCTGTGGGCGCTGCTGTGCCGCACGCTGCCAGATCCATGGCGGGTGGAAGCACTTGTACTGCTGGCTTTTTCGGCCTACGCGCGCGGGGACGGCCCGTTGGCCGGTATCGCGCTGGAAGCTGCGTTGCGCAGCGATCCCGACCACCGGATGGCCGTTCCTTGGGGGGCTCTAACGTGTTGCATCGGGCTGCCTGGACGGTTGGTCAAACTTGAATCCCTGTGCGCAGCGCTCGCCAGCCACGAGCATCTAGCAAACTCGGAGAGTGGTGCAGTGTCTCGGTAATGGACTGCCCTCCAATGGCGGGAAATGGGAAAAACATATTCCTTTCCAAGGCAGAGAAATTTCGTACCTGCCGTCTATGCAGAGACATTGGTAGAGAAGTTGATTTCCCAGTTGGGTCCAGGGGATTTCACGGTCCATACCTAGCTTTTCGCTACTGAGTAGGTCGATTCTGCCTTATCCAGAGTTCGACGGGAGGTGGCGGACTCCACCACCGCTGCTTGGGGTCTCGCGCCAAGCCGCTTTCCAGCGATACGGCAAGCCTATTGATCCTCGAAACGGAGAAGTCATGAATACCAGCCCGCTTCCAGGTGCAGCCGAGCTCGCCAGAGCGATCATCGATGACCATGCTCATGGCCGGTGGGCTGCTGTCAGTGCGAGGTTCGACGACACGATGCGCGCCGGACTCGCAGAGGACGGGAT
>CAXNJA010000170.1:0-5190 GCA_964202555.1 Mycobacterium sp.
TCGGTGAAGGTGACGTGCACCTGATCGCCCACCAGTTCTGAGCCCATCTTGATTGCCACCGGCTGGCTGCCCCCGGTGTGCTCGACGATGTTGGCACCAATCTCGGCGGCGGCGATTGACATCTGCGTACGTACATCATCGGGAACGTGAGGATGGGTCAGCCAGAGGGAGTCGAGCTCAGCTTGAATCGCCCCGAGCGGGTCGGGATGTGCACCGCCTATATCGGCGCTGCCCGCACTGTCGCTCTCGGCGTCGGAGGAGGAAATCGCCGTCGATTGGACCCCCTGGGCGGCAGGCCCGGCGGCCAACGTCGTCTTCAAGTAAGCGCGGCGCTCCAACGCCCACGCCTGAAGAACGGCGAGGTCGTCCGTGTGGGGGTTTTCCCAGCGGTTGTTCATCAAGACTGCCCTTGGCGCAAGACCTAACAGCGCATTGGTTTGCCCGGGTCTGGGGCGTGGCCGCCAAGAGGGACCACTGCGTTGTCATCAGCATATGCCGCCGCCGCCGCGCAGCAAGAGAGCCATTAGGCACCAGCCACGGGAGCGGGACAACCGGGCGGTTCTCGGATCCGCCCTGGATAACGCTGGGCGAGTCGTCGCGTTGCCGTACCGAGCCGAGCGCCGACTTCCTCAACGATCAGCGGGTGGCACCCGACCCGATCAAGAACTTTTCAGCCAGAATCCACGGTGTCCACCGATCGGGCATTCGTTGTCCCACGTTCGCCGGAAAGCGCTTTCCACCGGGCTTGGGCCGGATGGGGGACTGCCCTCGCCCGCACTCAGGGCCAGGGTGGAACCCATGAAACATTCTCTCCGGCAACTTGTCTCGACCATCGTCGCTGCCCCGTTCGCGGCGGCATTGGTTTTCGGAGCACCCGCGTACGCCGATCCGGCGTCGGGCACCTCGACAACGGTCGAGATGCCCATGCCCAGCCCCGGCCAGTCGGCCGCCGGAGGTGACTCTGCCTACCAACCACCGCAGGTCAGCGTGGCCGTTCAGGACGGCTCCGGTGGCGTCGATCGCGACGGGACAACCGGGATCGTCGACTCGGACGGCACCAACGGACGGATCACCGGCCCTCTGGTGACGGCGACCCCCGTCGTGCGGGCCGAACCGGCACCGATCTCGCCGCACGTTCATTCCTGACCTCGACCTCGACCGATCGGAGGGTTTTCGCCGGCGGCGCGGTATTACCTGCCGATAACCTAACCACGATGGATCACCATGCAGCGACACCGCAACACCGTCAGGGGTCAGCACCGCTGGCCAACGGGCAGCGCACGAAAGCGCACGGGAACCGGGCACCATCAACCGCGTGACCGCCGATGTCAGCGGCGAACCCTACCCTGATTTCGAGTTGGAACTCGCCGCGCTGATGAGCGCGCAATAGCACGGCCAGCACAGGTTTCCCCCGATCAGAAAGGAATTTCCAACCATGATCACAACGTCCACCGCGCCGGCATCGCCGACCGAAAAAGCCGTCGCTCCCAGCGCTCCCACTGCGTTGCCGGGCACTGTGATCACCGGCGGGTGGGAATGCCGGTGAAAATCAGTGGGCCCAAGGCCCTGGCGGCGGCCGCTCTGGCCGCGGTCAGCGCCGCGGCTCTGATCGCCATGGACGGGGACCCGGATTGGGCCGCGCCCGGCCGGATCGCCGGTCCCTATGCGAATCTGCTGGAGGAGTCCACCGATCTCGGTCCGGCCCGCGACAGCGCGGTGCAGGTGACGGCAGCGCTGCGCAATGCCTCCCGGCCGGGTGCACTGATCGGCTGGGCGCGCGAGCACGGCCTTGCGGTGCGCTGGGACAGCGGCGATCAGTGGGCGTTCGTCGAAGGGCCGGCCGCGGCTGTGGCGGACGCCTTCGGTGTCGAGGTGCACGACTACCGGGGCCGGCAGGACAGGGTCTTCTACGCGTCGCCGCAGCAACCTGCGGTTCCGGTTGCGCTGCGTGAGGAGGTCGACGAACTCGGCCGGATCCTGGGCTACACCCCGCACCGGGAGAAGACCCGTTGGCAGCTGCCGCGGGAGGTGCCCGGACAGGGCTTGACACCGCAAGCACTGTTGCGCACCTACAACATTGAGCCATTGCGTGCCGCCGGGTTCACCGGTCGAGATACCACCGTGATCGTGTTCGCCTTCGACGGCTTCGACCAGGCCGATCTGGACACTTTCGCCGAGACTTTCGCGCTGCCCCGGTTCACCCCTGAGGTGGTGGGCGGATTGCCCCCGTCTCGGAGCGGTGAAGCCGCGATGGATCTGCAAGCGGTGCACGCGATCGCACCCGATGCCAAGAAGGTACTGGTTAATGCCCGGCCGACGGTGGAAGGGGACGGGGCCTACGAGAAGATCGCAGCGATGCTGTCCGACGCCGACCGCCGCTATCCGGGGGCGGTCTGGAGCTTTTCCATCGGCTGGGGCTGCGACAAACTGATCACCGCGGCCGACCTGGTCCCGGTCCGGGCTGCGCTGGTCGCCGCCCAGCGCAATGGGACCACGGCGTTCGATGCCAGCGGTGACCTGGCCGGCCTGGAATGCAAAGGCGGGCAGGAGTGGTCGACGCCACCGCATGAGGACAACATCGGACTCGACGCCGTTGCCTCGATGCCGGAGATGACGTCGGTGGGCGGCACCACACTGTCCACCGATGCGGCCGGCACCTGGATCGAGGAGACCTCCTGGTTCGATGCGCCGTTGTCGCAGGGCACCGCCGGCGGGGTGTCCAACCTGTACGAGCGCCCGGTCTGGCAGGCCGCACTCGACGTCGGCCAGGGGGCGGGACAGCGGCTCACCCCGGATATCTCCGCGGTGGCCGATCCGTTCACCGGGGTGCGGATCGTGCTCGACCAGCAGCAGGTGGTCGGCGGCGGAACCTCGTTGTCGGCCCCGTTGTGGGCCGGGATCGCCGCAGTGATCAACCAGTACCTCACCGCCAACGGCGGCGCACTGTTGGGCGATCTCAATCCGCTGCTGTACCGGATCACCGAGGGTGCTCGACTGCCGGCGTTCCACGATGTGGTCCGGGGAGGCAACGCGGTCTACGACGCCGGCCCCGGATATGACTTGGCGACCGGAATCGGCACACCGGACGTCGACAACCTGGCCAAGGTCCTGCTCGAGACCCAGAGACTGCTGCAATGACCACCTGCCCGCACTGCGATGCGGCCGTACCGTCCGGCAACTTCTGCGGCCTATGCGGATATCACCTCGACGCCGACCGCCTCGAGACCGGTTCCGGCAATGCCCGAATGATGTTGCGGCCCAAAACCTTCGGAGCAGCACCCGGCGAGAACGTGCTGATACCCCATTTCGCCAGCGCGATGTTCCCGCATCTGCCCAACCGCTCCCGCACACCCTTTCGGGTGACACTGCTGATGGGGGTGGCCATCCTCGGGATCTCAGTCCTCACCCGACTGCCCGCCGCCGGGATCGCTGTCTCCGCACTGGGGCTGCCGTTGTTGTTCGTGCTGTATCTGCGGGCGTCGAGCCTCAACCGCGACATCCCCCGCACCTCACTTGCCCTGGCCGCGATTCTGGGCGCCGGACTCGGGGCGGGCTGGGTGTTGCTCACCGGCGGACTGGTGGCACGCACCTACAACGTCTCGATCAGCGCGGGCCTCGCTTTGCATCACCTGTTCGCCCAGGGTGTGGCCATCCCTGCGGCCGGGATGCTGCTCATGCTGCTCCCGGCGGTCGTGCTGCGGCTCATCCGACCCGGGTCACGAGAGTCGTTGGACGGCTTCGTCATCGGCGCGCTCGGCGCTTTGACGTTCACCGCCGCGGCGACCCTGATCCGTCTTGCTCCCCAGTTCAGCACCGGGTTGTTCGCCCATGCCAGACCGGTGCGGGGCCTGCTCGTCGAGGTCGTCATGACGGGGGTGACCATCCCGGTCACCGCCGCCGCGGCCGGCGGGCTTGTCGGAATTCTGCTGTGGTTCACACCGGCGGGCCACCACGGTCGGCGGGCCCGGACACTGCTCGGCCTGATCGCGGCGGCGGTCGTGCTGACACATACCGGCGTCGGCGTGGTCAACATCACCGGTATGCCGCAAACGGCAATGCTGGCTGTCCATCTCGGCGCCGCAGTGCTGGCGGTGTTGGCGCTGCGGCTGGCACTTCAGCTCGCCCTGCTGCATGAGACGACCGACCCGCCGCACCCCGACCAACCGCTGCTCTGCATCCACTGCGAGATGGTGGTGCCCGATATGGCATTCTGCCCGGCCTGCGGCGCCGCCACCCGCGCCTCGACCAGGACCTCCCGCGACCAGCGACGCCGGCTCCGGCCCGAACCCATCTCCGTCGCGACAGCGGCCGGCGGGGCTGATGAGGCGACCTACCCCGGCTATGCGCTGCCCGCCGGTCAGTACCGTGCCCCCTCGGTTCGCCGGCCCCGGTTGGGCTGGCTGTTCGGCCGCTGGGGAACGACGGTGGCAGCCGCGACAGTGGTTCTGGCCGGACTCACGCTGATGTTGACGCCGAAGATCGCTCACTACATGTGCCCGCCGGAATGCGGCCGTCCCTCCACCGACCCCCCGGTCAGCGGGCTGCCCCGGTTCAGCACCCCGCAGTTCTCGGTGTCCTACCCGACGCCGGAATCGGCCTACGAGATCACCACCTACGACAACGGTGTCACCGCGAAGTTCACCGGCGGCGACACCGGCATCATGCAGTTGTTCTCCGAACCGGCCAACGGCCGCACCCCCGAGGCGATTGTCACCTCTCTGCTGCGGAACCGCTTCCCGGACGCCAGAGTCGCGTACAGGATTCCCAACGCAAAGGTCGGATACGAACCCGGCTACGGAGTGTTCGCCGACGAGTGGCCGCAGAACCCCGCAGCCACCTCCACCCGCCAACGGATCCTGGTGATGGCGGCGGTCAAGGACGATCTTGCACTCGTCGCCTTCGCCACCGGCCCCTACCGGTCCTTCGGGCCCGACTCCGGGCCAGGGCTGCCCTCGGCGGCGAATCTGCAACTCGCCGAGGATCTGGGCAAGTACGTCAACAGCTTTCGATGGGCCGGCGATGCGGCGCCCTGATTGAGCGGATCAGGCCGCCGGGTCGTTGGATTGCAGCAGACGCTCGAGTACGTCGTTGAGCGTGATCAGCCCGATGACTTGGCCGGAGGCTGTGACGGTGCACAGGTGACTGCGCTTCACCCGCATGATCCCCAACGCCTCATACACCGGGACCGAG
>CAXNJA010000171.1:0-5167 GCA_964202555.1 Mycobacterium sp.
CAGCGCACCGGCGTCTACGGGGGTATCGATGTGTGCCAGTGGGCCGCCGCCGATGGCGTCATCGGCAGTTCCCGTTCACCCGGGCGCCGATGGGCCTGGCAGACCCGGGCCTGGTCGGGCAATCGCGTCCACCCCGCGGCAGTTCTCTACCAACGCATCGTGAGCACCGCATCGAACCCAGGCCCGTTGGTCGGCGGGATCGAAGTCGACGTCAACGACGTCCTGGCCCAGGACTGCGGCCAGTGGAACTTCCATCCCTGACGCTCAATTCGCCTGCGGGACAGAGGGTTTACTCCGGCTCCGGCTCCGGCTCCGGCTCCGGCTTCGGCTCCGGCTCCGGCTTCGCCCTTGACTTGACCGCCGCGGTATTCGCAGCCTGGGCGCGATTTACGGGTCCGCGCCGTGGGAACGCCGCCCGGGGCGGTTCGGCCCATTCGGCGCCGGTCGCCTCGAACAACCGGGTGACTTCGGCGACGTGCATATCGGCCAAGTCCCACAGGTCGGGGACCAGATCGCGGTCAGCGACGAACCCGAAATCCAACCGGTCAAGGTAGCTCGCCACAGTGACATTCAGGCCTTGACCATCCATGATGATCGACACCGGGAACTGGTGTTCCAGCTTGGCTCCATCGAAGTACAGCGGCTGTCGGGGCCCGGGAACATTGGAGATCGTCAAGTTGAACGCCTGAACACCCAGATCACCGAGCCGAAACTGCGATGCCAGCCGGAAGGCCGCGGTTGCCATCAGCGGCGTGGAGTATTGCGTGAGGTCCATCAGCTCCGCAGCCGGCACCAGCTCGAACGTGCGCTTGGCGCTCTGCATCGCCGCGCGGCAACGGGCGACCCGCTCCAGCGGATCGTCACAGTTGGTCGGCAACTCCGGGAAGATGTCCGACACCCGATTGGTCCACGGGTCCTCTTCCTTGCCGGTCCGCAGCGATACCGGCACCATCGCCCGCAGCGGGCGGTCGGGCAACGCGTCGTGGGCAAGCAGGTACTCACGCAGACCGCCCGCGCAGATCGCCATCACAATGTCGTTGACCGTGCCGCCGGTGGCCTGCTTGAGGCGCTTGATGTTCTCCAGGGATACCGTGCGCATCGCGAATCGGCGGTGCGGAGTGATCGATTTATTCCAGGGCGTCCGAGGAGCCGGACCCGGCGGGAGCGGGGACCGCGGGAGCCCCTGCGTGCCGATCTGAGCGACCCGCTTGACCGTTGCGCCGACCGCCGCCGCCGCGCTGCCCAGACTGTCGATCCCGGCGGCATCCGCCAGATGGCGCACCGCGCGGGTCTGAAGTCGCACCGCCTTGAACGGGTTTCCGGCGAGGTTTCCCAACGCTCGGACCACCAACTCGGCATCTGACGGTATCGCCTCGGGCTCCCAGGGCGGACTTTCACCCGGCGGCTGGGCATCGGGGCTGGTGCTGGTGATGGCCTCCAACATCAACTGTCCGGCGGCTCCATCGAGGGTGGCGTGGTGGTACTTCGTGAGCAACGCCCACCGGCCGTCCCTGAGGCCGTCGATGACGTACACCTCCCACAGCGGCCGGGCGCGGTCCATCGGCCGCTCGACGATCCGGCAGACCTGTTCGGCCAGTTGGTCGGCCAGACCGGGCCGGGCAACCTGCACCTCTCGGATGTGATAGTCCAAGTCGAGGTTGCCGTCGGCCGCCCAGTACGGATGGTCAAGTCCGAACGGCACCTCGACAATGCGCCGTCGCAGCGGCTCCAGCACGCCGACGAGGGAGGCGAACTTGGCGTACACGGCCGCAAACGGCTCGTAGTCGGGCCGGGGCCGTTCGAAGATCAGCAGCAGATTCACGTGCCCGAGGGTCGTCGCGGTCTCCGCGTAGAGGAAGGTGGCGTCCAAGCCGGAAAGTTGCTTCATCGTCACCCGAAAATCGGGAAGCTGCGGCGTTTGGCCAGTCGGTCCATGCCGTCCTGGATCGCGCCCTGGACTTCGTCGTAAACCTTGTCGAGGTATTCGGTGTCATCCATGCGTGCGGGGTCGGTGTCGACATAGATCGGGTCCAAGAACTCGGTGCGGATCTTGGCCGGCAGCGGTAGGTGCGCCGGCAGGATCTCCACGGCGAGCGGGAACGGGAACCCGGCGATGATAGGGATGTTCGCGCCGCGAAGGCGTTTACCCAGGCCCGTCCACTTAGCGATGAACTTTCCTTCGGAAAGCACGAACACGGTGTCGTGGCCGCCGATCGTGGCAACCGGGACGATCGGAACCCCGGAGCGCATCGCCTGGCGGATGAATCCCTTGCGGCCGGCCAGGATCGCCTTGTCGCGGTCGCGCCAGGTACGCATCGCATCGACCTCGCCGCCCGGCCACACGACGACGTCGTGGCCGGCGGCCAGGGCGTCGGTCACGCCCTGCCGGGACGCATTGATCACGCCCATCGCCTTGAAGTAGTCACCGATGATGGGAGCACCCATCAACACGTCATGCGCGGTGCCGTGCAGTATCCGGCGGCCCTCGAAGTGCCGGTACCAGGAGTGCACCAGGGTCCACGCGTCCATCGTCAGCGAGCCACCTGAGTGGATGCCGATCAGCAGGGACGGCTCATCGGGGATCTTGTGCCACCCGTCGATCTCCACCCGGAAGTAGTGGTCGCACAGGAAGTCCCAGATCGGACTTTGCACGTAGCGCATGAATGTCTCGTTGGGGCCTGCCGGCACGGGCATTTCCGGGGGTGTCGCCGATGTCATCTGGGTCTCCTTTGTCAGCGGTGGGCGCCCCGGCGCCTGATGGCGGGCGGACCTGCACTGTTCCATTGCTCTTTGGGCTCTGCAGCCCTATCTGCACCAGTGAAGGTAATCGGAAAGGCCCTTATTCGATTTGCTGTATCTGAGCGAGAACTTCAACTCTAATAGGCAAGCGGCTTCGGGACCGCGTTTCGGGTATTTCAGTACTCGGCAACTGACGCTGATTCGTGCGCGGCGGGTGGGGGTGGCTGAGCCGGACGGCTCACTCCTCGATGGTCTCGAGATCCTTGGCTTGCTGCGGAAGCACACCCCTCGGCCGCCGCCGCGGAAAGCGGTCAGTGATGGCGCTCAGCGACGTGACCATCCTGTTGAGCGTGTCGACAGCAGACTCCAGAGTGTCGGCGGTGGGCGTCAACGTCTCCACGGCGGGCTGCAGCCGGCTCAGGATTTCCGCGGTTTCAGCGAGCTGTTCGAGCGGCCCGTTCTTGACCGTCAGCTTGTCCATGATGCCGTCGTCGGCGAACATCCGCTCGATGATGCCGTCCGGGGCGAACATCCGCTCGAGCGGCCCGTCCTCCTCGAGTAGCCGATCGATCAGCCCACCGGGCGCCAGCATCCGCTCCAGAGCGCTGTCTTCAATCGAGATCCGTTCGAGTAATCCGCCGGGTTCGGTCAGCAGGTCGACAACACCACCCGGACGGGTCAACTTGTCCGCGGGGCCGCCTCGGGCCAGGAGGCGTCCCACCGCCCTGTCGTTTTCGGTCAACTCGGCAACACGGTTGGCGCCCACGATGGCCCCGCGCAGCGGGAACAGCTCGGTGATCGGGTCCATCGTTTGCGGGTCTTGGTAGCCCAGGGACTGCTTCGCGAACCCGAGGGCCATGCCGGCCACGGTGAGCCCGGCGTCGGCCGCCGCGATGCCGAGATGGGCAGGGGCCGTCACCACGTCGGCAATGAGTTTGCTGATGTTCACGCAACCAGAGTAGGAGGGGAAGCCTAGGCCTCGCTTTGTTTCAGCAACTCCCGCACACTCGGCCGGGTCCCGTAGGGCCGCAGCATCGTCGACGCCGGGCGGGGCCGCACCTTCAGCGGCCACCAGAACCAGCGACCCAGCAGCGCGGCGATGGCCGGCGTCATGAACGACCGCACCACCAGGGTGTCGAAGATGAGGCCGACGCCGATGGTGGTGCCGATCTGGGCGAGCACCATCAGATCCCCGAAGACGAACCCGCACATGGTGAAGGCGAAGACCAGGCCCGCGGCGGTGACCACCGACCCGGTGCCGGCCATCGTTCGGATCAGGCCGGTGTTGAGCCCTGCCCCGATCTCCTCTTTGAACCTCGCGATCACCAGCAGGTTGTAGTCCGACCCGACCGCCAGCAGGATGATGACCGCCAGCGCCAGCACGATCCAGTACAGCTCGATGCCCAGCAGGTGCTGCCAGATCAGCACCGACAGCCCGAACGAGGCGCCCAGCGACAGCACCACCGTGCCCACGATCACCAGGGCGGCCACCACGCTGCGGGTGATGAACATCATGATCAGCAGGATCAGGCTGACCGCGGCGATGACGACGATCATCAGGTCGTACTTCGCCATGTCCCGGGCGTCCATGAACGACGACGCGGTGCCGGCGATGTAGATGCTCGACCCGGCCAGCGGCGTGCCCTTGAGCGCCTCCTCCGCAGCCTGACGGATCGGTTCGATATGCGAAATCCCTTGCGGGGTAGCCGGATCGGTGTCGTGGGTGATGATCATCCGGGCGGCCTTGCCGTCCGGAGACAGAAACAGCGTCATGCCGCGCTTGAACTCGGAGTTCTCGAACACCTCTGGCGGCACATAGAACGTGCTGTCGTCGTTGGCTTCGTCGAAAGCCTGCCCCATGGCGTCGGCGTTTTTCAGGGCTTCGGCAGCCTGCTCGGAGAGTCCGGACTGGGTGGCGTAGTTGGTTTCGGCCAGTGCTTTGTTGCGTTCCTGACTTGCGATCTGTTCGGAGACCAGCGCTAGCTGTTCGGGGATCAGCGCCAGTAGTTGTGGTTGCAGCGTATTGAGTTTGTCCAGGCTCTCGGTGACTTGCGTGAACTGATCAGTAAGCGAGTCCACTCCGTCGAGCGCATCGAACAGCGAGCGGAACGTCGCGCAGACCGGGATGTCGAAACAGTGCGGCTCCCAATAGAAGTAGTTCTTGATCGGGCGGAAGAAGTCGTCGACGTTGGCGATCTTGTCGCGCAACTCCTTGATCTGGGCGGAGGTCTCCCGGAAGGCCGTCACCTGCTCGTCGGTGGCCGCAGCGGCCTGTTCCTGGAGCGTGTACTGCTGCTGCTGTAGCGAGTACTGCTGCTGCAACAGCGTGATCGACGTCGAGATCTCACTCACCTGCTTGAGCAGGTCCGCGGCACGGGCCTGCTGGAACGGCAGGTTCTGGATCTGCGCGGCACTCTGCGCACTCATC
>CAXNJA010000172.1:0-5164 GCA_964202555.1 Mycobacterium sp.
CGACTGAGGCGGCGGCCGCCGACACCACCAGCGCCGCGGCGGCGTCAAAACCGCGGGGGAAGACGATCTCGGCGCTGTCGGGGCCGTCGCGGTGGGCCATCAACCAGTCGTAGAGCAGCCAGTCCAGAGCGCAGGTCAGCGCCATCGGATCGGCGTCGGGTAGCCGTGCCGCCGCAACCACCGCCTGCAGGGCGTCGCGGTGTTCGGTGCGGGCGCCTTCCTTATTCGCTCCGGAACTGTCGAACATCACCATCGACAGCGTCAGCGGGAAGCGTTGTCCTGAATCGGTCCTGACCACCCACCGGCCGCCCTTCCACGGCTTGTCGGGGTCCACCTGGTGGAACTCGCCGTAACCGCCGACCACGCCGAGCCCGGGATCGTCGAGTTCCCCGTCGAAGGGCGCCGGGCCGAGCAAGCCCAGCGGCCGTCGGGCCCGGATGGAGAACAGTGCGGCGGTGCCGATGATTTTGCCGGCCCGCAGGTCGGCGGTCAGTCCGGTCTGCTCCAACGCCGCCGCGTATTCGAAACACAACCGGTCCAGTGTCCGATGCAGTTCGAGGAGTCCGTCGCGTTCAGCGGCGTCGGCCGGACCGCGGCCGCCGCCGAGGATTTCACCGAACCGGTCTGCGGCGATGATGAGGGCGTCGTCGAGTGCCTCCAGGTGGGTGGCCACCAGACGGTCGGGTTCCTCGTCACCGATGACCAGGTCCTGCAACGAGGTCGGCGCACCGGCCGGGGTGGCCCAGTAAAAGCCGATCTGCCCGTCGGTCTGAACGATTCGCGGCCTCACGGACTCTCCGGCTTCCTGCGCCACAGCATCACCCGATTGTTGCCGGAGTCGGCGACGGCGAGGGTGTCGCCGCACAGCGACAGACCGTAGGGCCAGCACAGGGTGTCGTGCTGCACCGAAGTCCACCGATTTTCGCCGTTGGAACCGAAATCCGGCTGCGCGAGAACGTACTGCGCCCCGGCACCGAGGGGGCCATCAGGCATCCCATCCCAGAGCAGGACCCGATTGTTGGCGGTGTCGGCGACGGCCAGCCGCTCCTGTCCGCCGGTGGCATCCAACGACACCGCGTAGGGGAACCGCATCCGGTCGGCGGTGTGCGGCCCGTACGGCCACTCCTCGGCGCTGGTGAAGTCCGGTTGTCCGATCACCAGGTCGGCGTCGCGGTCGGCACCCGGTTGCGGCGACCAGCCCAGCACCCGGTGATCGCCGGCGTCGGCGACCAACAGCAGATCGTCCCGGCCGGCGATGTCGTGCGGCCAGCGGAAACTCGCCGGACCGGCCGGGCCGCCGCGATTCTCCGAATGCGAGACCGCATCGGGCTGTCCCAGCACCACGTCGGGTGGCATGTCGGGTTCGGGAATACCGTTGCGCCAGCCGAGGACTCGCCGGTTACCGGTGTCGGTGACCCAGAAGGCCGAGCCGACCATCGCGATGCCGAATGGCCAGTAGAAACTCCAATCCGTGCAGTCTCCGCCCCGGTTCACCTCGACGGCACTCGGATCGGATTGGCCGAGGATGTGATCGGGTGCGATATCGCTGGACTGCGGGACGCTGTCCCACACCAGGATCCGGTGATGCCACGCGTCGGCGACGACCAGACGGCCGTCGTGGATCAGCACGCCGGTGGGAAGGTGCATCCCCCGCTCGGGGCCGCGGCCGCCGGCCGCGTGACCCTCGGTCTCGCCGTCGGGCTGACCAAGCACCACATCGGCGGGCTGCTCATCGGTGTCCGGAACGCCGTGCCAGATCAGCACCCGGTGGTTCCCGGAATCGGCCGCCACGACGTAATCGTCAGAGATGAACACCCCGCGGGGCGAGTACATCCACGCCATGGATGGTTGGGCCGCCGGCAGCGCCAGACCCCCCGGCGCGGGGGCACCCAGCCACCGATGCGGTGCCCAACCCCCGGTCAGATCCACCGACGGAACGACGTCGCGGCGGGTGCCCAAACCGCTGACGTTGTGCCGGACGGTGTAACGGCTCATCGGCGATTCATCACTGTCCGACGCGCACCCATACATCGCCGTCATCGATCCGCAACGGCAGCTGTTCCAGTTGCGCGCCCGGAGCGCTGAGGCACTCCCCCGAGGTGGCGTCGAAGCAGAAGCCGTGCCAGGGGCAGGTCAACGTGCCGTTGGTCAGGTCCAGCATCGCCTCGTTGAGGGGCAGGGCCTCGTGGGCGCACTCGTTGCGGTAGGCCGACAGTTGCTGCCCGAGATTGACCACGATCACCTCCACGGATCGGCCGCCACCGGTCAGGGCGGCCACGGAGATCTCATCGACCGGCACCTCGGCCGCCGGGCCGAGGCGCGCCCAGCCCTCCCCGGCCGGATCCCGGCCGATACGGAGGGCCTCCAGTGGAATCAGTGTGGGACTCGGTTCGGCCGCAACGACCTCCACGGCCGTGATCGTCGGGACGCCTTGCACCAACGCCTCTTCCACCAGATTGCGCAGAGTCACCGAGGACATCGAGCAGCCGTTGCAGGCGCCTTCGAGTCGGACGAAGGCAGTCCCGTCCTCGATTCGGACCAGCGCAACGTCGCCACCGTGGCTCTGCAGTTGGGGCCGTACCGAGTCCAGCACCTGATTGGCGTTGGTGACCGGGTCGGGCCGGACGATCCCGTGCAGCGAGAGCAGCAGGTGTACCGCGGGATCGTCGACGAGTTCGAACAGAACCGGTCGGGCGCGCTCGTCGGCGCGCATCGCGCGAACGATGTTCACCAGGCCGGCGCGGTGCACGGCCTCGACGGCGGCCTGCAGTTCCTCGGCGACCTTGCGGGCAGCGGGGTCCAGGCCGTCGAGCGCAGCCACGGCGTCTTCGACGCGCTGGGCCAGTTCCTCGAAAGAGGTTTCAGCAGTGGTCATTTAAGACATCGTCTCCGTACGATCGAGTGCCTGCTGGCGGGAAATCTCGTCGAGGACGCCACGAACGGTGCGCACCGAGTCGTGATCGCCCAGTTCTTCGAACAGGTAGCGCGCGTCGTACAGTTTGGCCTTGGCGTGGTCGAAGGCGCCGAGATGGGCCAGCACGTTGCCCTGGTTGGACAGCACCCTGGCCCGGCCCAGCGGATCGGTGTCACGATCGCGGGCCGCCAGCACCGCCTCGTACAGTTCGACGGCCTCGACAAGGTTGTCGCCTTGATGGCTCGACGGGGTGTACACCAGCGAGTTCGCCAGGTTCAATTGCACGCTGGCCCACTGCTCGGGGTACTCCTGCGGGGTGTACACCTTCAGCGCCGAGCGCAGCGACTGCGCGGCCACCCCCAGCCGCAACTGACTGGAGGCCTCGGTCATCGGCATGGTCAGGTAAGCGGTCGCCAGGTCGGCGTGCGCCGCCGCCCACAGCAGCGGCGCCTCTTCCCGCAGCACCAACTGCAGCGTCGAATGATAATGCGGCACAGCGCGGTTGAGCAGGTCCGGTCGATCCACCGCCTGCTCGTGCAACAGACCGGCCAGGCTCAGGTGCAACTCGGCGCGGGCCAGTCGCAGATCCTCAGCGCCGTCCAGTGCGCGCAGCGCCTGCTCGAAGCGTGCCACCGCCCCGGCATCGCCGGTCTGGGCGGCCACCGACCCGGCCGCTCCGAGCAGAACCCCGCGCAGCGGTTCGCACCCCTGGGGCACCGACTCGGCCGCCCGGTCCAGCAGTGCCACCGCAGCCGCCGGGTCAGCGTCGTCGAGTGCCTTGCTGGCCTGGGTGGACAGCACAATGGCAGCCAACTCGCCGGTCGCCGATCCCAGATCGGGGGGTGTATCGCTGCGCCCGACGGCGAACAGCACCACATCAACCAGGACCGCGAATTCCCCCAGCACCGAACGCAATTGGTCGGGGTCGTCTGCGTCGGGATCCATCACAAAGCGGTTGTACCGGGTGATCGGATCATCTCCGGTGAGCGCCGCCAGCGCACCTTCGCGATCGCCGGCCAGCGCCAACGCATGGGCCCGCAGGCCGTCCGGCCAAACCGGTAACCGTCCGGCCAGCAACGCCAGCCGGGCCTGTTCGGTGTCCGGCGAAACCGGGATCAACAGGTAGCCCAGCGGAAGCGGGAAGGAACCCAGTGGTTGCGGCCGGACCGCGAGCCCAGTGGGGTCCGGATGCACAGCCGGGTCAACGTCGATCACAACACTCCTCTTCGATGGGTCATCCGTTCGGCGGCCCGCCGCCGATGTCTCGTTCCGCGGCCCGCCGGATCAGATCGGCGGCCAGGTCGGCGCGCGCTTTGGTGGCGTGGGTGTTGATCCGTTTGCGCACCACACCGTCGGCGAACACCACCACGATCTCGACCGCCCAGCGGCCCCGCTCAGGGACCACGACGGTGTGAACGTCGAGCGCCTGGTCGGCAGAACTGTCAGCGCGCACAACCGTCTCGCGGCGTTCCTCATCAGCCATGGTGATCACGTACCCGGTCATTGCAGGGGTATCCGCAGAGCCTTGTGCTCATCGTCCCAGAATGCCGCACGAACGCCCACCGGGTGGCCCGCACCGAGGATTTCGTGCACCAGCACCGTCCGGTCACCGGCCGGGTTGCGCTGCTTGAGCAACAACCCGCCGCTGCTGTGGCCGCGCAGCGGGAACAGCCACAACTGGTCCTCGCGGGCAACTGCCGCCACCGCGTCCGAGGGGAAACGGCTGGCCGCCAGGGCGGCATCGAGCCGTAGGTAACCGTCCGCACTGATCTCGACGTCGACCTGTCCGGGGGCCTGCGGACGCAACGGGGCCAGATAGTCGCGCTCGATCAACTCGATCACCTGCTCCATGCCGGTGCGGACCGGCTCGGAGAGTTCGGCACCGAGGTCCATCACGGCGGCCTCGATGAGAAACACGGTGATGTCGGTGGGGCAGGCCTCGCCCAGAGCCCAGCGGGCGAACGGGATGGCGTGGTCCCAGCGGAACGAGTGGGTGTGCAGGCCCTGCAGCGGTGGCAGGTCAGTCAACTCCTCCCCCGGCACCCGGTACACCGTGCCCGGCGGAGCGCCGGCCTCCCCTTGACTGACACAGGCGTCGACGATCACCACCCGCTGCGCGCCGCGCATCTGGAAGCCGACATCCATTCCCGCGGTGCCGCCGTCGACCAGTTTGGCGCCGTCGGGCACCCCGCGGTCCCAGAGGTGCCTGATCAGGACGGGACCGACGCCGTCATCACCGCGCAGCAGGTT
>CAXNJA010000173.1:0-5163 GCA_964202555.1 Mycobacterium sp.
CACGATCCGCAACTACGACCCCTGCATCTCCTGCGCCACGCACTTCCTCACCGTGACGGTGACGCGGCGGTGAACGATGTCGTCGCCCTCATCGGCATCGGCAACGTCCATCGCCGCGATGACGGGATAGGCCCGGCTGTGGTCGGGCACGTCGCGGCCACCAATCCAGACGGTGTCCGGATCGTGACCTGCGCGGCTGAGCCGACGGCCATCCTCGACGCCTGGGACGGCTGTCTGCTGGCGGTTCTGGTGGACGCCGCGGTGGGGGTGCCGGCCGGATCGGTGCGGCAGTGCTCGCTCGCCGAACTCGACGAGACCGTCACGCCGGTGAGTTCCCATGATCTGAGCCTGCGGCAGACCTACGAACTGGCGCGCGCGCTGGGCCGCGCCCCGGGCCGGGTGGTGGTGGTCGGTGTCGGTGTTGCCGACACCGGCAACGGAGCGGGGCTCAGCCCCGAAGTTCGCTCTGCGCTACCCGAAGCGGTCCGGATGGTGGGTGTCCTGCTCGGCGAGCAGCGTCAGGAAGCCGCCCACCAGCAGGCGTAACCGCCGTGCGGCGTCATCGACCTCGAGTGTGGTGCGGGCCCGCAGGTCGTGCGCTGAGGACCCCAGCCGACCGAGATCCCCGTCGGCGTCCTCGGCGATCCACCGCTGCACCAGCGCGGCATCCACTTCGGGGTGGAACTGCAGCCCCAAAGCCCGCCCGTGAACGAAGGCTTGGGTGGCGCGCTCATTGCGAGCGACTTCCAGTGCACCCGGGGGTGCTGTGAAGCGGTCGAAATGCCACTGGAACCACGGCCCGGCCGGCACCAGGTCAGGTCTGCTGCTGTGCACGTCATGCCAGCCGATCTCCGGTTGGGGGGAGCGGCCCACCGTCCCGCCGAGCGCACGGGCCAACAGTTGCCCTCCGAAACAGACACCTAATACCCCGACGCCACACGCCAGCGCACGACGGGTCATCTCCATTTCCGCTGTGATCCACGGCAGGCTGTCGTCGTCGGCGGCCCAGCGCGCGCCGAGCGGCACGATCACGTCATAACCGCTGGGATCCGGGAACGTCACCTCCACTGAAGGGTCGGCGGCCCGGTCGGCGGTCACGACATCGAAAGTGTTTACCTCGAAACCGCATTCGGCGAAGACGTCGCCCAGCAATGCTTCCGGCGCGGTCGGGTCGTTGCGGACGAACAACACCTGCCGGGGCACCCGCTTACGCTACGACAGCGGTAGCTTGACGGTATGGAACCGCTGTTGCGGGCCGGGGTGTGGCTGGTTCTGATTCTGGTGGTCGTGGCCCACTTCGCCTTCCTCGTCTATCTGCCCCTCGGCGGCTTCCTGGCGCTGCGGTGGCGGCGCTCGATATGGCTGCATGTGGCCGCGGTGACATGGGCGTTGGGCAGCGTGATCGCCCACTACGGCTGCCCGCTGACCGACATCGAACGGTGGGCCCGATCGCAGGTTGGTCTGCCGTCGTTGGGGCCGGCGGGCTTCATCGACCACTACGTCACGGGTGTGGTCTACCCGGCAGCGGGTACTGGACTGGCACACGCAGTGGTGTTCTCCGCGGTGGTCTCCTCCTGGATCGTTTACGCCGCGACCGGTCGGGGCGCCACCTGGAAGGGCCTTAGTAAGGGCCGTACTAACCGACCCTGACTGGACCTGCGAATCAGATTTCCGGAATACTGGTCGGTATGGGCGTGTCCACCGGCATCTGGGTCATCACATGTGTGGCGATCCTGGGATTGTTCGTTTTCGACTTCTTCGCTCACGTGCGGGTCGCTCACGAACCGACGTTCCGGGAATCGGCGATCTGGTCGACCGTCTACGTCACCCTGGCGATCCTCTTCGGGTTCTTCATCTGGTGGTACTGGGGCGGCCAGTTCGGCGGGGAGTACTTCGCCGGTTACGTCACCGAGAAAGCCCTGTCGGTGGACAACCTGTTCGTCTTCACCGTCATCATGGCCTCGTTCGCGGTGCCGCGGATGTACCAGCAGAAACTGCTGCTGATCGGCATCGTGATGGCGCTGGTGATGCGGGCCGGGTTCATCGCCCTCGGTGCCGCCGCGATCAACGCCTACAGTTGGGTGTTCTATTTGTTCGGACTCTTCCTCATCCTCACCGCACTCAAACTGGCCCGGGAAAGCGGCCACGAACGAGAAGCGGAGGTGGAACGGGAGAACCGGCTGGTGACCTTCGTTCGCCGGTTCGTGCCGACCACCGACGACTACGACGGTGACAAGTTCATCACCCGCATCAACGGCAAGAGGTTCGTCACCCCGATGATGTTGGCGCTGGTCGCGATCGGCTTCACCGACCTGCTCTTCGCTCTGGACTCCATCCCGGCGATCTACGGCCTCACCGAAGAGCCCTACATCGTGTTCACCGCGAACGCGTTCGCGCTGATGGGCCTGCGACAGTTGTACTTCTTGATCGGCGGGCTGCTGGACCGGCTGATCTACCTGTCGGCGGGTCTGTCGATCATTCTCGGTTTCATCGGTGTGAAGCTGATCCTGCACGCGCTGCACAAGAACACCCTGCCGTTCATCAACGGCGGAAACCATGTGAACGTCCCGGAGATCTCGACGGCGATGTCGATCAGCGTCATCGGCCTCGTGCTGCTGATCACCACCGTCGCCAGCCTGATCCGAACCCGCGGGCGGGCGGGCAACACGGCCCGCGAGGACTCCGACTCGGTCTAAGTCAGAGCATTTCTGTGTCCGAGGGGGGACTTGAACCCCCACGCCCGTTAATAGGGCACTAGCACCTCAAGCTAGCGCGTCTGCCATTCCGCCACTCGGACTCACGCACCCACCATGCGGTGGGCGACTAAGGCTATCGGATCTGAAGTCGTCGGCCCAAACCGCAGCTTAGGCGGGGCCGATACGCTCGGCGATGGCACGGGCGATCGCCGCCGCCGCCGAGGTGGGCCCCTGCAGCGCACAGGCCTCCACGTCCACCGCGACGGTGCCGTTCACCGTCAGAGCCCGCTGACAGGACCATCGCTGCGGGCTGCGCTGCTCGCGGGACACCGTCAAGACGTCGTTGTGGATGCTCACCGGACCGATCGACCAAAGCTGTTGCGGCGCAAGCGGCGGGGTGTAGTTCAGGTCGCGACCTGAGCAGTCGGCCCAGGTCTGCCGGGACCGGGCGAAGAACTCCTGGGCCGCGGGGGGTGTCTGGAACAGCACTACCGCCTGGGTGGCGAAGTGCGCCCAGTCCGGCGCCGCCGGGGGCTCACGCAGCACCTGGCCCTGCATCGCGGTCCAACCGGTGTTGTCGTAGACGCCGCGCTGGGCGGCGCCGGCCACGGCCAAGCACCCGACTCCGCCGGTGATCCCCGCGCTGTCGTCCCAGGGTGCGGTGACCTGCCTGGTGACGACGACGTCGCCGCCCGACAGTTCCGCTGCGACCTGCGCGGCGGGCAGCAACAGGCCGGCCAAGGTATTCGCAGTGATCGCCGGCGCCGGACCGGCCCAGGTCGCGGCGCCCTCGGTTGTGGTGGCACAGCCCGCCCCCAGCACCGTCAGGCTCAACAGCGCGGCCATCATTGGCATTCGGCTCTTCATCGGAGTAATTAGAACCCCATGGTGTGCGTGTTGTAAACGTGGTTCGAGTTAACGATGTGGTAGGGACACCGGGCCGGGCGCCCCAGCTGGGTCAGTGGTAGGAAAGGAACGTGACGCTGGCAAGCCTGGACGACGTGACCGGCGAGGTGGTGGAACTGGTCAGCGCGTTGATCCGCTTCGATACCTCCAACACCGGCGATCCGACCACCACGGTGGGGGAGGCCGACTGCGCCCGGTGGGTGGCCGATCAACTGCGCGAGGTGGGTTTCCAGCCGGAATACATCGAGTCCGGTGCGCCGAACCGGGCATGCGTCTTCGCCCGGCTTCCGGGCTCCGACCCGTCCCGCGGCGCCCTGCTGATCCACGGCCATCTCGACGTGGTTCCGGCTGAGGCCGCCGACTGGAGCGTTCACCCATTCTCCGGGGCGGTCTCCGACGGCTACGTATGGGGCCGCGGCGCGGTGGACATGAAAGACATGTGCGGCATGATGCTGGCCGTCGCCCGGCACTTCAAACGCACCGGGGTCGTTCCGCCGAGGGATCTGATATTCGCCTTCGTCGCCGACGAGGAGCACGGCGGCAAATTCGGTGCCCAGTGGCTGGTGGATAACCGTCCCGACCTGTTCGATCGCGTCAGCGAGGCGGTCGGGGAAGTGGGCGGCTTCTCGGTCACCGTGCCCCGCCGCGACGGCGGTGAGCGCCGGCTCTACCTCATCGAGACCGCCGAAAAGGGCCTGTTGTGGATGCGGTTGACCGCCCGCGGCCGGGCCGGTCACGGCTCGATGGTGCACGACGACAACGCGGTCACCAAGATCGCCAACGCCGTTGCGCGACTGGGCAGCCACCAGTTCCCGTTGGTGTTGACCGACACCGTCGCACAGTTCCTGTCCGCGGTAGCCGAAGAGACCGGGTTGAGCTTTGACACCGAGGACCTCGAGGGTGCGGTGGCCAAACTCGGCCCGATGGCCAGGATGCTGGGGGCCACCCTGCGCGACACTGCCAATCCCACCATGCTCAAGGCCGGCTACAAGGCCAACGTCATCCCGGCCACCGCCGAGGCCGTCGTGGACTGCCGGGTGCTGCCGGGCCGACAGGCCGCGTTCGAACGGGAAGTGGACGAGCTCATCGGCCCGGACGTCACCCGCGAGTGGATCTCTGAATTGCCCTCGTATGAGACAACTTTCGACGGACACCTGGTCGACGCGATGAATGACGCCATCTTGGCCGTCGACCCGGAGGCGCGCACGGTGCCCTACATGCTCTCCGGCGGTACCGACGCCAAGGCCTTTGCCCGACTTGGCATCCGATGCTTCGGTTTCGCGCCGTTGCGGCTGCCGCCGGAACTGGATTTCGCGGCACTGTTCCACGGTGTCGACGAGCGGGTGCCGGTAGACGCCCTGCAGTTCGGCGTCGAGGTGCTCGAGCACTTCCTGAAGAACTGCTGAAACGACAGGAGCAACGCATCATGGCTTTCCCGTACAACCCGTACGACTTTCTGCCCGAACTGCCCAGCTTCACTCTGACCAGCGCCGACGTCACCGAAGGTCAGCCACTGAAGAATGCTCAGGTCAGCGGCATCATGGGCGCCGGCGGTGAGGAC
>CAXNJA010000174.1:0-5155 GCA_964202555.1 Mycobacterium sp.
GTGGTGCCACGTCACCGGCACCACCGAGGATCCGCAACGAGCCACCGAGTGGCTCAACACCTTTGAGGGCGCGGGCCTGGACGGGGTGATCGCCAAACGACTCGACGGGCACTATCTGCCCGGCCAGCGCGACATGGTCAAGATCAAGCACGCCCGCGACGCGGACTGCGTGGCGATGGGCTACCGCATCCACAAGAGCGGCCAGGGTGTCGGGTCGATCCTGTTCGGCCTGCACAACGACGGCGGCGAACTGCAGATGATCGGCGGGGCTGCGTCGTTCACCGCCAAAGACCGGCTGCGCCTTCTGGAGGAATTGGAACCGCTGCGTGAGGGGGCCGCCAAGGACGGTGAGCCCAGCCGGTGGAACTCGGCGGCCGACAAGCGGTGGATCCCGATCCGGCCGGAACGGGTCGCCGAGGTGGCCTACGACCAGATGGAGGGAACCGGGGCCTGGCGTCGGTTCCGGCACACCGTGCGGTTCATCCGGTGGCGGCCCGACCGCGACCCAGCCGGTTGCACCTTCGACCAACTCGACGTGCCGTTGCACTACGACCTCAATGACGTGCTGGCGGCACGGTGAGCGCCGCGGCCGAGGAGATCGACGTCGACGGCGTCATGGTGCGAATCACCAACCGGGACAAGATGTTCTTCCCCAAGCTGGGTGCCGCCGGGACCAAGGGCGCGCTGATCGACTACTACCGGACCATCGCCAAGACGATGCTCACCACGCTGCGTGACCGTCCCACTCACCTGCAGCGCTTTCCGGACGGCATCGACGGCGAGATGATCTACCAGAAGCGGGTTGCGGAGAAACATCCCGACTATCTGCAAACCTGCCGGATCACCTTCCCGTCCGGGCGGACGGCCGACGCGCTGATGCCCACCCATCCCTCTGCTGTCGTGTGGGCCGCGCAGATGGGGTCAATCACGTTGCACCCCTGGCAGGTTCGCTGCCCGGACACCGATCACCCCGATGAGTTGCGCATTGACCTCGACCCGCAGCCCGGCACCAGTTTCGCGCAAGCCCGGGCCGTCGCCGTCGACGTCCTCAAACCGCTGCTCGACGAACTCGGCCTGGTGGGCTACCCGAAGACCTCCGGTGGCCGCGGGGTGCACGTGTTCCTGCGCATCACCCCCGATCGGGACTTCATCGCGGTGCGCCACGCCGGTATCGCACTGGCCCGCGAGGTCGAACGCCGGGCACCGGACCTGGTGACCACCGCCTGGTGGAAAGAGGAACGCGGGCAGCGGATCTTTATCGACTACAACCAGAACGCCCGCGACCGCACCTTCGCCGCCGCCTACTCGGTGCGCCCGACCCCGATCGCGACGGTGTCCACGCCGCTCACCTGGACCGAACTCGCCGCCGCTGAGACCCCGGACGACTACACCATGGCCACGGTGCCGGCCCTGATCGCGCAGCGCGGTGACCCGATGGGGGAGATGGACTCACTGGCCCAGTCGATCGAGCCGCTGATGGCGATGTGGGCCGCCGAACTTGCGCTGGGTCTGGGGGACCTGCCGTATCCGCCGAACTACCCGAAGATGCCGGGCGAACCCAAGCGGGTGCAGCCGAGCCGGGATCGGGATCTCAGAGGCACAAACAAGTCTGAGTGATGCCGCGCGCCGAGTCGTTGCTCATGTCAGATCGGGCAACAGAGGCCGTGGGAGTTACCGGGGACCGACCCCGACTGGACCGACGGGTCCGAGGACCGGGTCGACTCCGACCGGGCCGACGACTCCACCGACTCCGACGGGTCCGACGGGTCCGACTACCGGAGCGACGGGAACACAGCGGAACGCAATCGGGTCCCAGACCCAACCGATGCCGCATTCAGCAAGATTGGTCGGTGTGCTGGACGGCGAGGCGAGCACCGCAAGGGGAAGTGCACCCGACACCAGGGCGAAACCGGCGATCGCCACACCTCGGCGCAACCAGTGCCGGGGACCCGGCGAGACACTCGGAGATTCGACGATGTCCGACATTTGCGCCCACTTTCTTTGACAGGTGACTGAACGTATCTCAGCCACCTGCGTTTTTCCAGCTGAGCATGGGCCCATGAAGTGAGGACGGGAGGAAGACGGCGGAACGAAGATTCGCTGCAGGCAACGAAGCATTCGGGTTCTCTGCTCTTGATGCCCTGCTTGCGAACGAAAATACCGCTGTATGCAACGGTATTCGCCGGAATGCGCAGGTTTCGTCTAAGGGCTGCCGATCTGCGATACTGCCGTTTGCTGACGCTGAGAGCGTCGGCGGATGAGGGGGTTCGGGGAAATGGGTGCTTCAGCGTTTG
This sequence comes from Mycobacterium sp., assembly GCA_964202555.1. Classification (GTDB taxonomy): domain Bacteria; phylum Actinomycetota; class Actinomycetes; order Mycobacteriales; family Mycobacteriaceae; genus Mycobacterium. The sequence goes on from CAXNJA010000174.1 coordinate 2,295, forward strand.
TGGGCCGGGTTGGCTGCCTAGCAGTGACCTTGGGTGTGGGGATGGTCATCGGCGGTGTGGGAACCGCCTGGGCCTCCCCGGCTGATTCGTCCGATTCGTCGGCCTCGGCAGGGGGTGCGGAATCGGCCACCGAGTCTGCGTCGACGCCGTCGAAGTCCCGCCGATCCCCAGGGCGCAGCGGTGCGCCGCGATCAACGGAGGCCGCCGGAGTCCCTGCTCCGCTTCCGACGCCCACTGCAACTAGCCCTCGCCGCAGTGACCGTGAGGTCATCGAGCCGCCGCAGGGACACGCCGCACCACAGGTCAGTGGCACTGGGCTTAACGACGCGGCCCGCCTCGGCGTGCCCGTGCCGTCGGCTTCAACCCTGCAGCCTGCTTCCGGCGAGCGGTTCGAGTTATCAAGGGGCACAAGAGCTGACACCTTTGCCGAATCGGCGCCTGTTGTTGAGGCGCCGGCTTCGGTTGGCGCGCTGATTGACAGCAGCTATCTGGGCAGTCCGGCGGCTGCTTCGGTGCCGACGCCCGTGTCGGCGCCGTTGATCGTTGCGCCGTCGGTCGCTGCCCAGCCGGTGATGCTCGCAGCGCCGAAACCGGCTGCCGCGTCGGGGCGGGTGGAGTCGGTGTGGGCCCCGCTGTTGGGCAATGGGCCTGCGTCCCCGGTGCAGTCCCCGGTGTCGTGGGTGATGCTGGCTGCTGCTCGCCGCGAACTGGATGCGCCGAAGGCGGTGAAAGCCCCTGCTGCCGCGGTGTCGACGGGGCAGCCGGTGGCCCCGGCAGCGACAACAGTTGCGGTGCCGGGCGCGGCGGCTACCAACAGTGCGCCGGTGATCTCCAGTGTCACTTTGAGTGCGCCCAACACAACTACCGGAGCTGTCACTGGGACGGTCAAGGCCAGTGATCCCAACGGCGACAAGATGACCTACAAGGCCACCGTGGCTTCCGCCGCGAAGGGCACAGTGGCGATCACCACCGCGGGGGTGTTCACCTACACCCCGACGTCGACCGCCCGGCATTCCGCGGCCAAGGTCGGGGCCACCACGGCGGTCACCACCGACACGGTCACGGTCACGGTGACCGACGCTAAGGGTGCGGCGGTCACCCGCGCAGTCAGCGTTCCTGTCAGCCCGAAGAACGCCGCCCCGAGCGGCGGCAAGGCCACCGTGGGAAGCCCGAACGCGACCACCGGGGTGGTGACCGGCACGGTCACCGCCACCGACGCCGACAAAGACCCGCTGGCCTACAGCGTCCCGGCGGCCACCGCCAAGGGGACGGTGGCCATCACCGCCGCCGGGGCGTTCACCTACACCCCAACCGCGGCGGCCCGCCACACCGCAGCCCGCATCGGGGTAACGACCGCCGATAAGGCCGACACCTTCACGGTGACCGTCACCGACGGTTACGGCGGCAATCTGGCCGTCCCGGTCACGGTGACCATCAGCCCGAAGAACACCGCCCCCACCGCCACGGCGACGATCGGCAAGCCCGACCCGGTGACCGGGGTGGCCAAGGGCACGGTCACCGCCACCGACGCCGACAAGGACAAGCTGACCTACACCGCCACCAAACCGCCCAATGGGACGGTCACGGTGAACGCTGACGGGACGTTTGCTTACACCCCGACCGCAACAGCGCGGGCTTCGGCGCGAATCTCCACGACAACTAAAACCGACACGTTCAGCATCACGGTGGCCGACGGGCACGGCGGCACGAAAGCGGTCAGCGTCACCGCCACTATCGCGCCGTCCAACTCAGCACCCGTCGCCGGGACTCCGACGGTGAGCACCAACACCACCACAGGCGTGGTCACCGGGAAGGTCAATGCCACCGACCCGAACAAGGACCCCATCACCTACACAGCAGCGGCGACCACCACGGCCAAGGGGACGTTCGCGGTCACGAACACGGGCGATTTCACCTACACGCCGACAGCTACCGCCCGCCACGCCGCGGCCCGAGTGGGTGCGCCGGCGTCCGATAAGGCGGCCACCGTCGCCGTTCAAGTCACCGATAAGTACGGCGCGATCAGCACCATTCCGGTCACCGTAGCGATCAGCCCGAAGAACACCGCGCCGGTGGCGGGCAGCACAACTACCAGCACTCCCAATGCGACCACCGGCGTCATCACCGGAAGCGTTACGGCCACCGATGCCGACAAGGACGCACTGACCTACAGCGGTTCGACCAACACCAGCAAGGGCAAGGTCACAGTCGCGAGCAACGGCACCTTCACCTACACCCCCACCGTGACCGCCCGTCACGCAGCCGCGAGAACCGGGGCCAGCGCCGGTGAGAAGTCCGACACCTTCACCATCACCGTTGCCGACGGCTACGGCGCTAGCTTGCCCATCACGGTAAGTGTGGCGATCAGCCCGTCCAACAAAGCTCCGGTCGCGTCGATACTGACCATCAACGCACCAGACCAGACCACAGGGAAAGTGACCGGAAGCGTCACCGTCTCAGACCCTGACGGAGACACCGTGAGCTACAGCCTCCCGACCTCGACGACCAAGGGTTCCGTCGCATTCGGCTCGGATGGGACATTCAGCTACACCCCGACCGCCGCCGCCCGTAATACCGCCGCCAGCTCTGACGCCACAGCGGCCGACAAGACCGACACCTTCACGATCACCTTCACCGACCAGTACGGCGGAAAAACCGAACTACCGGTCGCGGTACCGGTCAGCCCGAAGTCACTCGTTGCCATCACCGCCGGCCTGAAGGGTTATGTCCAGTCGCAGCCCGAGGGCAACAGCGGCATCACCAATATCCCCGTCACGGTCAAGCTCTCAGCACCGTCCACCCAGGAAGTCACGGTCTATTACCGGGTCGCCGAAAGCGCACTGAACAACGCCGCCACGCCC
>CAXNJA010000175.1:0-5154 GCA_964202555.1 Mycobacterium sp.
GGACGGATGACCCGCGCAAGGAGGTGTTCTGTGCCAATGCGGTGTTGAACCTCTACCGGGTACAAGCTTCTGTCGACTCCGGCGCGCTGTTTTCGACGATCTGCGAGCAGGAGCTTCAATCGGTACCGAACTGTCGTGAGCTCTATCGGAATGTCTCTGCCGCTACCGAAGGCCCCGGCGTCGCCGGGACGCTTGTCCTTCAAATCGACCATGGAGTCGGCACCATCGACAGCGCGACGCGGTCACGAATCATCTCAACCGAACAGGAGACGCTGATTGCGGAGCTGACCATCTCTGCGCTGCACGACTCGATCCCGGAAGAGCCTCAATTCGTGTTATCGGTGATCCCCAACAATTCGAAAGCGTAATAGCAGCGGCGGCACCCGATCGAGCAATTGCTGAAGGATGGACCGCGAAGATCTGCCGCTGCTTGATTGGTCCCGTACCTCTGAGGGCTACTTCTCAAGCTAAAACAATCAAACGTCAGCGCTTCAGCGCGTCGGCGTATCTGCTTTCCTCCCGCGGTTCGACCAACCGGATCGGGAGCTTGCCGTGGCGCGGCGTGATGATGTAGTTGCGGTTGAGATTGATGACTTCCACCTGGTGATGGGGTGTGAAATACGTTGTGGCGCCGGGCCAGTTCAGCTTCGGTTCGCCGAAGCGGGCGTTAACCATGTCTCCGAACTCGCGTAACCGCGCATCGACGGTCACGACTGCGCCGGCGGCGGCGGATCGGACCATGAACTGGCTGAACATGAGTCCGTCGCCCACGATGATCCGGTGGTCGATGTCGTCGAAGGGTAGGAAGACCGGATTGCGGTCTTTGGTCTCGCCAATGAGCACACCCGCTGAGCCGATGGGAAGTTTGTGATGTTTGTCCGTCAGTGGACTCAGGCCGCTCAGCGCGGCGCGCTGGCCGCCGAAGAGTCGTGAAAATCCGCGTGGCGTAGTGGGTCTAGCCAAGGTTGTCAGCAATACCGTTGATGTGGGTGGGCTCCCCGGCTTGACAGTCACGCGCGTGATGGTGTGGTCGGCACGTTCGGACCACCATGCGTCTGGTCCACCTGGGGCGCTGTAGGCGGCGGTGAATACGTTGCGCCCCTTGATGGACGACCATGATTCGTCCTCGAAGCTGATTGCGGTCGCACTGTCGAAGTCATCGAAACTACGGGCGCAGCGGGCATCGACGCCGTTGCTGGCAAGTTGATCGGCCACTCGGGTGGCTGACGCCACGAGGTAGCGGGCCAGACCGCCGACGCCGTCGGCGCGGCGTTGGGACGACCTCCGTGTCTTGTCGGGTTCGGCCCGCAGCACAATCCAGGTGCGTCGGTGAGCGGGTGCAGGGAGGGTGCCGATCATCTGTTCGTAAAGGGAGATGACGCCGGCGGGGGCGGTCTTGCCCACCCGGTAGCCCGCGGAAATGACGTCCGCCTGCAGGTCGGGGCAGTGGGCGTACAGCAGTTCTTCGACGAGCGCGGTGTCGATGACATCGTCGGTGAAACAGTGCTTGTCGATGACGATGCTGGGGGTGTAGGGCCGCGGAATCAACTCGATGAGAGCGACCATCTCTTGGTCATGCCAGCGGACCGCGACATGATCGCCCGGCATGACGGTGGAACCCACCACGGGTTCGGACGGTGCGGCAGGTGCGGTCGTGCGTCGGCGCTGCCATGAATACAGGGCCCTGACCCAGCCGGTAATGGTGCGACCGCGGACGGCGACCAGACCGAGGCCCAGCGTAAGAACCGCCAACACGATTCCCAACCACAGCCGACCCGAAGCGACGCCGATAGCGAACAATGCCGGGGCGACCGTCGTTGCCACCACAGCCTGTCCGGTGGATAACTTCAGCCCGACCGGGAAAGTGGTGCTCATTTGCGCCCCAGCGCCCGTTGGGCGCCAAATCCAAGTCCGACGGCCAGCGCAATTCCGGCGCCGATCAACACGACCGCGGTGATCGGACCACGATCGGGGGGCTGCACCGGCGGCGGGGGCGGCAACTCGTTGGTTTTGTACTCCGGTGTTGCCGGACCTGCCGGAATATCCCACGTCAGCGCTGCGACCGGATCGACCACCCCGGCGCCCACCACGTTGTTGACCCCGCCGCCGGGATGGCGGGACGTCGATATCAGGCGATTGATCACTTGGTTGGCGGTGAGTTGGGGGAAGCGTTGACGCACCAGGGCTGCGACGCCTGATACGTAAGCAGCTGCGAACGAGGTGCCGTTGATCGGTACTGGCCCGTCCTGACCTGGTAGGGCGTTGACCGGCGCTCCGTCGTAGCCGAGCGCGATCATATTCTCGGCCGGTGCGGCCACGCCGAGCCAGGGGCCAGTCATTGAGAAACCAGACGGCGTGCCGTTCTGGCCGATTCCGCCGACGGTCAACAGCAGCGGTGAGTACCAGGCCGGTGAGACGACGGTCTGGACCTGCTTCCAGCCGCGGGGATCCGACGGTACCGCTGCATTGGGAGGCGGATTCTGGGTGCACTCGCTGCCGGTGTTACCCGCCGCGACGACCACGACGGAGTTCTTGACATTGGTTGCGTAGTTGATGGCCGCGCCGAGGGTTTTCTCGTCGATGGGTCGGGTCACCTTGTAGCAGGCGGCTTCGCTGACGTTGATGACTCCTGCTCCGAGATTGGCGGCATGCACGATGGCCCGGGCCAGGCTCCGAAGAGAACCCGCAGTCGGCGAGGTGTTGGGGTCGCTGGGGTCCACCTGCATTCCCGTTGGCAGGAACGCCTCCGAGGTTTGGCGCAGGGACAGAATTTTCGCTTCGGGAGCCACGCCGACGAAGGCGTCGGTGGGTGCGGGTCGGCCCGCGATGATCGACGCGGTCAGCGTTCCGTGCGTATCGCAGTCCTGCAATCCGTCGCCGCCCCCGACGAAGTCACCGCCCGGTTCGGCGGGAACCCGCGGTGATGCGTTGACACCGGTGTCGATGACGGCGACGGTGATGCCCCTCCCGGTGGCGAACTTGTGGGATTCGGCGACCCGCAGGTAGGTGTTGCCCCAGGGGGGATCGGCGAAATTGGAGTCCGGCAGTTTCTCTGGGGCTGTGCATTTCCGACGCTGCTCGGTGGGTTGGTCGGGCCCGGTCACGTCCGGGGGAGTGGCCCCTGGGTCGATCACCGGAGGTTCCAGCCCGTAGGCAGGTGGTGCACTGGTCAAGGTGATTGTCAGCGCGAGTGCCACTGCGGCGATTTTCCTCAACCGTCACCACTTCCTCTAGTGCACTCCGCGCCGACTAGTGGCGTCCCGCGAATCGTCTGGATTGTAGGCATATCCCGCAGGCCTGCAACCAGGCAAACAGATACGAATTCGCCAGCGGAAGGCGTAATCGCCGTGCGGGGCATCGGCGGATTTGCTACTGTGCCCACCGCGCAGGCTGATCCGTGGAGTTCAGCTGCCTTGATCCTGATGTGGGGGTTTTGACGTGATTCCAAAGTCGCGTGGGCTCGCGATCGCTGTTGCCGCGTTCGCGGTGGGCGCGGCTGGTCTGGCGTTGCCAGCGGTAGCGCTGGCAGAGGGCACGGACGTCCAGCAACTCGGCCAGCAGGGAAAGCTCGTCGACGGTGGCAATGTCTCGGGGTGGACCGTGGGTGGGCTCAAGCCCAGCTCCGACGTCATCCCGTTCACGCCTCGCGGAACCCTATGGGAAGCCACCGCCACCGAAGAGGCGATCGCCGGTGGTGCGCAGCCGTTCATTCCGGACTTCAGCGCCCGGGCGGCCAACGGCGAGACCTATCACGTGCTGTTCCAGGTTCCCAGCGCTCAGGGGGTCAATCCCTCCGGACTGGGTCAAGGACAGTCAGTAACCGGCAAGCTGTACTTCGACGTCACCGGAGCCTCGCCGGATTCGGTGGTTTACGGGAGTCGCCTTACCTGGGTTCAGCCTCCCCCCGGCGCGGCCACCGACGGAGCAGCCCCGACGTGGAACGGTGGAGCGGGGCAGAACACCTACACGGCGCCGCAGACGGGGTCGGCAGCCGCATCCGCGGGCGCATCGGGTGCCGAGGCGGCTGCGGGCACTGGGAACAGCCCGGCAGCGGCGTCGACGCCCGAGACTCAGACCGCACCGGCTCAGAGCACGCCCTCGACCGCCGCTGCGCCCGAGACTCAGACCGCACCGGCTCAGAGCACGCCCGCCACCGCCGCGGCACCCGATGACGTGCAAGGTAGTGCGACGCCGGCGCAGCCGGCGCCGACCGCCGCACCACTGGACGTTCACGACACGGCCGTGCCGACGACGCCACCGCCGACGTCGGCTAGCCAGGGATCTGCCCCTGCCCCGACGGCACCCGCACCCGCGAGTTCATCTCCACCTGCTGCAGCTGCCAGCCCTGCGGCGACCCCTGCGCCGACGGCATCGCCGGCAACCCCGACGACCGTGGTTCCCGCACCCGCGTCGTCAACGGGCGGCTGACGCACAGGCCGTTCGTGATCTCCATCCACGATGGCGCCGCGCCGCGGTAGTGGGCTGATCATGTCCGTTCCCAAACCCGTCGGCCCGTATTCTCACGAAATGCTGGCCGGCGGCGGTTGGCCCGAACTCGACGAGGACGCCCTATCGGCCAGGGCGGGCGAGTTGACCGACGTGCTGCGGCAAGTGACCTCCGTGTCGGAGGCTTGGATGCACCAGCAGCCTCATTTGTTTTCCCCGGTCACGTGGTCTGGTTCGGCGTCGGCCGCGGCCGCCGCGAAGGTGTCCGGAGTCATCGCCTCGCTGCACGAGCAGCAGATGGCGCTGGCAACTGCGATCCTCTGGTACCAATCGGTCTATTCCACCGCGACGGCCACCAAGACGGGGATCTCCGAGGTCGTCAACCTTGCCCATTGGCTGATCGCCGAGATCGAAGCGACCGCGGCGATCAACCCGCAGGCCGCGAGTCAGGTCCAAGAGGTCATCAATGCGGCCCGCGAGTTGAATGTGGGCGCAGTGACCCAGGCGGCCAGTGCTGCCGCCGTCTCCGGTTTCAACCCGCCCCTAACTGAACTGACCCAACTGGTGAACCAGGCCGGGCTGCCCACGCTGCCCGTTCCCGATGCTGCACTTCCAGCGTTGTCCGCCCCGATGACAGCAGTGCCCGGTGGGATACCGGCATCGACGCCGCCGGGAATTGGCGGATCTCCGCATGCCCCGCCGGCCGCG
>CAXNJA010000176.1:0-5108 GCA_964202555.1 Mycobacterium sp.
ACCCCGGCGACGACGTGATCTCATCTCTGTGCACCGAAGATGACCTTGCCGACGTCGAAATCGCAGTTCTCGCAAGGGTTCTGCTGTTCGCGGGCTTCGAGACGTCGGTGGTCCAGATCTGGCACCAGGTAGCGCAGTTGCTCAGCGAGCCGACCCAGTGGCAGGCACTGCTGGACAATCCGGCGCTGATTCCCAAGGCGACCGAGGAGTTGATGCGGGTCACGATGAACGCCAACCCCGGCATCCCGCGCTACGCGCGCGAGGACATCGACATCGCCGGGGTCACCATCGCCGACGGGGACTTGGTGATCCTGGACCCCGGATCGGCCAACCACGATCCGGCGTTCTTCGACGATCCCGACGTCGCCGACTTCGCCCGCAGGGGGACGACACCCATGTCCTTCGGCTACGGCAGACGGTACTGCCTGGGTGCGCCACTGGCGCGGCTTGAGTTGAAATCGGTCCTTGCCCAACTGATCCCGCGGTTTCACGACATGCGGCTCATGGTGGATGCCGCGGAACTGAGCGTCAACATCGATTCACTGGGGTCCGGGCTGGGCGCCCTTCCCGTCACCTGGGGGCGCAACAACCAGGGGTGACGGCGCCGCGTCAGACTGCAATGACCGACAGTGCGCCGTGGATTCCCCGAAAGTCGTTCTCGTTGCGGGTGATGAGGGGAATTCCGAGCGCAACGGCCACCGCGGCGATGAGCATGTCGAATCGCCGGGGCTTCGGGTCGCGGCCGAGAGTGCGCACATTCGCGCACAGTGCGCCGTAGATGCGGGCGGCTCCCGCGTCGAAGGGAATCAGGTCGAAGGTGTTGGCAATCCAGTGGTATCGCTGCTCGAGGGCGGCGCTGCGCAGGGGATCCGCGGTGTGCAGTCCATAGGCAAGTTCGGCAAGGGAGATCGTGCTGACCGAAGCGGTCTCGGCGTGAGCGGCTACCGCCGCGGCCGGATAGTCGATGAGCACCGAGGTATCGAGCAGCACCCGCTGATGAGCAGCGCTCACAGCGCGTCCTCCCAGGCGTCACGATCACTGTCGTCCACTGAGGCGTCGAGGTGAGCAATCTCCGCGGCGAACGGTTCAGCCTCCCACTGGGGTAGCTCCGCAAGCCCTGCGGCGATCTCGTTGACCGGCACGAATCGCCGGCGGCGATCCGTTTCTGCCGGATCGTGCGGCAGCAGGTCTGCCACCGGTACGCCGTTCCTGGTGACGGTGAAGCGTTCTCCCGCCTCGACACGCCGCATGATCGTCCCGCTGTCGTTGCGCAGTTCCCGCTGGCTGATCGTAGTGCCCACTCCGTCAATGTAGCACTATTGCGCTACGTTTCGTCGCACTCGGGCGCCCGCCTTCCCGCGCGCCGTCGAAGGAACGACGGACAAGGCGGAGCCGGCGACACACCCACGCACCACCGCGCCGAGATCGACGTTTGGCGGTTCCAACTCGCACTTTCGCTGCCAAACGTTGATTTCGGCGAGAAATCAGGTGCGCTTGCCCGGCGGGCGGACGCCCTTCGCGATGCCCAGACCCTTCACCGGCGCGGCGTCCGCGCTGGGTGCGGCCGTCGGTTCGGCTGACGGTGTCGGCTCCGGAGCCGGTGCCGACTCCGCAGCGGGCTGCGCTGCCGGTGCAGGCGCCGCAGCCGGTGCCGCGGCGGCCTTCTTAGCACCGGGACGCTTGGCGCCCGCGGCGATACCCAGACCCTTGACCGGTGCAGCCTCAGCGGCGGGAGCCGCGGGGGCCGTTGCGGCGGAGGGGGTTTCGGCCGGCGCCGCCGGTGCTGCCTGCGCGGTCGCGGGTGCGGCCTTCTTGGCGCCGGGACGCTTGGCCCCGGCCGCCATACCCAGACCCTTCGCCGGAGCCGCCGGAGCCGCAGTAGCAGCGGGCGCGGCCGCCGGAGCAGCCGCGGCGACCGGTTCCGGAGTGGGGGCCGACTTGGGCGCCGCCTTGGGTGCGGCCGGCTTGATCGCCGGGGCGGTCGCGGCGAAGAGTTCGGCCGCGGCACCCTTCTTCGGCAGCGTGATGGCGCCGCGGTCCAGCGAACCCAGCAGCAGTTGGGCCACGTCGACCACCTCGACCTGCTCGGCCTTGCCGCGATCACCGACGCCGTCGGACAGCATCACCCGGCAGAACGGGCAGCCGGTCGCGATCGTGGTCGCATCCAAGGTCAGTGCCTCGTCGACGCGGTTGTGGTTGACCCGCGTGCCGAGGTGCTCTTCCATCCACATCCGGGCACCGCCGGCGCCGCAGCAGAAACCACGCTCGGCGTGCCGCGGCATCTCGGTCAGCGTCGCACCGGCAGCGCCGATCAGCTCGCGCGGCGCCTCATAAACCTGATTGTGCCGGCCCAGGTAGCAGGGATCGTGATAGGTGAGCGTGCCGGCTGAGCCGTTGGTCGAGGAAACCGGCAGCAGCTTCTTGTCGCGCACCAGCCGGTTGAGCAACTGGGTGTGGTGCAGCACGGTGTAGCTGCCGCCGACCTGCGGGTACTCCCGGCCCAGGGTGTTGAAGCAGTGCGGGCAGGTGGAGATGATTTTGCGGTCGACCCGCTCGATGCCCTCGAACAGGTCGTTGAGGGTCTCGACGTTCTGAGATGCCAACTGCTGGAACAGGAATTCGTTGCCGGAGCGCCGGGCCGAGTCGCCGGTACAGGTCTCCCCGTCGCCCAGGACGAGGAACTTCACCCCGGCGGCGGCCAGCAGTTCGGCGACCGCCTTGGTGGTCTTCTTGGCGCGGTCATCGAGGGCGCCGGCGCAGCCCACCCAGAACAGGTACTCGAAGCCGGCGAACGAGTCGACGTCCTTGCCGTAGACCGGAACGTCGAAGTCGACCTCGTCGATCCAGGTGAGCCGTTCCTTGGCGTTCTGGCCCCACGGGTTGCCCTTGGTTTCCAGATTCTTGTAGAGACCGCCGAGTTCGCTGGGGAACTCCGACTCCATCATCACCTGGTAGCGGCGCATATCGACGATGTGGTCGATGTGCTCGATGTCCACCGGGCACTGCTCGACGCACGCCCCGCAGGTGGTGCACGACCACAGCACGTCGGGGTCGATCACGCCGAGGGCTTCGGCGTCACCCACCAGCGGACGGGTGGCCTGCACCGGCGAGTCGGCCGGCACCCGGCCGAAGCCGGACTCCGGGACGTGATGCTCGTCGTCGTTGTGGGTCAACTCCTGGCCGCCGTCGGTGTTCGCGACGCCGTTCTTGCCGCCGAGAATGTAGGGCGCCTTGGCGAACAGGTGGTCGCGCAGATCCATGATGAGGATCTTGGGGGACAACGGTTTTCCGGTGTTCCACGCCGGGCACTGCGACTGGCAGCGGCCGCACTCGGTGCAGGTGGTGAGGTCCAGGTAGCCCTTCCAGGTGAAGTCCTCGATCTTGCCGCGGCCGAACACCGCGTCCTCGGCGGGATCCTCGAAGTCGATGTAGTCGCCCTTGGATTCCATCTGCAGCAACGGGCCCAGCGCGTTGGGCAGCCGCTTGAATGTGACGTTGAGCGGGGCCAGGCCGATGTGGAGGTGCTTGGAGTTCAGCACGATGAGCAGGAAGACCAGCATGACGCCGATGTGCAGCAGCAGGGCGACGGTCTCGATGATCTCGTTGGTGTGGGTGCCCAACGGTTTGAGCAGGCTGCCGACGCCGTGCGAGAGGAACGCGGCCTTGTTGTAGGGCAGGTTTCCGGCGCCGACCGCTGCGCCGCGGAATAGCGCGTAGGTCCAGATGACGTTGAAGATCATGAACAGGATCAGCCACGCCCCGCCGGTGTGCGAGCCGTAGAACCGTGATGCGCGGCCGTAGTCCTTGGGCTCGGATCGCAACCGGATGATGGCGAAGGCGATGATGCCCAACAGCACGGCGACGGCGAAGAAGTCCTGCAGGAAGCCGAGGATTCCCCACTTGCCGACCACGGGAAGGTGGAACTTGGGGTTGAACAGCACCCCGTAGGCCTCGAGGTACACCGTGGCCAGCACGAAGAAGCCCCACATGGTGAATAAGTGCGCGATGCCCGGGATCGACCATTTCAGCAGCCGGGTCTGGCCGAAGACCTCGCGGACCTGGTTGGCGATCCGCTCACCGAGGTGGTTCTTGCGGCCTCGCTCGTCGGCGGTCGGCTGGCCTGACCGGATGAGGTTGGTCAGATACAGGACCCGCTTGAGGGCGAACACTCCGACGATGGCTGTCATGGTCAGGCCGATGACGAGCCGGATGAGAGTCTGCGTTTCCACGACTTCCCTCTCGAGTCTGTAGGTTACCGGTCGGTAACTTAGCCGTTGTTACCGGCGGGTAACTTGTGCGTAGTGACGGTCCATAGTTGCACCTCGGGCCGTCGTCGCGCGAGGGAGGTCAGATTAAGCCCTCGAATTCGACGGCGCCGGGCTTTCGTCGACGGCCATCAGAGCGCGCAACATCGACAGCATCTCCGAGCGGGATTCGGCGCCGAGTCGACGCCGGATGCGCGCAACGTGATGCTCGACGGTCTTGGCGGAGATGAACAGTTGCCCGCCGATGTCGCGGTAAGGCATGCCCAGCAGGAGTAATTCGGCCACCTCCCGTTCCCGGTCCGACAGCGCAGTCGACACCGGCCGTGGCCGCCGGTCGGCGACGGCGTCGGCGGCATCGGCCAAGAGGTCGCTGTCGGCGCCGACGCTGAGCTTCAACTCCCGCGCCGCCTGCAGCATCAGTCCCGAGATCCGGGCGTCCTGGGCTTGCAGCGCGGCCTGGCCGGCCAGCCTGGTGGCATCGGAGGTCAGTCCGAATCGAGCCAGTCCGCGTGCTGCGGCGATCACCTCATCCGGGTGCACCTGGTTGGCCAGCACCCGCAGCCATGTTCTGCCGGCGGCGGCCAGTGCCGCGGCGAATGCGCTGTGTTCGGCCATCGCGGTCAGCGCCTGCCCGTGCGGCGCCACCGCTGCCGGATCACCCGCCAGGATGCCCGCATGAACCCCGGCCCAGTGCAGCAACGGCGCCCACGCCGGGGGGTTGCCGAGCGCGGTCAGGACGGCGAACCCCTGCTCCAGCGCACCGGCGATGCGCTCCGGTTGGCGCAGTCGGGCGGCGGCGATCCACAACTCGCCCAGTGGGAGCAGCGAGAAAAGGTCGATCGA
>CAXNJA010000177.1:0-5054 GCA_964202555.1 Mycobacterium sp.
ACTAATCAGGCCCGCCCGAGGCCGCAGTGCATGTCTGGCCGAACCGATCACGGCGAACTGCGCCAGACCCACCGCCAGCACCGGCCACAGCAGCGCGGCGAGAACCGAATACCAGATCCGGCGCAGCCCAGGCGGATGGTCGTCGTGACCGATCCACTCCGCGGTCACGAAGATCAGCGGGGCGAGAAGCATTGCCGCGGCGGCATATACGACCAGGAGCACCACGATGACCTCCTCCGAGATCTCACGTACTCCCAAGGTAGCCCGGAGAATTGCGCATCACCGCGCACGAAAGGGCACAGTTCGCTAACGACCGTGTAACTATTTGCCGGGTCTTATCACAGGTGCAGCAGGTGCGGCGCGAAGAAACCAAATCCCATGAACGCCATGCCCGCCAGTAGCGCAAGACCGCTGGCGATGAAGCCGGGGACGGCCATACCGGTGATGACGGCTGCCGAGGCGATGACGATGCCGATCTGGAACGCTGCCGAGGCGAACTCATAGTTGTGGTACTTGGAGAGCATCTCGTCGCGGAGATGCTCAGCGTCCACCGCGCGGCGGGACAATTCCTCGGTGCCCTCGCCCTTGCCGTCGGCGGCATCGGGTTCAGAGCGATAGCGCGCAGCGGTCTGGTTCCACTCCGCGATCTGCTTCTCCATGGCGGCCCGCTGTTCAGGTGTGACGGCGGAGGCCAGGGCAAGGTTGGCCTGTTCGGCGGCGATGAGATTGGAGGTCCGGCGAGCGTTTTTGGCCTGGAAGAAACTCCACATATTGGAGGCCTCCATCTGTGCGTTCAGCGCCGCGGTCTGAGAACTCTTGCCGGCGGTCTCGGCGAACGCCAGGAAGAGGGCCAGGATGGCGATCACCAACGCCATCCGTTTGTTGGCGGTGGACAAGCTGGCCAACCCACCGCGCTCGTCGTCGTGCTGAATCTTGTGCTCGGCCTCGTGCTGAACCGCGTGTACGCCCCGACTCATATCCCTCATCCCGTCTGGTCGCAAAGTTGGCGGCACGCTATCACGGTGCGGTGGGACCTGTGCCGGGTCGCCCCCCCAGGGGCGAAAAAGGCAGGATAATCAGCGGCGGATGTCCGCCGATTCAGTTGCCGCAGCCCCCGCGGCGATCACCGCACGGTTGCGTTCAGCTACAGCCGCGATGTCCATCTTCACCAGCCTCCGGTCGTAAGACAGGAAGCCGTTCACCTCGTTCTCCACATCGGTCAACTGGGTGTAGATCGCGCCGGAAAGCCCGGTCTGGCGCACGATGTCCTCCAGGTCGCGACTCACTTCGCCGTAGCGTTGCGTCAGCCGGGCCGGATCGTCGACGATCTCGTAGGACTCCGGCCGGCCGGGCCACCGGTTCTCGGCCGGCACCAGACCCAGACCGCCGTACTCACCGTCCACCCGCACCCGGGGTCCGGGCGCGGTGGGGCGGCCCGGGCCGACATAGGTGTGGTCGTCATAGATGTCACCGGCTCCGGTGTCACCGCGCGATTTGCAGCAGTTGACCCCGCTGTTGGCGTTGACCATCCGGGTGGGGTCTGCCGCCTTCACGACGGCAGCGATCCTGGCGGTATCGAATTCGCCCCAGCCCTCGTTGAACGGCACCCAGCCGACGATCGAGGTGACACTGCGGAGTTGGTCGATCATCGCCAACAGCTCCCGCTCGAAGTTGGCCTTGGCGGCGGGCGCCGGTTCCGGACCGGGGCCGACCGGTACCCGAAGGGAAACATCCAGCGACGGCATGTCCTGCCACACCAACAACCCGAGCTTGTCCGCCCAGTAGTACCAGCGCGCCGGTTCGACCTTGGCGTGCTTGCGAACGAAATTCATCCCGAGTTCCTTGATGCGCTCCAGGTCGGACTTCAGGGCAGCATCGGTCGGTGCAGTGTAGATACCGTCCGGCCAGTACCCCTGATCGAGGGGGCCGTGCAGGAAGGTGATGTTGCCGTTCAGCGCGATCCGCGGTCTACCCCTTTCGTCATTGACGGTGCTGATGGTGCGCAGTCCGGCGTAGCTGGACACCGCGTCGAGGACCTCGCCGGACGGGCGGACCAGGCTCACCTGCACGTCGTAGAGGTAGGGGTTGTCCGGACTCCACAGCTGAGGTTTGGGAATCGGCAGACGGATGGGTTGATTCGCGGCACCGGAGGAGACCGCGACCACCCGGGCACCCGGTTCGGAAACCACAACCAGTGCCCGGTCATCTCGCGTGCCTGAGGCTCTCGGTGTGACGGTGAGACTTTCCAGATCCGAGGCGATATCCAATTTGGTGATGTGCGCGGGGCCGACCGGCTCAATCCAGACCGTCTGCCAGATGCCGGATGCCCCGGTGTAGAAAAGTCCGCCGGGCTTGCTGCGTTGCTTGCCGACCGGGAAGGGACCCACTTCGTGCCGGTCCTGCACCCGCACGGTGATCTCCTGGGCGCCGGTGCCCCGCAGTGCTGGGGTGATGTCCGCGGTGAAGCCGGTGTAGCCGCCTTCATGCCGGGCCACCTGCTGCTTGTTCACCCAGACGGTCGCGACTTGGTCGACCGCCCCGAAGTGCAGTTGAATCCGCTGCCCCCGCCAATCGCGTGGCACCCGGAACAGCTTGCGGTACCACATCTCGTCATCGTGGCGGGCGACGCCGGACAGAGCCGACTCCACCGGGAAGGGAACGAGAATCTGCTCGCTGTAGGCGGTGAACGGCGGGGGCGCAGCCAGCATCGGCGAACCGGAACGGCCGAGATAACTCCACAATCCGTTCAGGTTGAGCCACCGGCTGCGCACCATTCCCGGACGCGGGTAATCGGGCAGGGTGTTGACGGGATCGACCTGGTCGGTCCACGGCGTGGAGAGCGGAGCCGGTTGCTGTCGCCACATCGTCCCCGCGTTAGCCGGCGGGTCAGCCGTCCCCACCACGGCAAGCAATGCCAGGAGCAGGACCGCGATACGAATGATCGGCGCCACCGGTCACCTCCGAGTTCCACCGGTCGGCGACCGGGGGTGAGCCAGCATCTCTGCGGGTTGACCCCGAAACAGCCGGGAGCGAAATTGCCGACGGCAACGTAGCCCGGACCCACCCTGCGCCGCGGCCGAACACGAAAAAGATCCAGATCAGTTCAGTATCTTGCTGAACTTCTTGGTGGCCACCGACGAGGCTGGACGCCAGCCACCCGCCGGAGTCAGTCGGACGGCGCCTTGGTCTCGGCTGCAAGGGCGATCAGTCTGGCCCGCACCAACTCCGGCCGCTCGTCGATGATGAAATGGCCGGCGTCGACCGGCTCGAAGGTGTAGTCGTCGGCGTTGGCCGTGTCCGGCGCCGCCAGCGAGTGGTGGACGGCGAAGTCATGCATTCCGAATAGCGCGCGGATCGGTACAGTCGCCCGGCGCTGCTCAGGATGCCTTGAGGCGGAGGGCAATTCGCGCAACAGAAACGTGCGGTAGGTGTCGGTGGCCGCTCGGGCGCACGCAGGATCACGAAAGCGCTCCGCGTACACCTTCGCGGCGGCCGAGTCTATCCGGTGCGCCTTGGGCCCGAAGCCGAAGACCACCCGTTCGAGGTAGGGAGTACGTTGCTGAAGTGCCATCCCGATGCTGGCCACGAACGGCTGGTATGCCAGGAACCGCCAAAAATGCGGCAGCGTCGTGCGGGGGGTCTGCCATGGGTGGGCCATGTTGCACACCAGATACCCGTCGAAACGCTCCGGTCTGGCCAGCAGCATCTGGTACCCGACGAAGCCGCCCCAGTCATGGCCGACGAGAAGCGCGCGCTGTAGCCCGAGCACGTCCATCAGCGCCAACACGTCGTTGGCCACGTCCTGCTTGGCCCAGCGGTGCGGCGGCGGGCCTGACCATCCGTAGCCGGGCAGGTCTGGTGCGATGATGCGTAACCCCGGCGGCGGGTTGGTCAACAGATCGCGGTAGACCCAGTGGTGTTGGGGCCAGCCATGCAAGGCCAGCACCGGCCTGCCGTCAAGCGGCCCGGCTTCGGTGACATGGAAGCGCACTCCGCGTGCGTCGATGAATGAACGCCGAACACCGGGGATGGCCGGCGGCTCGCTGCCGGTAAACGTCGAGACCACGTCTGCACTATAGGAGCGTCTTGACCGCTTAGGTTCCATCACGCAGGGGCCGGCCCTGCGGGTCGCGCACCCTGTCGGTGAGAATGAGGACCGCGTCGATGATGCCCCAGATGACCGCACCGATCCCGCAGGTGACCAACCCGACGATCAATTGCGCGACGCCCAATCCGGTGTAGCCCAGGTAGATGCGGCCTATTCCGACGATCCCGAGAAGGCCGAGCAGTTGCAGCAGCCCGGCTACAACCTTTGACTTGGCCGACAGCGGCTCACCGGTAAGCGGATGCCGACCGTAGGGGGCAGCAGGGTCGAAGAACGCCCCCGGCGGGGGGTACTGGCCCGGCGGGGGGTACTGCCCCGGCGGCGGCGGGTACTGGCCCGTCGGGGGGTATTGGCCCGGCGGCGGCGGGTACTGCCCCGGCGGGTAGTAAGGCGGCGGCATACCGTCCTGGATGCCTCCGAACTGCGGCTCGGTCATGGCTTCAGCATGCCAGAGCTGTCTGCGCCGAGGCCCTCAAGCAGCTCTAGCCGGCAGAGAGAGCCTCGCGCTGAATGGCCACCCACGCAATGATCTTGCCGGCGTCTTTGAGGGGAAACATCCGCCAGTTCATGATGAACGGCGTCCCGTCCTTCTTGTAGTTGACCGCGCGGCCCTCGAACCGGCCGCCGGCTTTGATCGCCGCGGCAAGGCGGTCGATCACCTTCCGGTCGGTTCCGGGGCCCTGCAGGATGCGGGGATCCTTACCGACGACATCCGCGGGGTCATGTCCGGTGAGCTTCTTGAATGCTTTGTTCGCGTAGACGATCCGGCCCTTGGCTGAAGCGTCGGTGACGAGAATGGAGTCAAAACTGTTATCGGCGAGCAACTTAAGCAGCGTCAGGCCGCCCTTTTCCGAACCCAGTGCGTCAATCAGTGACGAAGCCATGGCAATTCCCCTGCCGTCGGTGCCGACGGTGTGGCCGACTACCAGTGACACTAGCGCGGCATCGG
>CAXNJA010000178.1:0-5048 GCA_964202555.1 Mycobacterium sp.
ACCCAGCGGTCGTGGAACTGTGTGGGGTCCTCCGGAAGGGGCCCTTCCGGCAGCGCGCCCGCCAACCCGGGGCTGGGCAGCGTCGCCACCGGCTCCCCATCGACGCTCAGCGCGGAGGCCAGCTCGGCGTCGATCGAATTGGCCTCGGCCACAACGGTGTCCAGCCGGCCCTGCAGCATCCCCGCGGCGACCTCATTGCCCGGCGCCACCCCGACGATCCGGTTGCCCGACAGGTCCACACCCAAGCCGCACGCCGCGGCCTCGCCCTCCAGACGCAACAGCTCGGAGCGCAGCGCCTCAATGCGCTCAGCGGCCCGCCGCACCGCCTGCCCGACCAGCAGCGCCTCCCCTGCGGCGGCGTCCAGATCGCGGCGGGTGCGGGCGATCGCCTCGGCGGCCGCGGTGGCCGCCCGCCCACCCCAGCTGGTCAGGCACGGCAACCGCCCCAGCCCGTCGGCGGCGTCGAGCGCGGCCCGGGCGCGGGTCTGCGCGGCGGCGGCCACCTCCCGGACCTCACCGGGATCCCAGCGGGCGAGGTCGGCGGCGCTCAGCGTCACCGCTCAGCCCAATGCCGCCGCGGCGCGCTGCTCATGTTCGGTGAACCCGGCGGCGCTGGCGTGCAGGGCCGCGGCGTGATCGCGCAGCCGGGTCAGTAACGCTTCGGTGCTCGCGGCCCACCGGTCGGCGAGTGCTCCGAGCGCGGCGGCGGATTGGCCCCGCCAGCCGGCCGAGGCGGCGTCGATGCGGACGTCGGCGGCGAGGTGACCGGCGGCGAGGTCCTCACCGCAGGCGGTGACGGCGACAGCGGAGGCCACCAGATCGGTGACGTCGACCTCAACGGACACGGTCGGCCTCGAGCGTCATCCACGACCCCTTCAGAGCAGCTGCGTCATGGATAACAGCACACTCTCAAGGGCGCCAGTCACCCTGTGGGGAGCCTTATTTGGCTGCACTACTTAGCCGAGTCGAACTTGCCCATCGCTTCGTCGAGGCGCTGCAGCGCCGCCCCGTACTGGGCGAAGTTGCCGCTGCGCTGCGCCTCGCGCACCGCACCGAGGGCCGTCTGCACTTCCTGCAGGGCGGCGGCCTTGGTCGCGGACAGGTTCAGCCCGCCCGGGGGCACCACCGCCACCGGCGGGGTGGGAATCTCCACGGCCTGGGCCTTCTGCTCCCCGTCGGTCGGCGGTTTGGCGCCGGGTAGGCCGTCGATCGGGCCGGGGTCGGCGGCCGTCGCGCCGGCGCCGGCGCCGAAGATGCCGTCGAGAGCCTGGCTGACCGTCGGGCCGTAGCCCACCTTGTCGTTGTAGAGCATCGCCACCCGGATCAGGCGCGGGTACGACGACGCGGCGTCACTGGCCCCCGGCGAGGCGTACACCGGCGCCACGTACAGCAGACCGCCCTGGCCCACCGGCAGTGTGAGCAGGTTGCCCCACCGGATCCGGTTCTGGTTGTCGCGGCCGATCACGCCGAGGTCCTGGGACACCGCGGTGTCGGTGGAGATCGCGTTGAACGCCAGCTTGGGGCCGTTGACCTGACCGGGGATGGTCAGCACGGTGATCTTGCCGTAGGTGTCCGGATCGGAGCTGGCGCTCATGTAGGCGGCCAGGAAGTCGCGCCGGAACCGGTTCATCGCACTCGTCAGCTGGAACGAGCTCGAATTGTCATTGCGGGCAATGTCTTTGGCCACGATGTAGTACGGCGGCTGGAAGCTGCTGGCGGTGGGGTTGGGGTCCAGCGGCACATCCCAGAAGTCCGAGGTGGAGAAGAACGTCACCGGGTCGTCGACGTGGTACTTGGCCAGCAACGCCCGCTGCACCTTGAACAGGTCCTCGGGGTAGCGCAGGTGCGAGGCCAACTCGGCATTGATCTCGCTCTTGGGTTTGATGGTGCCCGGGAAGGTCTTCATCCACGCCGCCAGCACCGGGTCGGCCTCGTCCTGGGCGTACAGCGTCACGGTGCCGTCGTAGGCGTCGACGGTGGCCTTCACCGAGTTGCGGATGTAGGACACCTTCTTGTCCGGGCGCAGCCGGTTGATGGCCACCTCGGTGGAGTCCGCGGTCGCCGAGGACAGCGACGTCAACTCCGAGTACGGGTAGTTGTCCAAGGTGGTGTAGCCGTCGATGATCCACACCATCCGCTTGCCCACGATGGCCGGATACACCGAGGAGTCGGTGGTCAGCCACGGCGCCACGGCCTTGACCCGCTCGGCCGGGTCGCGGTTGAACAGGATCTTGGAGTTCGGGCCGATCACGTTGGAGAACAGGAAGTTTCGTTCGGCGAACTTCGCGCCGAACACCATCCGGGACAGCCAGTTGCCGACCGGCACCCCGCCCACCCCGTTGTAGGTGTAGTTCTTGGTTTCGGTGTTGGTCTCGTAGTCGTACTCGCGGTCGTCGCCGTTCTTGCCGACGATCGCATAGTCGTTGGGGGCTGAGGCGATCACCGGGCCGAAGTAGACCCGGGGCTGATCCAGCGGTGCCGGTCCGGGTGCGACGACGCTGCCGTTGGCACCGACCACCGATGCCAGAAACTCCGGGTAGCCGCCGCTCTGGTTGGGGTCATTGGCCACCCCGCGCACGGTGTTGGCCGGGGAGGCGATGAACCCGTTGCCGTGGGTGAACACGGTGTGCCGGTTGATCCAGTCGCGCTGGTTGTCGATCAACCGGGCCGGGTTGAGCTCGCGGGCGGCCACCACGAAGTCACGCAGGTTGCCGTTGCGGTCCTGATAGCGGTCGATGGCCAGCTGCTCGGGGAAGAAGTAGAAGTTCTTGCCCTGCTGAAACTGGGTGAACGCCGGGCTGATGACGTTGGGGTCCAGCAGCCGGATGTTGGAGGTGGTGGCCCGGTCGGCGGCGACCTGCTGAGCACCCATCGGGGTGTTGCCGCCGTAATCGCGGTAGGTGACGACGTCTTCGGTCAGCCCGTAGGCCTGCCGGGTGGCGGTGATGCTGCGCTTGATGTATTCGCTTTCCTTCTGCGCCGCATTGGGTTTGACGGAGAACTGCTCGACCACCATCGGCCAGCCCGCGCCGATCACCACCGAGCTCAGCAGCAGCAGCACCAGCCCGATCGCCGGGATCCGCAGATCACGCAGGAACAGCGCGGAGAACACCGCCACCGCGCAGATCACCGCGATGGCCAGCAGGATCAGCTTGGCCGGCAGCACGGCGTTGATGTCGGTGTAGCCCGCGCCGGTGAACGGCTTGGACATCCGGGTGTTCGACAGCAGCTCATAGCGGTCCAGCCAGTAGGCCACCGCCTTGAGCAGCACCAGCACCCCGACCAGGCTGATCAGCTGGACGCGGGCCGCACGGCTGATCGCACCGGTGCCCGCGGCCAACCGGATGCCGCCGAAGATGTAGTGGACGAACAGGTTGGCCAGAAACGCCAGGAACAGCGCCACGAACAACAGGCTCAGCACCAGCCGGTAGAACGGGAGGTCGAAGGCGTAGAAGCCGAGGTCCTTGCCGAACTGCGGGTCGACGGTGCCGAAGTCCCCGCCGTGCAGGAACAGCTGGATCCGCGGCCAGTAGCTCTGCGTCACCAGCCCGGCCAGCCCGCCGATCACCAGGGGCACCCCGAAGCCGAACAGCTTGAGCTTGGTCATCACCGCCATCCGGTAGCGGGCCACCGGGTCGTTGGGTCCGGTGTTGGGCACGAACACCGGCCGGGTGCGGTAGGCCAACGCCAGCCCGGCGAACACGATGGAGCCGACCAGCAGTGCGGCGACCACGAACACGATCAGCCGGGTGAACAGCACGGTGGTGAACACCGAGCGGTAGCCCAGTTCGCCAAACCACAGCCAGTTGACGTAGGTGTCGATGAACCGGGGGCCGATCAGCAACAACGCCACCGCCGCGATGGCGGTCCCCATCAGGACGCGGCTACGCCTGTTCAACGCCGGCATGCGGCCGGGCGGGCGGATACTCACTGATTTCCTCCGCGGGGGTATTCGACAAGCACCCGGCCAACTCTACGCAGTCAGCAGACCGGGGGCTTTCCGCCGGAGGTCAGGGTCTGCAGCGCCTCGATGGTCTGCTGCAAATTCTCGGACTTGATCAGTTCCATGGTGTTACCGCTGACCGTGCGGGCCTCCTCGCAGTTGTCGGCGGGCACCAGGAACACCGTCGCCCCGACTTTCTGGGCGGTGACCATCTTGTGGCTGATCCCGCCGATCGGGCCGATGGCGCCGTCGGGGCTGATGCTGCCGGTGCCGGCGATGAACTTGCCGCCGTTGATATCCCCGGTGGTGAGCTTGTCGACCGCGGCCAGGCTGAACATCAGCCCGGCTGAGGGCCCGCCGATGTTGGCCAAGTTGAAGTCGATGGTGAACGGGGCAAACGGGGCGTCCTGCACGGCGATGCCCAGGTAGCCGTAGTCGCGGTCGTCGTTTTTGCCCAGGGTGATTGTGGCGGTGCCCGGCTCGGCGTTGCGGCGCCGGTAGTCCACGACGATCTCCTGGCCCGGTTTGGTGGCCTTGAGCAGCTTGGTGAACGCCTCGATGTCAGCCACCTTGGTGCCGTCGACGGCGTCGATGCCGTCGCCGGACTGCAGCTTGCCGACCGACGGGCCGGGCTCATTGACCCGCTCCACGGTGACGACCTTGGGGTACTTCAGGTAATTCAGCGCGGCGTACTCGGCGTTGTCCTCAGAGTTCTGGAAGTCCTTGCTCTGGGACTCCTTGATGTCCTCCCGGGACTTCTCCGGCGGGAACACCAGGTCCCGGGGCACCAACTGGTCATCGCCGGAAGCCCAGAACGCCAGCGCCTGGGCCAGGGTCAGGCCGTCGCGCTGGGAGACGGTGGTCATGTTCAGGTGCCCGGTGGTGGGTTTGACCTCGGTGCCCTCAATGGCCACCACCTGCTTGCCCTCCACCTCACCGAGGGTGTCGAACGTCGGGCCCGGGCCCAGCGCCACGTACGGCACCGGCACCGCGGCCATCAGCACGCCGAACACGACGATGGGCGCCATCGCCACCACCAGCGTCGAAATCCGCCTGTTCACGCCGCCCACAGTAGCGGCGGTACCGTGGACGCCATGGCTGACCT
>CAXNJA010000179.1:0-5033 GCA_964202555.1 Mycobacterium sp.
AACCGCAGAATCCTCATCGCCGTGATGGCGGCCATCTCAGCGCTGGCGATCTCAGTGCCGTTGCTGCTCGGGCTCCTGACTCCCCAGTTGAGCAGGCAGTCAGAGGCGCCGACGACACCGACGACGACGGCTCCGCCGCTGACCATCAAACCACTGTCGGTGCGCCCGGTGGTGAGCGCCTTCGTCACCACCCCGGACCAGTGCCCCCCGCCCACGCCGGCCCCACCGGATGCGCCTATGCGGATCTGCGACATCGCCAAGACCGCGGTCTACGAACTCCAGCCCGAGGCGATGCGGGTCCAGCTGACCAACGTCGACTCCTTCCGTAACCCGCTCACCGGGGCGGAACTGGTACAGATGTCCATGACCGATGAGTCCGCGCAGCAGTTCGGCCAGTTCACCGCCGGGCAGGTGGGCAAGCAAGTTGCTTTCGTCAGGGCGGGCACGGTGGTCTGGGGACCCAAGATCAGCGCCCCGATCGACGGCCAGGTACTGCAGCTTTCCGGTGAACTCACCCCTGAGCAGGCCAAGGAGATCGCCCGGATGCTCCGCGACGAAACCTGAAGTCCCGCCCGCCGGAGACACGACCTCCACGACACGCCGAAGGCGTCGGTGGGGACCCCTAAACTGGCAGCCCTATGGGCGACTCCTTCGTGCACCTGCACAACCACACCGAGTACTCGATGCTCGACGGCGCCGCCAAGATCACTCCGATGCTCGCCGAGGCCCAGCGCCTGGAGATGCCCGCCATCGGGATGACCGACCACGGCAACATGTACGGCGCGGCCGAGTTCTACAACGCTGCCACCAAGGTGGGCATCACGCCGATCATCGGCGTCGAGGCGTATGTGGCTCCCGGTTCTCGTTTCGACACCCGCCGGATCCTCTGGGGTGATCCCGGGCAGAAGGCCGACGACGTGTCCGGAAGCGGGTCCTACACCCACCTGACGATGGTCGCCGAGAACGCCACCGGTCTGCGCAACCTGTTCAAGCTGACCTCGCTGGCCTCGTTCGAGGGTCAACTGGGCAAGTGGAACCGGATGGACGCCGAGATCATCGCCGAACACGCCGAGGGCATCATCGCCACCACCGGTTGCCCGTCCGGTGAGGTGCAGACCCGGCTTCGACTCGGCCAGCAGGCCGAAGCGCTGGAGTCGGCCGCCAAGTGGCGCGACATCTTCGGCGCCGAGAACTACTTCCTGGAACTGATGGACCATGGCCTGTCCATTGAGCGCCGGGTCCGCGACGGGTTGGTGGAGTTGGGCCGCACGCTGGGCATCCCCCCGCTGGCCACCAACGATTGCCATTACGTCACCAAGGATGCCGCGCACAGCCATGAGGCGCTGCTGTGCGTTCAGACCGGCAAGACGCTGTCTGATCCGAACCGGTTCAAGTTCGACGGCGACGGCTACTACCTGAAGTCGGCCGCAGAGATGCGCGCCCTGTGGGACAACGAGATTCCGCAAGCCTGCGACTCCACCCTGTTGATCGCCGAACGGGTCCAGCCCTATGACGACGTGTGGGCCCCGCGCGACCGGATGCCGGTGTTCCCGGTTCCGGAGGGGCACGACCAGGGTTCCTGGCTGCGGCACGAGGTGGAGGCCGGCCTGCGGCGGCGGTTCCCGTCCGGGGTGCCGCCGGAATACACCGAGCGCGCCGCCTTCGAGATCGAGGTCATCTGCGGCAAGGGATTCCCGTCGTACTTCCTGATCGTGGCCGACCTGATCAACTACGCCCGTTCCGTCGACATCCGGGTGGGTCCGGGCCGGGGATCGGCGGCCGGCTCGCTGGTGGCATATGCGCTCGGGATCACCAACATCGACCCCATTCCGCACGGGCTGCTCTTCGAGCGCTTCCTCAACCCGGAGCGGCCGTCGGCGCCGGATATCGACATCGACTTCGACGACCGCCGCCGCGGTGAGATGGTGCGTTACGCCGCCGAGAGGTGGGGCAGTGACCGCGTCGCACAGGTGATCACCTTCGGCACCATCAAGACCAAGGCGGCGCTCAAAGACTCCGCCCGGGTGCACTACGGGCAGCCGGGCTTCGCGATCGCCGACCGGATCACCAAGGCGCTGCCGCCGCCCGTCATGGCCAAGGACATCTCGCTGTCGGGCATCACCGACCCCAGCCACGAGCGGTACAAGGAGGCCGCCGAGGTTCGGGGTTTGATCGACAGCGATCCGGACGTGCGCACCATCTACGAGACCGCCCGTGGGCTGGAGGGCCTGGTCCGCAACGCCGGGGTGCACGCCTGCGCGGTGGTGATGAGCTCCGAGCCGCTCATCGAGGCGATCCCGCTGTGGCGCCGCCCGCAGGACGGGGCGATCATCACCGGTTGGGACTACCCGTCGTGTGAAGCCATCGGCCTGTTGAAGATGGACTTCCTGGGCCTGCGCAACCTGACGATCATCGGCGACTGCATCGAGAACATCAAAGCCAACCGCGGCGTCGACGTCGACCTTGACACCCTGCCGCTGGACGATCCCAAGGCCTACGAGCTGCTGGGCCGCGGCGACACGCTGGGAGTGTTCCAGCTCGACGGCGGCCCGATGCGGGACCTGCTGCGGCGTATGCAGCCCACTGAGTTCAACGACATCGTCGCGGTGCTGGCCTTGTACCGGCCTGGCCCTATGGGGATGAACGCCCACAACGACTACGCAGACCGCAAGAACGGCCGCCAGGCGATCAAGCCGATCCACCCGGAACTGGAGGTGCCACTCCAGGAAATCCTCTCCGAGACCTACGGCCTGATCGTCTACCAAGAACAGATCATGTTCATCGCGCAGAAGGTCGCCTCCTACACAATGGGTAAGGCCGACGCGCTGCGAAAAGCCATGGGCAAGAAGAAACTTGAAGTGCTTGAAGCCGAGTACAAGGGTTTCTACGAGGGCATGACCGCCAATGGGTTCTCCGAGCGCGCCGTCAAGGCGTTGTGGGACACCATCCTGCCGTTCGCCGGCTACGCGTTCAACAAATCGCACGCCGCCGGGTACGGCCTGGTTTCCTACTGGACCGCCTATCTGAAGGCGAACTTTCCGGCCGAGTACATGGCCGGCCTGCTCACCTCGGTCGGCGACGACAAGGACAAGGCCGCGGTGTATCTGGCGGACTGCCGCCGCCTGGGCATCACCGTGCTGCCGCCCGACGTCAACGAGTCGGTGCAGAACTTCGCCTCGGTCGGCAACGACATCCGCTTCGGGCTCGGCGCGATCCGCAACGTCGGTGCAAACGTCGTCAGTTCGGTGGTCGCCACCCGTACCGAGAAAGGCAAGTTCACCGACTTCTCGGACTATCTGAACAAGATCGACGTCGGCGCCTGCAACAAGAAGGTGACCGAGTCACTGGTCAAGGCGGGGGCCTTCGACTCGCTCAGCCATCCGCGCAAGGGTCTGTTCCTGGTGCACAGCGACGCCGTCGAATCGGTGCTGGGTACCAAGAAGGCCGAGGCGATGGGTCAGTTTGACCTCTTCGGCGTTGGCGGCGGTGATGGCACCGACAGTGCCGATTCGGTGTTCACCATCAAAGTTCCCGACGAGGAGTGGGACGACAAACACAAGCTCGCACTGGAGCGCGAGATGCTCGGGTTGTACGTCTCCGGGCATCCCCTCAATGGGGTCGCGCATCTGCTGGCCGCCCAGGTCGACACCGCCATCCCGGCGATCCTGGGCGGGGACGTCGGCAACGACACCCAGGTGCGTGTCGGCGGGATTCTCGCGTCGGTGAACCGCCGGGTCAACAAGAGCGGAATGCCCTGGGCCTCAGCACAACTTGAGGATCTCACCGGCGGGGTGGAGGTGATGTTCTTCCCGCAGACCTATTCGTTGTTCGGCGCGGAGATCGCCGACGATACGGTGGTGCTGGTCGGTGCGAAGGTCCGCATCCAAGACGACCGGATCAGTCTGATCGCCAATGACCTTGTGGTGCCTGACTTCTCCCATGCGCAGCCCGATCGGCCGCTGGCAGTGAGCCTGCCTACCCGGCAGTGCACGATGGACAAGGTCACCGCACTCAAACAGGTCCTGTCCCGCCACCCGGGCACCTCGCAGGTTCATCTGCGACTGGTCAGCGGAGACCGGATCACCACGCTGGAACTCGATCAGTCGTTGCGGGTGACGCCCTCATCGGCGTTGATGGGCGACCTCAAGGCCCTGCTGGGTCCGGGCTGTCTGGGCGGTTAACCGCCGGCGAGATCCCAGTCCTCCGGGATCATCCGCTCGGGATGGTGGTAGCTGTTGGTGCCGCTGCGCAAAGGCAGGTGCGGTGGTGGAAGCCATTGGGTAGAGCCGTCTTTGAGTTTTCGGGTTTTCCAGCCGCCAGGTTTGAGCAGTTTGTGGTCGCTTTTGCAGGCGAAGGTGAGTTTGTCGATATTGGTCAGGCCGCCGTCGGCCCATTCCTCCACGTGGTGGACCTCGCAGAGGTATCCCGGCATGGTGCACCCCGGGGCGGTGCAGCCGCGATCCTTCGAATGCAACACGATGCGCTGATCTGCCGAAGCGATCCGCTTCGAGCGGCCCAAGTACAGCGGACTGCCTATTGAGTTAGGCTGTCCAACATGAGTAAGCGTGCGACAGAGATCAAAGCGGCCGTCTATCTGCGAATATCAGCCGATAAGGACGGCGACGAGCTCGGCGTCACCCGGCAGCGGGAGGACTGCGAGAAGCTCTGCGCCGATCGCGGGTGGCATCCCGTCCCGTACACCGACAACGATCTGTCAGCCAAGACTGCGAACACCCGGCCGGCGTTCAAGAAGATGCTCGATGATCTGCGCTCCGGTGAGATCAACGCAGTGGTGGCGTGGAGTCTCGATCGGCTCACCCGCAACGCGCGGGATCGGCTCGCGCTGATCGAAGCGTGCCAACAGAGCAAGTCGATCATCGCGTTGGTACAGGGATCCGATATGGATCCCGGTACGGCGTCCGGCCGGATGGTGATCGGAGTCTTGGGCGAAGTCAGTCAGATGGAGATCGAGTTGAAGGGGGAGCGGCAGAAGCGTGCGGCTCGCCAGCGCGCGGAGTCCGGTGCGGCGTGGA
>CAXNJA010000180.1:0-5021 GCA_964202555.1 Mycobacterium sp.
GGGGCCGGCTGCACCTGGACCGCGGCGGTGGCGGTGGCGGTAGCGGTCTTGCAGCCGTCGCCGCAGCCCGGCAGCCCGGCGACGTCGCTGACCAGTACGCCACACAGCAACGCGACGACTACCAAGCTTGTCGTTCGTCCGGGGCGGGGAAGGGTCACCGAAATCTCTCCAGGGCAGTTGTCGAGGGGTCTGACGTCACCATTGACGATTCGAATCATAGTCACAGTCAGCGACCAGTTCGAAACCCGATCGACGGGGCGCATCCCCGGCGGTTTAGCAAACAAATGTGACGTGGCGCACGACTCTGTGCGTCGGCGCTGGCAGTCGCGGTCGGGTCTGCGGGGATGTGACGGTGACGGGTTTGCTGACACAGACCAAACTCGGCAGTGAATGGCTTCTCCGGCGGCGAGCCGGAATTGCCTCCTGCTACACTCAGGTCAACGTTGGTCGCACATTCGTGCCGCTGACACGTCGTGGAACGCCTTCACTCCGCCGGCCGCCGCCCTCTAGCAGGTGCGGAAAAGCCGAGTTTTGATTCGCGCCCCCTAGCGCATACGTCTCGCGGCGAACCGATATTGCCCTCCGGCAATTTCGCCCAACCTGCGCTTGGTTGTGCGCGCGGACGAACCGTCGCCTGCAGACAACGCAACTGATGCCTGAAAGGCACCACAATGAACACGACCTTCGCCGAACTCGGCGTGCCCGCACCACTGGTGGGGGCGCTGACCGATGCCGGCCTCATCGAACCCTTCCCCATCCAGGTGGCCACTCTGCCGGACACCTTGGCCGGCCGCGACGTGCTGGGCCGCGGCAAGACCGGCAGCGGCAAGACGCTGGCGTTCGCCATCCCCATGGTGGCCAGACTGTCCACCAACACCCGCCGCCCGAACCGGCCGGCCGGGCTGGTGCTTGCCCCCACCAGGGAACTGGCAACCCAGATCACCGCGACACTCACTCCCCTAGCGGCCGCCTACGGCCTGCGGATCACCACGATCTTCGGCGGGGTACCGCAGGCCCGGCAGGTCAAGGCGCTGCAGTCCGGAGTCGACATCGTGGTCGCCTGCCCGGGCCGGCTCGAGGACCTGATGCGTCAGCGCCTGATCACTCTGGACGGCGTTGTGGTCACCGTGATCGACGAGGCCGACCATATGGCCGACCTCGGATTCCTACCGGGTGTCACCCGAATCCTCGCCGCCACTCCGCGCGGCGGGCAGCGCATGCTGTTCTCGGCGACCCTGGACAACGGGGTGGACAAACTGGTCACTCGCTTTCTGAGCAGCCCGGTGGCCCATTCGGTGGACAGTGAGGCCTCGCCGGTGGCGGCCATGACTCACCACGTCTTCCACGTGTCCGGCCCGGACGCCAAGAAGCAACTCGTCCACACGCTCGCCTCCGGCAGCGGCCGCCGAATCCTGTTCATGCGCACCAAACACCAGGCGCGCAAACTGGCGAAGCAACTCACCGAGTCCGGTATCCCGTCGGTGGACCTGCACGGCAACCTGTCCCAGCCCGCCCGGGACCGAAACCTGGCGGCGTTCACCGCCGGCAGCGCCCGCGTCCTGGTCGCCACCGACATCGCCGCCCGCGGGGTTCACGTCGATGACGTCGAACGGGTGGGGCACATCGATCCGCCTGCCGAGCACAAGGCCTACCTGCACCGCTCCGGGCGGACCGCGCGGGCCGGCCGCGCCGGTGACGTCGTCACCGTGGTACTTCCCGAGCAGCGCAAGGAAACCCAGTTGTTGCTGCGAAAGGCGGGAATCACCGCCGCTGCGCAGCAGGTTGTCGCGGACTCCGCAGCCGTGCTGGACCTGGTCGGCGAGATCGCCCCGTACCAGGCTCCGGCCGTCGCACAACCGGTCGCCTCACGTCCGTCCCAACCGCGCCGCTCCGGTGGCAGCGGCCAGCAACGCCGACGCGGCACCGGGGCGCCGCAGGCGCATCCGGCCCGACCGGCTCAGCGCCGCAGGTCCACGCGAGCGACGGGCTCGGCGGTCTAGCCGGACCCTGGCCCGGCGAACGCTATTCGGTGATACCGAGACGCCGGGCCACGTCGGACCCGCCGTACTTGACGATGAAGTCCGGGTCACCGCACACCACCAGTTGGTCGCGGGCCCGCGACAGTCCCACGTATAAGCGTTCGGCGGCACGTTCGGGGGCCTTGCGGTCGTTGACCACCAGCACGATGGCGCGGCGCTCCAGGCCCTTGAATCCCAACACGTGGCCGTAGAACACCTGCTCGGCGTCCCAAAAGCTGTCCCAGTAGGCCTGGTTGCCGGCCGCCTGCCGGTTCACCTGCTCGGGATGGCGACTGCCGGTGGTGAGCAGGGCGACGTCCTGGGCCCGCCAGCCCTCCTCCAGCAGCGCCTCGATCTGGTCGTCGGCGACGTCGAGGGCCTCTTCGGCTGAACATGGCACGAAGACCACCTCGGGACCGTCGCCGCCGAGGAAACGCATCGGGTGGTCGACCAGTGGCTGGAATGCTGTGGCGATCTGACGGGTGTTGCGGATGTTCTGGTCCAGGATCAGCGGCACCAACGGCACCGGCGGGGTGCCTTGGCGGTCAAACACCCGTTGGCCCTCGTCGATGAAGACGTAGAGCCCGCTGTCCTCGGGGTCGCGCAGCGCCGCCAGGACCGGGTCCCACCAACTGTCGGCGAAGTCCTGGGCCTCGTCGATGACGATCGCGTCGAAGCGTTGCCCCTCGGGAAGCCCGGCGGCGAGTTGGAGCATCTGTGCGGGCAGGTCGTGTTCGAAGAACTGGGAGGTTTCCTCGGTGCGCTCATTCTCGTCGGGTCCCACCGGGGCGCCCCACTGGATGCCGAGGCTGTGGAATTCCCCGACGTAGCCGGGTTGATGGCGGCGCTTCCAGCCGGCGGTGATCCGCTTGAGGTAGGACGCCAGACCGTGGGAGTAGCAGATCAGCGCCACCCGCTGGCCCTGTTGAGCCAGCCGGCGGGCCTGTTCGACGGCCATGAAGGTCTTCCCGCTGCCGGCCCCGCCGCGGATCTCGACTCGGGTCAGCAGCCTGACCGCACCGAGGACGACGGCCTGTTGTTCGTTGAGGATGTCGGCGGCGTCCTCGTTCTCCAGGGCACGGGCGACGACGTCGCGCTGGGGCAGTCCGCGCCCGCCCAGTGCGGTCTGCAACTGGTCGATGGCGGTCGCCGACAGCAGCGGGAGGTCGGTTTCCTGGCTGAGTGCGACCTCGCGCAACTTCTCACCCAGCGCGCCAATCTCGTTGCGGTCCAACACCATCCAGCGCGGGCAGTCT
Organism: Mycobacterium sp.; assembly: GCA_964202555.1. Lineage (GTDB taxonomy): Bacteria > Actinomycetota > Actinomycetes > Mycobacteriales > Mycobacteriaceae > Mycobacterium. Next base: position 3,275 of record CAXNJA010000180.1, read on the forward strand.
GCCAGCGCGAAGTCCTGAGATATCTCGCTTTGAGTCAGGACGACGACGTGGTTCCATCGCGGGCGCGCCTGGGTCCAGCGCGGGTCGGCCTCGATGAAGTTTCGCAGTGCGTAGCGCGCCTGCCGAACCTGCCTGACCGGATCGATCGTCGTGACATGGCCACTGCGGCTGCGCTGCAGCCACTCGGTGCCGTTGTGCCAGACCTCGCCGCCCTTGACTTCGATGCAGAGGATCCCGGCGCCCTCGATGGCGACGACGAAGTCGATCTCGTGGTCCTTGAGATGGTCGGTGACCCGCTTGCCGGCGACGAGAAGGTCGCCGTCGGCCAACTGAGAGCACAGGATCTCCCAGACACGACGTTCGCTGTCGTTGGCCAGCCGCGGATTCTCCGGGATCGTGACGGGCATGGTGAATGGATCCCCTTCCGCCTATCTGGCTGGGTCATCGTAAGTCGGTTGGGCGACGCCGCCGGGGAATTAATGCGTGTAGACTGAGTGTCAGAATCGCTTGCGCCTTCATGGCGTCGCAGAATGATGGTCCGTAACACGGACACAGTCGCGATTCGATTTCCTACCCCGACTGGAAGTCTGTGCCGGTCGACTGAAAGAAACCTATGAACGACGAGGACCTGTTTTCCCATCCTGTGGATACGCAGTATGTCCCGCCTACCTACGAGGGCGCCTCTAACCCCGTGGAGAACCCGGTGTTCTCCGACAAGCAGCGTTAGCTGTTCTGAGGCACTGGCCGATTTGAGGCACAATGAGTTTCGCACTTACTTGAGTGCGGGAACGCCGACTGCAATTCCCTGCAGTACGGCTTGAGGATGTCGACTTCAGACATCCATGGATGAGAGAAGTAAGAATGGCACAGGGAACTGTGAAGTGGTTCAACAGCGAGAAGGGCTTCGGCTTCATCGCCCCGGACGGGGGCGCGGACGATGTTTTCGTCCACTTCTCCGAGATCAGCGGAAGTGGCTATCGGTCGCTGGAAGAGAATCAGCGAGTCGTTTTCGACATCGGCCAGGGCGCTAAAGGCCCCCAGGCGCTCGCTGTTCGACCCGAATAACCCGTACTGACAGACGTGGGCCGGCAGGGAAACCTGCCGGCCCACGCTGTATGTCGGAACCCTAATCACCCTCGAATCACACCCGAATCATGCTCGGGTAGGGACTTTGTCGAAGAGGTCTTACCCTGAACGGCGACGGATTTCCCGGTGGACCTGGAGGGTCGATGTCTTTGTTGTTCAATCCCCGCACCTATGACCCTGCGTCGTTCGACGAGCGCACGCGGGGCCAACTGCTGGCGCTCATCGACTTCTTCGAGACCAAAGGCCTGGCCCGCAACAAGGAGGAGTACTACTCCGGGGAGTGGTACACCGACTTCCTGACCCTGGTCGCCGACAAGGAGATCTTCGCGACCTTCGCAACCCCCAAAGAGGTCGGTGAACTCGTCGGGGACGCCGACGCGCGCTGGGATCTGGCGAGGATCAACGAACTCAACGAGATCCTCGGCTTCTACTCGCTGGCGCACTGGTACGCCTGGCAGGTCTCGGTGCTGGGCCTGGGGCCGGTGTGGCTCAGCTCCAACGACGACGCCCGCAAGCGGGTCGCCGGCCTGCTCAAAGACGGTCACATCTTCGGGTTCGGACTCTCCGAACGCGAGCACGGCGCCGACATCTACTCCTCCGACATGGTCCTGACCCGCGGCGCCGACGGCGGCTTCACCGCCAGTGGCGGCAAGTGGTACAT
>CAXNJA010000181.1:0-4950 GCA_964202555.1 Mycobacterium sp.
CCACTCTCGGCGCTGGTGGCCAGCAGTTGCAGAATCCCGCGGGCGTCGGCCACGTAGACCGCCGACGGGTTGGCGGCCACCGCGGACACCGGCATCACCAGGTTGTTGCTCGGGCCGTCGGAGTTCACCCCGTCGAGGTTGACGTAGGAGACCGGGTGGGCCGGATCGCTGCGAGTGACCACCATGTCGTCGCCGGTGCGCCAGGACAGCGACACCACCGACTTTCCCAGGCCGAATCCGATGCGCCGCGGATAAGTCAGCGCGAATTCCCCGCCCGGGGTCTGCTCGACCCCGGCGAGCACCACATGGCCCTCGATCACCATGGCCACCCGGGTGCCGTCCCGGGACACCTGCAGTTCGCTGATCGATCCCGGGTACCGCGACGTCACCGCCGCGGAGTCCACCGGGATCAGGGCCGGTTGCCCGGAGGCCTCCTCGCGGATGACCCGCACCACACTGTTGCCGTCCACCACCACCCACACCGCGCCGTCGAGTGCCCAGGACGGGCGCGACAGTGTCCGGCCGTCGGTGGCCTGCACCGCCTGCCCGTCGTTGGGACCGATCCACAGCGATGCCGCGGCGTCGGGCGGACCGGCCACCGCGGCCACGTCGCGGCCGGACCGGGAGATCGTCGCGGCCCGCAAGTCGGTCATCGTTCCGAACGATCCGGGCAGCCTGGCCGCCTGCTGGCCGTCCAAAACCATCAGCGAACCGCCCATCAGTGCATGCACCCCCGCCGAGGCGCCGTCGACCGCGCCCGGATCGGTGGCCGCGACGTCGGTGGCCTTCCACCCGTCGACGAACCGGTCGTCCAGTGGGGCGCCGTCGACGTTGATCAGGTACGGCCCGTTGACATCGGAGCGGGCCAGCGTCCAAATCAGTTGCGCGGCAGCAAGAAGCCGACTGGCCGGGTCTGTGGTGGTGAGGTTCTCCAGATCGACCCGGGCGCCACCATAGCCCCGGCCCACACCGGTCTTACCGCCGTCGGCCCGGGTGACCGGCCCGCGCAGTTTCAGCGGCGGGCCCAGCAGGTTCTTGACCGCCTTCGCCATCTCCGGGCGCGGCCCGGCGATGAGCTTGTTGACCAACTCGGTGGCCAGCGTGTCCGGCTCGGACACCGCGACGTAGCGCGGGTCCGGGACGACGGTCTTGCCGGTGGGATCGACGAAGTACAACGTGTAGCGCTTGTAGGCGGCCTGGAACTGCTGCCAGTCCAGGAAGACGCCGCTGGGGAGCCGATTGATACGCCAACCGTCGGGTGTCTGGACCAGTTCGATGGGTCCGGGGTCGGGCAGCTTGCCGTCACCGGTTTCGAAGACGCCCAGATCTGAGATCGAACCGAGGATGTCGGCCTGCATGGTCACCGAAACCTTGTCGGTGGAACGGGTTTCGGCGAAAACAACCTTGTCGATCAACAGGGCGCTGCCTTGGTCGTCCCAGTCCTTGGAGGCTGAATCGGTGAGGAACTGACGCGCTGCGAGGTGGCGGTTGGACGGATCGGCGGTGGCTTTGAGGAACTCGCGGAGCAGCTGTTCGGGGTTCATCGCCGGATTGGGTTCCGGGAGCTGCTTGGGGGTCGGGCGTTCCACGGTCCCGATGGCCTGCGGCGCCGACGAATCGGGCACCCCGGCGCAGCCGGGCAGCACAATGAGCAGTCCGGCCAGCACCACGCTCAGCAGGCGGCGGGTCACACCCGCTCTCCTGCGGTCTCACGTTGGCGAATCCGTTCGGCGGCAGCCGGTTTCAGCGGCAGCGGACTGGTGGTCACCTTGTGTCCCCGAATCAGCGGCAGAGTCAACCGGAAGCAGGCACCGTTGCCGGGCTCACCCCACGCCTCCAGGCGACCCTGGTGGAGCCGGGCGTCCTCGATACTGATGGCCAGGCCCAATCCCGTTCCCCCGGAACGGCGGACCCGTGACGGGTCGGAGCGCCAGAATCGGCTGAACACCAACTTCTCCTCACCGGGCCGCAGCCCCACCCCGAAGTCGCGGACGGTGACGGCGACGGTGTCCTCGTCGGCGCCCATCCGGATCTGCACCGGCCGGTGCTCGGCGTGGTCGATGGCGTTGGCGATCAGGTTACGCAAAATGCGTTCCACCCGGCGCGGGTCGACCTCGGCGATGACCGGTTCCTCGGGCATCTCGACCACCATCTCGACACCAGCGTCGTCGGCGAGGTGGCCGACCTTGCCCAGCGCGCTGTTGACCGTGGAGCGCAGGTCCACCGCCTCCACCGACAACTCGGCCACTCCGGCGTCGTGCCGGGAGATCTCCAGCAGGTCGCCCAGCAGGGTCTCGAACCGGTCGAGTTCACCGACGAGCAGTTCGGTGGAGCGGCGCAGTGCCGGATCGAGGTCCTCGCTGTGGTCGTAGATCAGGTCGGCGGCCATCCGGACCGTGGTCAGCGGGGTGCGCAGTTCATGGCTGACGTCGGAGGTGAACCGGCGTTGAAGATTGCCGAACTCCTCCAGGGTGGTGATCTGACGCTGCAGGCTCTCGGCCATGTCATTGAACGACACCGCCAGTCGGGCCATGTCGTCCTCACCGCGCACCGGCATCCGCTCGGACAACTGCCCTTCGGCGAAACTCTCGGCGATCCGGGACGCCGAGCGCACCGGCAGCACCACCTGCCGGGAGACCAGCAGCGCGATGCCGGCCAGCAGCAGCAGCAGCACCAAGCCGCCGGTCGCCATGGTGCCGCGGACCAGGGTGATGGTGCTTTCCTCGCTGGTGAGCGGGAAGATCAGATACAACTCGAGGTTGGTGACCCGCGACGGTGCTGGCGTGCCGACCAGCAGTGCCGGCCCGGAGAATCCCTCTGTGCGCACCGACGTGTACTGGTAGCTGACCTGCCCGGCCTGCACGAAGTCGCGCAGCGAGGCCGGTATCTGGTCCACCGGACCGGTGGAGGTGGCGTCGCGGGGTCCGTCACCGGGCACCATCAACACCGCGTCGAAGGTGCCCGCCAGGCCGTCGCCGGAAACCTGACCAGGTTTGGAAATCAGCGTGTTGCGGGCCAACTGCAGGCTGGAATCCAGCGAACGGGCCTCTTCACCGTTGACGATTCCACTGACCGTGCCGCGGGCCCGGTCCACCTCCTCGGTGGCGGCGCGGACCTTCACGTCGAGCACCCGGTTGGTGATCTGGCTGGTGAGCACAAAACCCAGTGCCAGGATGACCACCGCGGACAGTCCGAGGGTCAGCACCACCACCCGCAGTTGCAACGAGCGCCGCCAGATGTGGCCCAGCGCCCGGCTCAGCGCACTGGTGCCCCGGACCACCGGCCCGGACCGGGTGCGCCGCCGCGTGCTGAAGATCACTGGGGCTCGCACCGCATGGTTACGGGGGCCCCGCCTTGTATCCCACTCCTCGAACGGTCAGCACCACCTGCGGGTTCTCCGGGTCTCTTTCGACCTTGGCCCGCAGCCGCTGGACATGCACGTTCACCAAACGGGTGTCGGCCGGGTGACGGTACCCCCACACCTGTTCGAGCAGCACATCTCGAGTAAACACCTGCCGCGGTTTGCGCGCCAAGGCCACCAGAAGGTCGAACTCCAGCGGGGTCAGCGAGATCTGCTCACCCTCGCGGGTCACCTTGTGGGCGGGCACGTCGATCTCGATGTCGCCGATGGACAGCATCTCGGCGGGCTCGTCCTCGTTTCGCCGCAGTCGCGCCCGCACCCGGGCCACCAGTTCCTTGGGCTTGAACGGCTTCATCACGTAGTCGTCGGCACCGGACTCCAGCCCCAGCACCACATCGACGGTGTCGGTCTTGGCGGTGAGCATCACGATGGGCACACCGGAATCCGCCCGTAGCACCCGGCACACGTCGATGCCGTTCATACCCGGCAGCATCAGGTCCAGCAGCACCAGGTCGGGCCGAAGTTCGCGCACCGCGGTCAGTGCCTGCGTGCCGTCACCGATGACCGCCGTCTCGAAACCTTCGTTGCGCAGAACGATGGTGAGCATCTCGGCCAGCGAGGGGTCGTCGTCAACGACCAGGATCCGTTGCCTCATGGAATCCATGGTGTCACCGAGTCGAGGCTTTCCCCTGCTAGAACACGCGGGCGAGTCGAGCCGGATCGACGCCGGCGCCCACCACCGACCAGCGGCCGTGCCAATTGGCCTCCGCCAGACCCGCGTACACCGCGGCGGTGCGCTGCTGCAGGCCGTCGTCGCGCTCGTAGGCGTCCCGCGCCCGGTCGGTTTCCGCACTGGCCCGCCGCCGGGCGCGCTCGGCGGCCAGTTCGACCGAGACATCGAGCAGGATCTGGTGGTCGGGTTCGGGCAGGCCCAGCCGGCCGTACTCCAACTCCGCCACCCAGGAGACCATCTCGCCGTCGGCGCCCTGTCCGAGCCGCGCCGCACTGTAGGCGGCGTTGGAGGCGACGTAGCGATCCAGGATGACCACATCGTGCTCGGCACCCAGGGCCGCGATGCGGTCCTTGACCGCGGCACGGTCGAGGGCGAACAGCACCGCCATGGCATACACCGACTCGGCCAGATCGCCGTGCCCGCCGTGCAGTGCCTCGCTGGCCAGATCGGCGGTGATCGACTCGCCGTACCGCGGGAAGGCCAGGGTGGTCACCGACCGGCCGGCGGCGGTGAACGCCGCCTGCAAACCCACACTCAGGGTGCGCTTGCCGGCGCCGTCGAGGCCCTCGATGACGATCAGCACGCTAGAACCCCACTGGCTAGAACCCCACTGCTAGAACCCTCAGTACCGGTAATGCTCCGGCTTGTACGGGCCTTCGACGTCGACGCCGATGTACTCGGCCTGGTCCTTGGTGAGCTTGGTCAGCGTGCCACCGAGGGCCTCGACGTGGATCTTGGCCACCTTCTCGTCGAGGTGCTTGGGCAGCCGGTAGACCTCGTTGTCGTACTCGTCGTTCTTGGTCCACAGCTCGATCTGGGCGATGACCTGGTTGGAGAAGCTGTTGCTCATCACGAA
>CAXNJA010000182.1:0-4925 GCA_964202555.1 Mycobacterium sp.
ACTACCGGTTCTACGTCGACGCCGACATGAACATCGCCCCGGTCAACGTCGACCCCGCACTGGCCATGCTGCGCAACGGCAATGCCGACCTGGTGACTGGCAAGCGCAGCTTGGCCTCCTACGCCGAGACCGAGCGCAGCCTCACCCGATTGGCTGCCGGGGCGGCGGTGCAGGCAAGCAGGCGGGGGTTGCTGTTGCCGGTCATTCGGGACACCCAGGCCGGATTCAAGGGCTTCACGGCGCAGTGGGCACAGCGGGTATTCGACAGGGCAACGATCGACGGATTCGCCTTCGACATCGAAGTCCTCTACCTGGCTCGGCGCCTCGGGGCCAGAATCATCGAGTTGCCGGTCGAGGTCGAGTTCCGCGGTGAGTCAACCTTCGACGTTTCGCGCCACCTCAAGCCGTTCCTGAGCGACATCTGGCAGGTCCGCAAGAACGCCTGGCGCGGCCGCTATTCCTGAGGAACCGCACCCTTTCGAAGCGCCGCCGCGAACATCGCGTCGGTGCCGTGCCGGTGCGGCCAGAGCTGGACATGCGGGCCATCCCCGAGGTTATCGACCGGACTGAACAAGGCGCGGGTGTCCAGTGCGGTGACCGGGTGCCGTCGTATTGCGTCGGAGACCACGCCGACGGTCTCGGCCAGATGCGGAGAGCATGTCGCGTACAGCACCACCCCACCCGGCCGGGTCAGCCTGATCGCGGCAGCGAGCAGTTCGCGCTGCAGTTTGGCCAGCACCGGCACATCGGCGGGGGTCCGGCGCCATCGGGCTTCGGGCCGACGGCGCAGCGCACCCAGTCCGGTGCACGGGGCGTCGACGAGCACGCGGTCGAAACTCTCTGCGGGCAGCGACAATTCGCGGCCGTCGACCCGCAGGACCTGCACGTCCAGACCGATGGTGTTCTGCTCGACCAGTTCGGCGCGACGCGGATTGGGCTCGACGGCGGTGACTGTCGCTCCCTGCTGGGCGGCGATGGCCGCGATGAGCGCGGTCTTGCCGCCGGGGCCGGCGCACAGGTCCAGCCAGCGGCCGCCATCGTCGCCGTCGCACGGCGCCAGGGTGAGCGCCCGGGCCACCAGTTGGCTGCCCTCGTCCTGGACCAGTGCCTGCCCGTCTCGTATGGCAGTGAGTCGGCCGGGGTCGCCGCCACTGAGGTACACCGCGTCGGGCGAGTAACGGCCGACCTCCCCACCCACCGCCTCGGCCAGCGCGGCGGCGGTGAGAACCCCCGGCCGTGCCGCAAGATGCACGCCCGGACGGGCGTCGTCGGCGGCCAGTGCGGCGTCGAGTTCGCCGGCGTCTGAGCCCAGCGCGTCGGCGAAGGCCTGTGCGATCCACCGCGGGTGTGCGTGCACGAACGCGGCGTGACCCACCGGGTCGGTGGCGGCGGTCGGTGCCAGTTCGGCTACCCAGGAACTCTCGTCGCGGCGCGCAATGCTCCGCAGGACGCCGTTGACGAATCCCGCACGGGCTGTATCGAATTCGATCCCGGCCTGCTCAACGGTGGTTGATACCGCGGCGTGCTGCGCAACGTTGGTGCGCAGCAACTGGTAGGCGCCCAGCCGAAGCAGATCCAGCAGCACGGGGTCAATCTGGTCAACCGGGCGGCCGGATGCGGCGGCGATGATCGCGTCGAGCAGACCGCGGCAGCGGCAGGTGCCGTAGGTCAGTTCGGTCGCGAATGCGGCGTCACGGCCGGTGATTCCGCGTTCGGCCAGCAGTGCAGGCAGTGCCAGATTCGCGTAGGCGTCGCGCTCAACCACCGCCCGCAGAACATCGAAGGCGGCCCTCCGGGCCGGATCCAGTTCGGTGCGCGACGGGCGCCGGCGCCGCTGCGGCGGACCCGCGGCCGTCTCCCCCGATCGCCGGTGTCCGCGACCGGCCCGACCTCCGGGGGGCGGTGTACTCATGAGGCCCGCACCTCGGCCGGCAGACGTGCCCCGCGCGCCCAGTCCGCCGCAGCCATCGGCCTCTTGCCGGGCGGCTGAAGCTGACCCAGCAGTACCGGGTGGGTACCGGTACCCACCCGAACCGCGGCCCGATCGACCCGGATCGCCCCGGGCTCCAGTGGATCGGAGTCCGGATCCACGCTGACCGGGCCAAGTTTGATGCGCATGTCAGCGATCATCGTCCAGGCGCCCGGGTTCGGGGTGAAGGCCCGAATCGTGCGTTCAATCACCTGCGCGGGCAGGTCCCAGCGGACGCGGGCCTGCTCGACGGTGACTTTGGGCGCCACGCTGATGCCGTCGCCGGGTTGCGCAACGGCGTTCAGCGCCCCCTCGGCGATGCCATCAAGGGTCGCCTCCAGTAGACCGGCACCCGCCACCGACAGTCGCTCCAGGAGGTCCCCGGCGGTATCGGTGGGGCGGATGGTCTCGGTCAGCACCCCGTACACCGGCCCGGAATCCAGCGCAGGCTCGATGAGGAATGTCGTAGCGCCGGTGACGGCGTCGCCGGCGGCGATCGCCGCCTGGACCGGTGCAGCACCGCGCCACGCCGGCAGCAGGGAGAAGTGCAGGTTGACCCAACCGTGTGCCGGAACGGCCAGCAGTTCGGGGCTCAGCAGCGCCCCGTAGGCCACCACGGCGCAGCAATCCGGGGCCAATTCGGCCAACTCGGCGGCGAACTCGGGGGAATTCGGACGGGTCGGGCGCAGCACCGGGATCCCGGCGTCAAGGGCGAGTTCGGCCACCGGTGAGGGTGCCGGCTGACCGCGCCGACCCGCCGCCGCGTCGGGGCGGGTCAGAACCGCGACGACGTCGTGGCGCGGTGAGTCGATCAGGCGCCGCAATGACGGCAGCGCCGGCGGCGGGGTCCCAGCGAAGACGATTCGCATTCGACTAGACCGCCGTCCGGTTCCCGGGCGTCCCCGGGCCCGCGAGCAGCAGCAGGAACACCCGTCCGAACACGCGCCCCGTCACTGCACCTCCAGGTTTGGTCGTCTGAGCCTAAGCCGGTTGCTCAGCCGATGTGCAGTGGGTCGATCTGCACCCGCACCGCTTCGTGGTCGTGCCGGGCGCTGTGCACCGCGGTCGCGGCGCGCAGCGCGCCGGCCAGAATCAGACCCTCCTGCCGAGGCACCCTGACAAGCATGCGGATGGCGGGTTCATCGGCCGGGGTAGCCGGTGGGCGGCGCACCCCCGGCGGCAGGTCCACCGGACCGAGCAGGTCGGCGTGGTCGGGCAGGACGGCCTGTGCGACGAAGGCGGCCACCGCATCGGAGGCTCCGTCGACGACGGCCATATGCACCGCCGGAGGCAGCCCGACGGCGGTGCGGCCGGCGAGTTCGGCTTCGGCGTGACCGACCGGATCCCACTTGATCAGAGCCTGAACGGTGGGGATGGTCGACTCGGCGATGACGGCCACCACCCCGCCGTCCGCGCGGGAGTGCACCTGGGCGGCGGCGGCCATCCAGCGTCGCAGCGCGTCTTCCCCGGCGCGGAGGTCCTGGCGGCCCAGTAGCGACCAGCCATCGAGCAGCAATGCGGCCCCGTATCCGTCCGGTGCACGCGGCTCAGCGCCCGGGGTGGCCACCACCAGCGCCGGACCCGGGCCGATTGCCGGGAGCACCGAGTCGCCGGCGGAGGTGATGACGGCGGTGCCGGGGAAGGCCCGGCCCAGTTCCTCAGCGGTGCGCCGGGCCCCGACGACCACTGCCCGGATGGCGTCGGCGCCGCAGCGCCGGCATCGCAGCGCCGGGTCGATGCGGCCGCACCACCGGCACACCGCTCCGTCGGCGTCGCGGTCGGACAGCGACAGCGGGCCCATGCAGTGCCGGCACCGCGCGATGGTGCGGCACCGAGCGCAGGCCACTGTCGGCAGGTAGCCGCGGCGCGGAACCTGAACCAGTACCGGGGCACCGCGTTCCAACGCCGAACGAGCCGCCCGCAACGCCATCGACGGCAGCCGTGCGGTTCGCGCGGCGGGATCCCGCTCCTCGGCGTACCCCCCGTCCTCCAGCGCGACGACCCGAGGCGCGCAGGACCGGACCACCGGCCGCGGCGCCACCAGATCGTGCGCCCACCCGCCAGCCACCAGGGCCTGGGCTTCAGCGGTGCGGGTGTATCCGCCGATGACAGCTGCGCACCGCAGTTGATGGGCCCGCAACATGGCCACCTCGCGGGCATGCGGGTACGGGGCACGCGGTTCGGCCAGGGTGTCGTCGCCGTCGTCCCACACCATCACCAGGCCGAGCCGGTCCACCGGAGCGAAGACCGCACTGCGGGTCCCGATCACCAGTCGGGCCTGCCCGCGCAACACCGACAGCCAGCGCCGGTACCGGGCCGAGGGACCCAGTCCGGCGGCCAACGCCACCACAGCGGACTCCGCGATCAACGCCGACGCCGCCTGCCAGAGCGCGTCGACGTCGCGCTGGTCGGGCACGATCGCCAGCACACCGTGCCCGGCTGCCACCGCCGCGGCAGCCGCTTCGGCCAGCCGTTCACACCAGTTCTCGCCGGGCAGCGCCTGCCACACCGCCCGGGCGGCGCGCCCGTCGCCCAGCGCGTCCAGGAACGCCGCACCCCGGGTGTAGCGGGCCCAACCGGCAGGGTCGACAGCGTTGACCACCGGCAGCAGCGGGGCGGCCGGTGGGCTCTTCTCGGCTCCGGCATGCCGGGGCGGGATGGCCAGCCGCAGCACATCCGGGCGGGTGCCGGCGTACCGAGCAGCGACCGCGTCGACGAGTCGACGAACCTCGGGAGTCAGAACCTGCTCGGCCGAGATGACCCGGTCCAGCCAGCCCAACTGCCCCGCGTGGTCGGTGTCGGAGCGGCGCTCCAACACGAAGGCGTCGACCAACCGGCCGTGGAAACGGACCCGCACCCGCACGCCCGGTTGGGCGTCGTCGGAGTGCTCCTCGCCCACCAGGTAGTCGAACTCCCGGTCCAGGTGCGGTACCGAAAGCATCGGCAGCACCCGGGC
>CAXNJA010000183.1:0-4915 GCA_964202555.1 Mycobacterium sp.
AACTTGCGCAGCGAACCCCAGTCCCGGCCCCAGTCATCCGACAGGTACGTCGCCATCACGTTCGCCCGCAGCAACAGATCGCTGATCCCCAGAAGCCCGCCGTTGCGACCGTCTTCCCAGGAGTCGGTGTCGTTCTTCTTGGCCAGGTAGTCCGGAGTGATCCGGTACCTCGGTACCTGCGTGACACCGTTGGAGTGCAGCATCGGCTGCTGGCACGGGAAGGCCAGACCCACCGCCCAGTCCATCAGCACCGGTTGGGTGGAGCCCACGTACTCCTGCACGGTCTGCAACTCCGGCACCCGCGGCGGTGTCACCGCCACCCAGTCACCCAGGGACAGCGACTTGTCCTCGGCGACGATGCGCACCGCAGTGGCGTCCGCCGGAATCTGTGACCGGGGAAAGCGCAGATTGCGCCACGACGGTGCCGGCCCCAGGTCGTAGGGCATCACCCGCCCGGCTGCCACCAGTCCGTCAGGTCCGGGCCGCCCGTACTCCAATTCCACGGTCTGACCGTCGGTGAACGAGTTGAGCACACTGTTACCGGCGATGGTTCCGGCCGCGGTCACCACCACCAACGGGCGGCCCTCGTCATTCGGCGGCAGCACGTACCAGGCTGAGGTGAGCAGGCTCTGCTGCTGACCGGTGTCGACGTAGCTCCCCGCCATCGGCACCCGCGTCGGATCGAGCTTGTACGGCAACGGAATACGGGACCCGTTGACGCCAGGCTTACTGAGCTTGAACGGCCCTTCCCAATCATGGTCGATGCCAGGAGTGGGGTTGTTGACCCGAATCGCCTCGGCGACAATCTTTTCCGGCACTCCATTGGCGGTGAAGCCGGTCGGATTCTCCCCGCCAATAGCACCCAGGGGGCCGTAGTCGCCGGGCATCGGGGTCAAGAAACCCGCGTTGGCGTCGGGTTCGACGAGCACGTTGTCGGCCAGTCCGCAGCCGCCGGCCAACGCCCGGATGTTGGCCAATCCGTTGGAGTAGGTGGGGTACTGGCGGATGATCCCGGTGATCATCGACGCGAAGAACACCACCACCATGAACCCGGCCGCCAACGGGATCGGCGCCGCCGTGATCGCCCGTGCGCCGCGGCCTTCGCCGTGCCGGCGGGCCGTGATGTGCAACCATGCGGTGTAGAGCGCTGACAGCACGAACAGCCCCAAGAACACTGCGCCGACGCTGATTCCGCCGAACTCGGGTATCGAGTTGTTAAACGGGATTCCGTAACTGGACACGTACCACCAGCCGTTGGTGGTGGAGAAGGTCAGGGCGAGTACAAACAGCACGGCGGTGACGACGGTCATCCGGTTTCGGGACCAGCGCAGCACCGACGGTGAGACCAGAACGGTCGCCAGTGCGGCCACCGCGGCGCCGACGGCCGCGAACAATCCGAAATGGTGCACCCACTTGGTGGGGGTGAACATCAAGGTGAACATCGTCGCGAAGATGACACCCATCAACCGCCACGCCGGACCGCGTGCCACGCCGGGAATTCGCTTGCGCCGCAACATCACGAACATCGCGATGAACAGCGACAAAGCGGTAATCAGGAAACCGAACCGGCGCGACAGCGACCCGTCCACGGTAGGCAGGATCAGGTAGAAGTAACGCAGGTTCTCGGTGTACCACTCCTGGCTCGGTCCGATCGCGGTGCGGATCCGGGTGGCCTCGAGCACGGTCGCCAGAGTCTGGTCGGCGAAGACCACCGTCAGGATCACGGTGCCGGCGGCCAACAGGGGTGCCACCAATGGCCAGGTGCCCACCACGGCGCGGCGGCGCATCAGGATCCGCAGAATCGGCCGACCGCCGGCGATCAGCGCCGCGACTGCGATCAGGCCGGTCGGTTGGATGCCGAGGGTGAACGCGGCGGTGATGATGGCCAACGCAAAAGGGGTCAGCCGGCCCGTGGTGATGGCCCGTTCGATCAGCACGTAGGTGATGAGCGCGCCGGTGGTGATCTGCCCCTCCGGTCGCAGGCCGTTGTCGAACGGCATCCACGCCGCCAACAGCACCAGGCCGGCCGCCCACAAGGCGGGCCGACTGGCGGCCACCGCGGGCCCCAACCGCGGCAGTACCTCACGAGACAGCAGCAGCCAGCAGACGAACCCGCACACCAGATCCGGCAGTCGTATCCAGATGCTGGCCGTGCTGACGTGGGTCATCAACGCGAGCACGTTGTAATACCAGCCGAACGGATCCTCCGAGACCCCGAACCAGCGGAAGTAGTTCGACATGTAGCCGGCCTCGTCGGCGACCCTGGCCATGCCGAGGATGTATCCGTCGTCGGAGGAGTTGGCGCCGATGACGTACCAGACCAGGAACGCCAGGGTCACCGTGACGTCCACCGAGGTGAGTCGGCGCCAGCGCTGCGGAATCCACCGGCGCATCCGGTGTCCGTCGAGGCGGTCCAGGCGCCACAGCGCAACGACGGCCACCACGGTAGCGGCGATCGCCAGCAGCATCGCGGCCAGTTTCACAGCCGTTGGGCGGGTGGTGAACCGGGTGTCGATGGTGGCCGATACTGACAGTCCGGGCGGGGCCGGTCCGGTGAGGTCGGTGAACACTCCGACGATCCCCGGACGCAGATTCGGATCCTTGAAGCCGCTACGCAGATCGTCATAGCCGGTCTGCGGGGAGTCCTCGTCCTCCTCGGCTGCATCCTCCGGATCCGGCGCCACCCCGACGAAGGTGGCGAACGTACCCGCCTCGGTGGAGGTGATCTCGATCTGCTGGCACTCCGGCGCCTCGACCTTGTCCCGCGGCACACTGGCGATCACCACGTTGCGGTCGGTGATGGCGACTTGCTCGGAGTCCACTGTCACGAACAACGAATTCAGGCTGGCGTCCTTGGCCTTCTGCGGCGCCAGGCCGAGCACCATCCCGCCCTTGGCGGGCATCCCCCGGATCACCTCGCAGGGCACGGTGGCGTTCATGGACACCGGGGTCAGCGAAATCAGCGGAGCGGTAACGCTTTTGAGTTCCCCGTTCTGCGGCCAGTTCAACGTCGCGGTGGTCTGCACCACCGGCAGCAGCGGTGTGATCACCGCAAGTACGAACCCCAGCAGGCCGGCGATGGTGGCGACCCAGCGGGTCACCTTCACCTCGTCGGCGGACTCGCGGGCGTTATCGATCAGGACCTGTGTCATGGGAGGGCTCTAATCGGACCGTTGCGGCTCCACCCGAACACCCGCATGGAACCCTCCTCGACGACGGCGTCGGGCGACTGTGCGGCCGGCACCCGCCGGATGTAACGCTCGATCTCACCCCAGTCGCGGTACCAGTCGTCGCGGAGATAGGTCGGCACCGTGGTGGTGCTCAGCAAGGCCTGGATGAACAGGAACGGTCCGCCCGCGCGGGCGGTCTGCCACATGTTCGACGACACCACGACCTGCTTGAGGTTGGGGCGAATCCGGTACTGCGGCACCTCGGCAACGCCAAGGCGTTGGGCGAACGGCCGTTGGCAGGGGAAGTGCGCGGCGCTGGCGATGTCCATCAGGACCGGGGACTGGCTGCCGATGTAGTCCTGAGCAGTCCGCAGGATCGGCGCCCGCGGCGGGGTGAACCCGAACCACTGCTCGTTGGACAGGTTCGGGTCGTCGGCGACGATGCGCGCCACGTTGGCTGCCGGCGGCGCGTCGGCGAGCGGGAAACGCAGGTTCCGCCAGGCCAATTGTTCCTGGGTGTCGATGGGATACAGCTTGTCCAGCGGCGTAAACGTCCCGTCCGAATTCCGCACGCCCCACTGCAGTTTCAGTGACTGGCCGTAGTGGTACTCACCCTCGTCGTCGTAGTACCAGATCGCACCGGCGGCGGCGACGGTGATCAGTGGGCGGTCGGGGGAGCGGGGCGGCAGTTCGTACCACGCGGAGGTGGCCTTGGCCGCCAGAGTGTTTGCCTTGTAGCTGCCCAGCACCGGGGTGGTCTTCGGATCCAGGCCGAAGGGCAGGAACACCCGCGAGCCGTTTACCCCCACCGGGCCGTAGCCGCCTCCGGTGCCGCCGGAGAAGCCGATGCCGAAGCTCGCTTTGTTCGGTGAGCCGTCGGAGTTGACGGTGCCCGGGTTGGCGATGAACGGTGCGACGGGGTCGAGATTGTCGCTGACCCCGTTGGGGGTGAAGCCGATCGGTTTTTCCCCGCCGAGGGGGCCGTACTTACCCCACTTCTGACCGGGGGCGGGTTCGAGCATCCCGGTGTTGGTGTCGGCCTCGACCAGGACCTCATCAGCCATCGCGCAACTGGTCTTCGACAGGCCAGACGTCAACGCCGACAGGTTCGCCTTGCCGGTGGTGTAGGCGGGATAGCGCTGGGCGAAGGCCTTGGTCATCGACCCGACCGACAGCAGCACCATGATCAACGACAACGCCAGCAGTGGGGTGGCCGCCAGCAATCGGTTGCGGCGGGTGTCGGCTACCTCGGTGTGGCCGGCGTAGTCGATCCGGAAGTGCAGCCAGCCCGCGATCAGCGCGGTAATCATGGCCAGTATCAGGAACATTGACGTGACCGGCCGGTGCAGCAGAACGGGCTGACGGTCATACCAGGGCACTCCGTAGTTGCCTACGTCGAACCACCCGTTGAAGCCTGCGGTCGCCCAGGCAACGACGAACAGCAGTGCGGTGACATACAGGGCGAGATTTCGGCGGCTGTGCAGACCGATGGTGGCGAAGGCGAATGCCGTAACCCCGCCCAGTGCCGCGGTCAGACCGGCGAACGCGCCGAATTGCACCGCCCACTTGGTGGGGGTGAAGGTCAGCAGCAGCAAGCCCACAGCGGTGCTGCCGATCAGTCGCCACATCGGTCCGCGGGCCAATCCGGGAACGTGGCCCTTGCGCAGCAACACCACCAGCATCGCGAACATGCACACCAGCATCACCAGCACGGCGAACCGTCGGGTCAGTGATGCCTCCGGTTG
>CAXNJA010000184.1:0-4902 GCA_964202555.1 Mycobacterium sp.
CGCTTGTAGAGGTCGAGCATCATCCGGCGCCGGGCATCGGGTTCGGTTGCAGCCAGCGTCCTGACGAACTCCTGCTCGGCCGCGACGGTGGGGTTACCGGGGTCCTGGATGAGCCAATTGAGCAGTCCGACCCGGCTTTCCAGCTTCGGTACGAAACCGAACGAAAGCAGAATCTCCGGCCGGTGATCGCTGTCGCGGGCGAAGTCACCCAGGAATCCGACGATGGCCTCGGAGTACAGCAACTGGGTCAGCGCATACGTCGCGCCCTTGTCGCACTTGAATGCGAACCGGCCGGCTTCGCTGTCGCGGGTTGGAATCAGGATGGCGCCCCGGTTGCCGACCAGGTCGCGGTACATCGTCAGCGCGTCGGTGGGCGGGACGCCGGCACCTTCACCGTCGCTCATGGTCCGTGGCACCCCGACGAAAGCGATGCCCTCGATACCGGCCGCGAGTAGATCCTCGAGGCGGTGCCGCAGGGTGGGCTCATCGGAGAACGACGTCACCTGGGTGCACAGCCCACGCACCCCGGGCATCTCCGGGGAGACGAGTGACCAGTAATCCAGGACATCGAGTTTGGGCTTCATCTCCACCGGCCGGTCGGAGTCCTCGTCGATCATCCCCGGAATCATCACGTGGCCGATCTGCACGCCGGTCTGCGCCGAGAGCCTCATGGCCTTGCGCGCCTCCTCGATCCGCTCGTCGTGTGAGCGGTCGGCGTTGGCGGGCACGAGTTCGTAGGCCACGGTGTTGAAAGGCACGATCTAAGACCATACCCACCGCACCGCCGGAGCAATCTTGACCCGATCCAGAAAAGGGCTAGGGTGAGGTTTGTGGCGGGTTTTTCCGATGCGCGAGCCGAGTTGCGGTCCGCCGATCTGCGCATTACCCGTCCCCGAGTGGCCGTCCTGGAGGCGGTTCACGCCCACCCGCACGCGGACACCGACACCATCCTGGGCGCCGTCCGACTGGCCCACCCCGAGGTCTCCAGGCAGGCGGTCTACGACGTACTGGCCGCACTGACCGCGGCCGGCATCGTTCGCCGTATCCAACCGTCCGGTTCGGTCGCCCGATACGAATCGCGGGTCGGCGACAACCATCACCATGTGGTCTGCCGCAGGTGCGGAACCATCGGCGACGTGGATTGCGCGGCCGGCCAGGTGGCGTGCCTGACCCCCCTCGACGACAAGGGCTTCACAGTTGACGAGGCTGAAGTCATCTATTGGGGCCAGTGCCCGGCCTGCTCGGCCCAGGTAGCTTCGGGATCACAACCGGTGATCACCGCTTTTTCACCCAAACCCAATTCTGGAAGGAACACACGTGGCTGACCACAATCCGCCCATCGGCGAGGCTCAGACGGATTCTGCGGCGGGCGGCTGTCCGATGCGCATCAGGCCGCCGGTGGAGGGCGGTAGCAACCGCGATTGGTGGCCGAACGCTGTCAACCTCAAGATTCTGCAGAAGAACCCGGACGTCATCGACCCGATGGACCCCGGCTACGACTACCGGACGGTGGTCCAGACCCTCGACGTCGACGCACTGACCCGCGACGTCGATGCCCTGATGACCGACTCGCAGGATTGGTGGCCCGCCGACTTCGGCCACTACGGCCCCTTCTTCGTTCGGATGACCTGGCACGCCGCCGGGACTTACCGCGTCCAAGACGGCCGCGGCGGTGCCGGTCGGGGTATGCAGCGCTTCGCCCCCCTGAACAGCTGGCCGGACAACGCCAGCCTGGACAAGGCGCGTCGGCTGCTATGGCCGGTCAAGAAGAAGTACGGCAAGCAGCTGTCCTGGTCGGACCTGATCGTTTTCGCCGGCAACCGCGCGATGGAGACCATGGGCTTCCAGACCGCCGGCTTCGCGTTCGGCCGCCCGGACTACTGGGAGCCGGAGGAGGACATCTACTGGGGCGCCGAGGGCGAGTGGCTGGGTTCGCAGGACCGCTACTCCGGCAGCGACCGCACCAAACTCGAGAACCCGCTCGGTGCCACCCATATGGGCCTGATCTACGTCAATCCCGAAGGGCCCGAGGGCAAGCCGGATCCGGTGGCCGCGGCCATCGACATCCGCGAGACGTTCGGCCGGATGGCGATGAACGATGTCGAGACCGCGGCCCTGATCGTCGGCGGCCACACGTTCGGCAAGACCCACGGCAACGGCAACCCCGACCTCATGGGCCCTGAGCCGGAGGCGGCTCCACTGGACGAGATGGGCCTCGGCTGGGCCAACGGCAACGCCGGCAGCGGTGTCGGCAACGACGCCTTCACCAGCGGCTTGGAGGTGATCTGGACCCACACCCCAACCAAATGGGACAACAGCTACCTGGAGATCCTCTACGGCAACGAGTGGGAGCTGACCAGCAGCCCGGCCGGTGCGCATCAGTGGAAGCCGAAGAACGACGGCTGGGCCAACTCGGTGCCGATGGCCCAGGGCGACGGCAAGACCCATCCGTCGATGCTCACCACCGACCTGTCGATGCGGATGGACCCGATCTACGAGAAGATCACCCGCCGTTGGCTTGACCACCCGGAGGAACTGGCCGAGGAATTCGCCAAGGCCTGGTTCAAGCTCATCCACCGCGACATGGGGCCGGTGAACCGCTACCTGGGACCGCTGGTGCCCAAGAAGACCTGGGCGTGGCAGGACGTCATTGCGGCTGGAAATCCGCTGTCCGCCGACGCTGTTGCGAAGCTGAAGACCGCGATCGCCGGATCGAGTCTGACTGTGCCGCAACTGGTTTCCACAGCGTGGAAGGCCGCGTCTTCCTACCGCGGCAGTGACATGCGCGGTGGAGCGAACGGCGGCCGGATCCGGTTGCAGCCGCAGCTGGGCTGGGAGGTGAACGAGCCGGACGAGCTGGCTCAGGTGATCCGGGTACTCGAAGACATTCAGTCATCCGCTGGTGTCGACGTGTCCTTCGCCGACCTCGTGGTGCTGGCGGGCAACGTCGGTGTCGAGAAGGCGGCCAAGGCAGCCGGATTCGACATCGAGGTTCCGTTCAGCCCGGGCCGCGGCGATGCCACCCAGGAGCAGACTGACGTCGATTCGTTCTCCTACCTGGAGCCCAAAGCCGACGGCTTCCGCAATTACGCCGGCAAGGGGCTGGGCCTGCCGGCCGAGTACCACCTCATCGACCGGGCCAATCTGTTGGGGCTGTCGGCTCCGCAGATGACCGCCCTCGTCGGTGGTCTGCGGGTGCTCGGCACCAACGTAGGTGGCACCAAACTGGGCGTGCTCACCGATCGGCCAGGCGCCTTGACGACGGACTTCTTCGTGAACCTGCTCGACATGAGCACGGCGTGGTCCCCGTCGCCGGCGGACGACGGAACCTATGTCGGCAAGGACCGGTCCACCGGTAAGGACAAGTACACCGCCAGCCGGGTCGATCTGCTGTTCGGTTCGAATTCGCAGCTTCGCGCCGTGGCCGAGGTGTACGCCGAGGACGACGCCAAGGAGAAGTTCGTCAACGACTTCGTCGCGGCCTGGGTGAAGGTGATGGACAACGACCGGTTCGACCTGCACGGATAGTCCCTGACAGACGGAAAACCCCCGCCGCGGCGGGGGTTTTTCCCGTTGTGCGGGGCTTAGGTGCAGCTGTCGGCGCTGACCCAACGTCCGTTCCAGCCGACGCAGGCGCTGGCATTCGGAGTGAGCGGGGCGTAGGCGTTCTGCGGCACCACATACGGCGCCATCACATCAGACAGGTTTGCGCACCCGCTGACCGAGATGCGGCGACCGGCGCTGGCGCATACGTCGGCATAGGCGGTTGCACTGGGCGCGATGGTGGCCAAGGCAGCCGGTCCGCCGGCTAGGGCCAGTACGGCGACGGCGCCACCTGCGAAGCGGCGGGTGCTCATTCTCATGCCGTGGAGTCTACCGCCGCCGGGTGCGGATCAGCCGGATGGCGTCGTCGTCGCCATCGCCGCGCCCCGGTCCACGCCAGCACTGCCGCGATGCCCACTGTTGCGCCCAGCGCCAGGAGCCACGGCCACGCTCCCTGCTGATAAACCCATCCCGCCAAAGCTCGCTGCAAGCGCCCGGCAGCACTGATCACCGGATCCTCGGCGGTGCCGCCACCGAACAACCTCAGCTCGTAGTAGCCGTAGTAGGCGACGTACAGTCCGACGGCCACCAGCACTACGCCGCTGGCGCGGTTGACGTAAGGCAATAGCCGGCGCATCCGGCCGATCGCAGCTGTACTGGCCAGCGCGACAGCGACTGCGAGGGCGCTGACGACCAGCGCGATGCCGGCTGCGTAGGCGGCGTAGACGCTGAGGGTGGCCGACACCGACCCGCTGCGCAGGCTGCTTCCAGTCACAGCCAGGAACGGTCCCACCGTGCATGACAGTGAAGCGATCCCGTAGCCGATCCCGTAGCCGAACATCGAACCTAGCCGGGCGGTCGGCGCCCACCGCGCCCCCAGACCGCTCGGCCGGCCTGAGAGCTCACGTCCGGAGAGCAGCCAAATCCCGAGCGCCACAAGCACTATGCCGACAACCACCGTGCCGTAGGGCAGGTAGCGCTGGACCGTCGACGCCACCGAAACGGTCAGCAGTCCGAACAGGCCGAAGAAGGTGAGGAAACCCAGCGCCATCGCTGCAGACGCCAGCAGGGCCCGGCCCACCGCAGCCAACCGCCCGCCCCCCTCACGCTCGATGACGAGCGTGAGGTAAGCGGGCAGCATCGCAAACCCGCACGGGTTGAACGCCGCAACCATCCCGGCGGCGAACGCCAGGCCGAGCAGGTCGTTGTTCACCCCTAGGACGTCAAGGCCTGTACCCGGTCGCTGAGTTCCTGCTGCGACATCGACGAGGTCGGGTTGTTGACGAACGACGACGTCCCGTCGGGACGCAGGAACACGTAGGCCGGCTGCCACGGCACGTTGAACTTTGCCCAGATCGA
>CAXNJA010000185.1:0-4866 GCA_964202555.1 Mycobacterium sp.
CCGCAGAGCAGGCGCACCTGGACCACCTACAACTTCGCCGCGCTGTGGATCGCGATGGCGCACTGCCTTCCCACCTACATGCTGGCCGGTGGCCTGATCGCACTGGGCATGAACTGGTGGCAGGCGCTGCTCACCATCGCGCTGGGCAACCTGATCGTGCTGGTGCCGATCCTGCTCAACGCGCACCCGGGCACCAAGTACGGCATTCCCTTCCCGGTGCTGGCGCGCAGCAGTTTCGGGACCCGAGGCGCCAATGTTCCGGCCCTGCTGCGGGCGATCGTGGCGTGCGGGTGGTTCGGCATCCAGACCTTCATCGGCGGGGAGGCGGTCCGGATCTTCCTGACGGCGGTGTGGCCCGGATTCAATGACATCGGCGGTGGGGCAAGCATTCTGGGTCTGGGTGTGCCCAGCGCCATCACCTTCGGGATCTTCTGGCTGGTGAACATCGGCATCATCGCGTTCGGCATGAATGCGGTGCGGGTCTTCGAGAACTGGAGCGCCCCGCTCATCCTGCTGATGGGTGTCTGGCTGATGGTGTGGGTCATCATGCGGGCCGGCGGTCTCGGGCCGATGTTCGACCGGCCCAGCACCTTCGCCACGTCGGCCGAATTCTGGAAGGTGTTCGTGCCCAGCCTCACCGCCATGGTCGGCTTCTGGGCCACGCTGAGCCTGAACATCCCGGACTTCACCCGCTTCGGGCGCAGCCAGCGCGAACAACTGCTGGGCCAGACGCTGGGCCTGCCCACCACCATGATTGCCTTCAGCGCGATGGCGGTGGTCATCACCAGTGCGTCGCAGACCATTCTCACCGGCAGTGATCCCAAAACACTGTGGGACCCGGTGGTGCTGCTCAGCCAGATCACCAGCAGCGAAGCGCCACCGGGCCTGGACGCGCCTCTGCTCTCCGGTGACGGCACCCGCCTGCTGGTCGCCCTACTTAGCCTGTTCGGCGTCGCGGTCGCCACCATCAGCACCAACATCGCGGCCAACGTAATCAGCCCCGCCAACGATTTCGCCAACTGCGCACCGCGCCTGATCAGCTTCCGGACCGGCGGGGTGATCACCGGCGTGATCGGCATTCTCATCATGCCGTGGAACCTGCTCGCCAGCGCTGACACCTACATCTTCAACTGGCTGGTGGGCTACAGCGCCCTGCTGGGTCCCATCGCCGGCATCATGGTGGTCGACTACTGGATCATCCGGCGCAGGGAACTCGACGTACCCGACCTGTATCGCGTCAACGGTCGCTACGCCGGGGTGAACCCGATCGCGATGGGGGCCTTGGTGATTGGCGTCGCGCCCAATGTGCCCGGTTTTCTGCGTAGCGTGAAGGCCCTGGGCGGTGGCCCGGACTGGTGGGACGCCATCTACCCCTACGCCTGGTTCACCGGGTTCATCGTAGCGGCGGTGCTGTACCGAATAGGTATGCGCCGCAGTAGATTTGGAAGGAGTCCCTCGTGACAACCGATTACAACCCGATCGCCGAGCAGTATCAGCGATCCAAGCAGCAGCCGTGGCGAACCTTCGTCGAGTGCTTCACGCTGATGGACCTCATCGGCGACCCCACCGGACTCAGCGCCCTAGACCTGGCCTGCGGCGAGGGGTTCTACACCCGGTTGATCCGGCATCGCGGCGCGGCGCGGGTGCGGGGACTGGACCTGTCGGAGGGAATGATCGCCCTGGCGCAAGCCCAGGAGGCGCGCCAACCCCTGGGCGTCACCTACGCGGTGGCCGATGCCCGGGAGTTGTCCGACGAGGACCCCGTCGACCTGACGGTGGCCGCCTATCTTCTCAACTACGCCCGGACCAGGGAAGAACTGCAGGCGATGTGCGACGGGATCGCCCGCTCACTCAAGCCTGGGGGCCGTTTCGTCACCGTCAACACCAACCCGGCCCTGGACCTCACCACCGCCCCGTCTTACCGCACATACGGATTCGAAACCACCGCCGTCGGGCAGTGGCAGGAGGGCACCCCGATCCAGTGGACCTTCCATCTCGAGGACGGGCCTTTCTCGATCGAGAATTACCACCTCGGTGTGGCCGCTCACGAGGAGGCCTTTGAGCGGGCCGGCTTCTCGGAGGTGCGCTGGCACCCGCCGGCGCTGTCCCCGGAAGCACTGAAGGACTACGACTCCGACTACTGGTCGACGTTCCTGGATGTCCCGCCGGTGGCGTTCATCGAGTGCATCCGGTGAGTCCGGAGTCAGCCCCGGTGGCGATTCTGGTCAACGGGCCCAGTTCCTCGGGTAAGTCGACGCTGTGCCGGGCACTGCAGGAGCGTCTGTCCGTGGCCGACGTCGATCCGACAGCAATCTTCGCCCGGGTGGCCTTCGACGACATCGTCGCCCTGATCCCCGACACGCTTTACCCGATCAGTTTCGTCGCCATGAACGGCGGCGACCTCGGGCGTCTCGTCTCCCGCGAACCGCACGACGGCCGCGCCGCCTGGGAATACCTCGACGAGAGCCAGGCCGGGGAGCAGGCCGCCTCCCCCCGGGTCCGGCTGGTCATGAGTCCGCACACCCGGGCCCTGCTGACCGGCATTCACCGCGGCTGGGGCGAGCACCTGCGACTGGGCACCAACCTGGTCATCGATCACTTCCTCCAGGACGCTGCGTGGAGCCAGGAGGTCCTCGGGGTGCTGGGCGACGCCGGGGCCCGGATCCTGCTGGTGGGAGTGTTCTGCTCGGTGGAGGAGCTGGAGCGGCGCGAATCCTCCCGCGCCGATGGCCGGGTCGAAGGCCGCCCTGCGGGGCTGGCGCGACGCAGCAGCGAACTGTGCCATGGGCATGGCCTGGAGTACGACGTTCGTATCCGGACCGATCAGCAGACCACCGCCGAGTCGGTGGACGCGATCATCGCCGTACTGCACGCCGCTACAGCGGCCAGTTGAGGCTCAGGACGCCGCGGTTCGCGGGGTGTGAGGGCTGTCGACAGGTTGGGCAGGTGACGATGTTGCCGTCCGAACCGGACCGCCTACGGTGCGATCACCGGAATCGATAGCAGTCCGGCCGCGTCGGCCATTCGGGTGTCGTAGGTGATGACGGCGCGCAGGTCCGCTCCGGCACGCTGTGCGGCGGCCAGATGAATGGCGTCGAGGCTGCGCAGCAGTGGCGGCTCGAGAAGTGCGGCGGCATCGAGTAGCGAGGTGGTGAGGTTGACGGTGGCCAATCCGCCGAGCAGGTGACGCGACCGGGTGGTCGCCGCCGGGTCGACGCGGCGGAGCGCTCGGATGAGTTCGGTGCGTGTCAGTGCTGCGGTGAACAGTGTGTCGTCGGGAATGGTGCCGAGATAGGTTCGCAGTGCGGGTGATTCGGGTTCGGCGACGACGAGTTTGATCAGCGCGGAAGTGTCCAGATAGGTCTTCACCTCTCGTGCTCGCGGAGGCGCTGGAGGATGGCGCTGGCGGATTCGGTGGCGATCAGGGGTTCGGTGTCGCGGATGTTGATGGTGGGGTCGGCCGGTGTCACTTCGGCGGCGGCGATCAGATTGGCCCAGTCGTCGCTGATCACCGGCACCAGCCGAGCGACGGGTCGACCATGGTCGGTGATCTCGATCGGTTCGCGGCGCTCAGCGACCTGGGCGAGGTAACGGCTGGCGTTCTGGCGCAGCTCCCGCACCCCTATCTGTTCCATGTGCTACATGGTAGCACACCTGGTTCCGCGGGTATGTCTGCGGTCCGGCCGGGAGAGGCGGTTGGGGGGGCTGCGCCGACGCGCGGATCATCGAGGCAGTGATGGCTGGGTGACGGGCCCCGGTGCCCATATAGATGCCTGCAATATGACAGCGTTGCTGCTAAGATGCAGGCATGGTGGCAGTGACGATTCGGGACGTGCCCGAGGAGGTTCGTGATGAACTGGCAGCCCGCGCGGCACGTGAGGGCCAGTCGTTGCAGGAGTACCTGCGTTCCCTCTTGATGTACGTCGCGGACAAGCCCACCGTCGGCGAGGTGCTGTCCCGCGCGCGAGCCCGCGTTACCGCGACGGGCGTGCGCCTCGATCCGGCCGCCACAGTTGGGGCCAAGGACGCCGACCATAGGTGAGCCGCTCCCGGCTGGTGTGCGACGCGTCGGCGATAGTGACGGTGCTGTTGGACTCCGGAGACGACGGGGCCTGGCTCGCCCGGCGTCTCGCCGCCGCTGAGTTGTATGCTCCCGCGCTGTTGCCCTTCGAGTGCTCGAACGTCATTCGCCGTCATGAGCTTGGCGGACTGATTAGCTCGGACCAAGCAGCCCAAGCGCACGCCGACCTGATTGACCTACCGATAGACCTGTTCCCGTATGAGTCTCTTGCGCAACGGGTTTGGCAGCTGAGACGAAACCTCACCAGCTACGACGCGGCTTACGTCGCACTCGCCGAGGCCCTTGACGCCCCGCTGGTGACGTTGGATCGACGTCTATCCGAGGCCCCCGGAATCACCTGCCGCGTTGAGGTTCCGACCACCGGGCGATGAATCACAGGCGTCCGAGCATCACCTCCGTGGCGATGTTGGGGACCATGGCCTGCCGGTGCCGGTGCCGGCGTTGGGTTCGCGCAGCATGGTGGGCGTCAGAAGCGATATGACCACGTGTCTCAACTGCCAATGTTGGCTTTGTATGCATGATTTAGGTATCGCCAACACCCGCAACACCGACGAGTTCGACCAGATGAACCGAATGTTCGCCGAGCTGTATCCCGATGTGCCGGTGCCCAAGTCGGTGTGGCGCTGGATCGACGCCGCTCAACATCGGCTTGCCGGCGCGGGTGCAGCCCGTGCCCTGTCCGTCGTCGACCTTCTCGTCTGCGGCACAGCCGGGATCACCGGTCTGGTGATCCTCCACGACGACGCCGACTACGACCTCGCCGCCCGCCACCTCACTGATATCCA
>CAXNJA010000186.1:0-4852 GCA_964202555.1 Mycobacterium sp.
GCCGGGGAAGCCAATGCGATGCTGACCGGCCTGCTGGGACCGACGTCGGTCCTGCTGATCGACGACGACGTCCACCGCGACCGCCGGCGCCTGATGCTGCCGCCCTTCCAGCGCGACGCGGTGGCGCGCCAGACCCCGGTGATGGCCCAAGCCGCCGCCGACAGCATCGCCGACTGGCCGTTGGGGGTGGAGTTCGCCGTGGCGCCGAAGATGGCGCAGATCACCCTGGAGGTGATTCTGCGGACGGTCATCGGCGCCTCCGACCCGGACCGGCTGGCCGCGCTTCGCACTGCCATCCCGCAGGTGCTGGAAACCGGGCCGTGGTCGACCCTCGGCATCGCCAGTCCCGATCTGCTGCAACGGCTTCCGTGGCGCTACATGCGCAACCGGATCGAGGCCGCCGACCGGCTGCTCTACGCGGAGATCGCCGACCGCCGGGCCGACCCCGACCTGGCCGAGCGCACCGACGTGCTGGCCATGCTGGTGCGGGCCGCCGACGACGACGGCCGGCACATGACCGACCGCGAACTGCGCGACCAGTTGATGACCCTGCTGGCCGCCGGCCACGACACCACCGCCACCGGGCTGTCGTGGGCACTGGAACGGCTGACTCGCCATCCGGCGGTCCTGGCCAAGGCGGTGGCCGCCGCGCAGGCCAGTGCGGCGGGCGATGCCTCCGGTGACGAGTACCTCGACGCGGTCGCCAAGGAGACCCTGCGCGTGCGGCCGGTGGTGTTCGACGTCGGCCGGGTGCTCAAAGAACCGGTCGAGATCGCCGGCTACCACCTGCCGGCCGGCGTCATGGTGGCCCCCGGAATCGGACTGGTGCACACCAGTGCCGGGCTCTACCCCGACCCGGACCGGTTCGACCCCGACCGGATGGTGGGGGCGACGCTGGGCCCGACGACCTGGCTGCCGTTCGGCGGCGGCAACCGCCGCTGCCTGGGTGCCGGGTTCGCCATGACCGAGATGCGGGTGGTGCTGCGCGAGGTGCTGCGCCGGGTGGAGTTTGAGACCACCGACTGGCCCGGGGAAGCCCAGCGGATCCGGCACGTCATCATCGAACCCCGACGCGGCGCCCGGGTGCGGGTGCGCTCGGTGCGCGAAGTCGCCGACGACATCACCGTCGCCGCCACCGGCTCGTGCCCGGTCAGCTCCCGGCCGGGAGCCGACTGATCGGTGTGGGCGACGGCCCTCGTCATGCCGCACGTCACATCAGTCCCATCAGTCCCATCAGCCCCGGCGGAGGAGCATAGGGCTAGGCGCCCACCTCTGAGCGACAACGGCCCGAATCTCACCGGCGAACACCCTGTGCCGCATCAGTTGTCGCTCAGAGGCGGGCAACACTGTTGTGGCTGCCCGAGCAGTGACGGATGTGACTCGGTCTGCGGCCCACTCGGTCTGCGGACCGTCCGGTGGTGGCACCTCTCACAGCAGTCGGGAGCGGTGAGCCCACACGGCGAAGAGCGGGTCGCCCGGCCGCGGCGTCGGGCGCTGGTCGATGCGGGGCTCGTCCCAGCCGGCCGAGCGGCGGAAGTACTCGGCCACGAGCTGCACGTGGAACTCGTCGTCGGTGGCCAGCCAACCCCGGATCGCCTTGGTCGGGAAACACCGGTTGGAAAACGTGCACGCGAACGGCGCGCCGGGCCGCAGCACCCGGGCCACCTCGCCGAACACCTCGAGGGGCCGGACCAGGTAGTCGACCGACACCGTGCACATCGCACCGTCGAAGCTGGCGTCGGCGAACGGCAGCGCGGGCTCGCGGTTGAGGTCGTGCACGACCCGTTCGTGAGCCTGCGGATTCTGTTCGAGCTCAACAGCATTCATGCCGAGCACGACCAGCCGCTGCGGGGTCCGGGCCAAGTGCGACACCCAGGAGCTGCACAGGTCGAGCACCTCGCCGTACAGGCCGAGCTCGTCGTAGAGGTCGCGCACGGCGGCGATGGCACCGTCGTCGATGTGCTGCACCAGGCGCGCGGCGCCGTAGAAGCGAGGGTCGTCGTCCTCGTCGAACCGGGTGAAAAAACCGTCGGGGAAGCCCTCGTAGCGGTCTTCGTAGCGGTCCTCGGCTGGGACGGAGTCATCAGTCATCGAGGCCCTACCGCCTTTCGGGTCACGCTAAAGTCCGATCTCACCATGGTCAGCCATCATCCTTCCCGGCGCTTCATCCGAATCGCACTCGCTGTGATCTTTCTGGCGAGCAGCGCTGCGCTGATGCCGGCCCGGGCCGCGGCCGCGGAACTGGGTGACTATCTGTGGCAACGCCGCCCACTGCTGGTGTTCGCGCCGACCGAGAATGATCCGCGGCTCGTGGAGACGATGCGCCGCATCGAGGCCAGTCGTTGCGACTTCGCGGATCGCGACATGGTGCTGGGCCGGGTCGTCACCGATTCCACCAGCACCCTCGATGGCGACGTGGTCGACGCCGAGCAGGCGCAACGGTTGCGGTCAGCGTTTGGGGTTGGCGCCAACGGCTTCAGCGTGGTGTTGATCGGCAAGGACGGCGGCGAGAAACTACGCGTCAACGACGTCCCGGATCTTGCGGCGATCTACGCGGTGATCGACGGCATGCCGATGCGGGGCAGCGAGATGAGCTCCGATCCGGGCCGGTGTTGAGACGACGCAACACCGTCCCCGTTCCCAACACAGCGACGGTGTGGGGATGGGACGCCTCCAACCATGACTGGGGCCGCGGGCCCATGGACCTCGTCAGCGCGCGCGACGCCGGCATTTCGTTCTTTACCCATAAGGCCACCGAGGGTGGCGACTGGGAGGACCGCTACTACAAGAAGGCACTCGAGCGGGCCCGCAGAGCCGGAATCCCGGTCCTAGGCAGCTATCACTACTTGTGGCCGGATCCGCCTAACGGGATCGAGGCACAGGTGAACTTCTGGATGGACTACGTCGCGGAGCGCACGCCATGGTGGCACGAGGGGCCGTGGATCTGGCAGATCGACGCCGAACAGCAGGGCCTGCCCCGCCCGCCCAGTCCCGAGGAGATCCGCAGCGCAGTCGACGCCGTCAATGACCGCATGGCGCGCGAAGGCAACACCGGCTACGTCATCGTCTACGCCCCCCGGTGGCTGTACGGAGATGAGCTGGGCACCGGCTATGACCTTTGGAACAGCGATTACACCGGATCCGGGGCACCCCGGCCGTTCACCGATCAATACCGGGGCGTGATGGACCGTTCGCATGGCTGGGCTGAGATGTCCGGGCGCAAGCCGCGCATCCTTCAGTTCGCCTCCGACGCGGTCGTTGGACGCCAACACACCTGCGATGTCAACAAGTTCGACGGTGACCTCCACACGCTCATCAGACTCTGTGGCTGGGATCCCGACGCGCCGGAGCGCGAGACGCCAAGGGATTGAGGTTGTGAACCTATTCGGGTGAGGGCGTGGCGGCCACGAACTTCGCCACCAGCCGAGCCAATTCGTCGCCCCGTTGTTCCGGCACGAAATGCCCGGCGCCGGTGATCGTGGTGTGGCCGTGCCCGCGCGCCCCGGGGACGTGCTGCTGAAACACCGTTTCGAACCCCCGGGTGGCCGGATCACCGTCAGAGTAGGCAGTCAGGAACGGCTTGTCCCATCGGCCCAGGGCGGCCATCGCCGTGCGCCCGATCGCCGCGCCAGGGTCGTTGCGGGTCAACGGGATCAGCGCGATCATCTGCCGTAGACCGCTCTTGAACGTGCGGTCGGGAAACGGCGCGTCGTAGGCGGCCAGCACGTCGGCGCTCAGCGGTCCGGCCACAGCCTGAAGGAACATGCTCGGCGTGATGTCGGGGGCCCGCTGGTAGAAGGCGACGTAGTCGAGCAGGGTCTCCTGCAGCACCACCCGGCCGCCCTCTGTTCCGTGGTGCGCCCACGTCAGTTGTCCGGCCAGGGCGGGGTCGCAGGTGTGCAGGATCGTGTTGGTCGCCACCACCCGAGAGAACCTTGCCGGCTCGCGGGCCAGCACGCTGAACCCGATCGGCCCGCCCCAGTCCTGGGCCACCAGCGTCACACCGGACAGGTCGAGGCCGGTCACCAGACTGTGCATCCAGTCGACGTGGCGGGCGAAGGTGTACTCGGTGGGGTCGGCGGGCTTGTCGGAGCGGCCGAACCCGATGTTGTCCGGCGCGATCACCCGCAGTCCCGCCGCGGCCAGCCCGGTGATGACATTCCGGTACAGAAACGACCAGGTTGGCTGGCCGTGCAGGAGCAGCACCACCGGAGCGTCGCGGGGTCCGGCGTCGACGTAGTGCATCCGCAGCGGCGGCAGCCCGGCGGTCTGGACCTCGACATAGTTCGGCTCGAAGGGGTAACCCGGCAGGTTGTCGAACCGGTCATCGGGAGTCCGCAGCACCTGCATGTCCGGCAGCCTAACGAGCGACCGCGCTGCCGAAGGGCGCTCCCGCCGGCACCCTGTGTAACGCCGGCCCCAGCCGTACCGACATCACGGTCACATAACGAACGCGCATCCCTGCGTAACGACCGGAGGCGGCCATGGCACGTCGCAGCACGTGGATCGCGATGGCCGCGGGGGCCATGGCCATTCCCGCGACGGTGGCCTTCACCCCCGTCCAGCCGCCCGGATCCCCGCCGGGGCAGCCGCCTCCGGCGCCTCCGGCCCTACCTGTGGTGGCGATGGCGCCGGTGGCCGCGGCCCCTGCCGCTGCGCCGGCCCTTCCCCCGGCCCTTCCCCCGGACCTTCCCCCGGGCCTACCCCCGGCCCTTCCCCCAGCCCCGGCCAGCGCGCCCGCGCCGGAGCGCGACGTCGGATCGATCGTCGTGAACGCCGCGCTGACCCGACTGGGCGCGCCCTACGCGTGGGCCGCCGCGGGCCCGGATGCCTTCGACTGCTCCGGCCTGGT
>CAXNJA010000187.1:0-4849 GCA_964202555.1 Mycobacterium sp.
GCCGATCGCTACGTCTCTTTGGGCAGTCTTTTGGGACTTTTTCGTGAAGCAGTGCAAGACGAACACCGCATCACCGAACTTCGTTACGTAAAACACCCGAAATGCTCCATCGGCGGTCCGGATCCTGATTTCCCTACAGCCCGCGCCGATGGCCGGCATGGGCTTCCAATCGTCTGGGCGCTCAAGGTGGTCGCTGAAGACAGCCTGCAGGTCGCACAGTGGCTGCAAGATGCGGGCGTCGACCTGCTTGAAATCTCCGGCGGCACCTACGAGCAACCGAAATTACTGGGCGTTGCGGGCATTGAGGAGGAGGAGCCGCAACATGTCGCACACTCCACGCAGATGCGCGAGGCTTACTTTGTGGATTTCGCACTGGCCATGCGGGAAAAAGTGTCCATTCCGCTGATGGTGACCGGAGGCTTCCGGCGGCGCGATGTTATGGAACAGGCCATCGGTAGCGGCGGTGCCGACCTGATTGGCCTAGGACGGCCGCTGTGTGTGATGACGGATGCACCCGCCCAACTCCTGCAGGGCCTGGCGGAGCTGCCGCGCTTTGAGGCGCAACTGGCGCTGTTTCCAACCTGGCTGGCGTTTCTCAACAGGATCAAAACCGTTCGCACTATCGCCACCTTCGGCGTGCAGTACTGGTACTACGCGCAGTTGGATGCGCTGGGGAATAACGGCAGGGCGGCACCCGACATGACCGTGTTTGCGGCAACTCGCAAAGTCATTGCGCAGCAACGGCGCTGGGTCGCAGCGCGCCGTCGGTTGTAATTGCACCGCGCTGCAGTTTCGCGTCCTTCCCGGTTTACGTGCGGCCGCTTGGACGAAGCCGTCGCGGGGAGCCTTGCCGGTGTTGTCGCCGGCGATGTGGTTCGCTCATTGTTTCCGGGACTTGCGTGCACCACTAGCGGATGCTCGAGATGTTCGCCGGGCCGACAGTCCTACTGGTTGAAGGGTTTGCCGGCCAGCGAACTGGACACCTCGGCGAGGGGTTCCATGTTCACCTTGATCGAGCCGCGGAACGGCACGTCGAGGGTGACGATGAGAACCAGGGCGATGGCCGCCACCAAGGCCCATCCGTACATCAGGATGGGGCGGGTCATCTCGGCGGCCGCCGTCCCCATTGTGGCGGCCAGTAGGGCTCCCGCGGCGATCAGCAGCCAGACCATCAGGGAGGGCAGGGAACGCTGCGCGACCGCCGAGACTTTGGCCTGGGCGGCGGTCAGTGCGGCGGCTGCAGAGGTCATTGCCCCGGCCTCGGGAATACTCGCGCCATTGCCGTAGGCGACGTTGTGCACGCTGTGCTGGAGGGTGTCCAGAGCGCGAGCGGAGGGCAGAGCCGTGGTGTCGCCGGTCGCCAGGAACTGTGGGTCCTGTTCGACGGCGACCGATAGGTACCGCTCAAGGTTTCCGACCACCTCCGCGGCCCCGGCCTTGTCGGAGATCGACTTGGTGGCCCAGGCGAGTTGCTGGGCCGAGGTCGACTGGGCGTCGACGGCCTCCTGGCCGGCGCTGATCGCCGACCAGGTCATCGTTGCGGCGAATCCGATGAGGAAGGCGAAAGTCGCCCCGATCGGGCTCACAACCTTTCCGGCGTAGTCGGCAAGTTCGGTTCGGCGTTCCTCCGACCGGACGCGCCGGACGGCATATCGCGCCGCCACGCTGAGCGCGGCGAAGAACACAAACCATGCCGGGATGAGCAGCCACAAGGGCGACTCCTGCAAGAGCCTCGGCACTGGGCCTCCTCGTCGTGGTTGCGGCGCCCGAAGGATATGCCCATATGGAGGGGTGACAACACCCCACCAGGTCAACCCAAACTTCGGGTGACACCTTCAGGGCGGACGTGGGGATGGCCGGCGGTCCTGGCATTCCTGCACACCGGACTGACCAACGCCTGAACCGAGGGTTACAACCGGCCGGTTAAACAGGTCAAACGCGTCGCCTGCGGATTCCGCAACACCGAAAACTCACGGTGCCGGATACGCTTCCTCGGCCACCCGCGCCCAACGGGCCAGCATCGGATTCACTACCGCGCGATTGCCCGGTTGACTTCAAAGAGCCCCGAAATGGGGAGGGGAGAAAAGTGAGTCGTACATCTGTAACAAACAGTCGGCACGGCGTCGCCAAGGGCCCGAGGCGTTGGCCGTGGGTGGCCATCGCAGCCGCGTTGGTTGCACCGATGGCGGCGCAATGCTCGAGCAGGCCTGCTCCGTCAACCTCGACTGGTGCCCAGAAAACAACAAGCACAGCATCCGAGACGCCGGCCGCACCGCCGGCGGCACCTGTCGCTGTTCCGACAGTGATCTCCCTCTCGATCACCCTCGCGGAGGAAGAGAACGGCATCCAGGTCGACGCCATCGATATCGGCGAGCAGATTGGTCGCCTCGTGCTTGGCCGCGTTGACGGGGTCGATACTCAGCGGGCGATTTCCGAGAAAGGCAACTGGCGGATTGTCGCCCAGTGCGACCAGATGGTCGACAAGACACTCAAGGTGGGTGTCATCAAGAACCACGAGTTCATGGCCATATCCCAGGCCGGGCAGGCAAGGTCCCTCTCTGACAACATGTTTAAGTTTCTGCTCGACTGCCCGGCGTAGGTGAAGAACGAGTTGGCGGCACCGCGCGAGGGTGCATCGGATGCGGGGCTGGGGAAAGGACGCGGGACTGCTGCACTCGGGTGTCAATGCGTTACGCGACCATGCGATGTCGAAGTTGTTTGATCTCACAGCGGTCGAGTGTGGAGCCGACGGTTATGTGTGCGCCAGCAACTTCGCAGATGTGGTCAAAAAGCTGGGGCTCATCGATGACGTCGACGGTGATGTGACCGTGCGGGTAGTGCCTGACGATGCTGGTTATGCCGTTAGCCACGTGCTCACAGCGGCCGTTGCGGTCGACTTGGCCGAGTCTCTGGACACCCGTGAGTCGGCTTCAGGGACGCGCGTGTTGGAGGCAGCCACATTCGGCGGCGTCCGACACGATTTGGAAAGACTCGGTTAGCCTCCGGAGATGCATCCGAAGGCGTTACGCCGCAGGGTATTCGCGCTTCCGGGCGGCACATCAGCGCTGCGCAAGACGGTGAATTGACGACGCGGCGGTGCTGGCGTGCGGAGTGACCCGATCCGGTTGGCGACCGTGCCCGAATGATCGGCAGCGACCGCCGGCGAATCGAGGCACGGAGATGTACTCACCTGAAGTGTTCGGGCGGGGGACCACCTACCGAGTGATAGTCGCCGCGAAGGACTAGTTAGCGGATCTTGCCGGCGACGGTACTGATTGCGAGGGAACACGCACGGCCGAGCCGGTCTGGCAGGCCGACCAGACCGGCTAGCTCCGTTTCCGGGCGCGCTCCAGAGCCGCTTTCCACAACAGGCGGACCGACTGACTTAGCTGGCGTTGAAACGGACCTCAGCGCCGGGCAAATTGCGCAGAACCTCGTAGGGGCCGATGAAGTCCAGTGCGGTGAATCCCGGATAGAGAACGATTGCGATCTCGGTCATGTTCCCAGCTTGCATCAGGTGTAGGTGGCCATCCACGAAGACCATCCCGCCCGCGGCCACAGCCCGGTCCGGTTCTGCCCTGCCGGCGTACCGTATGCGCTGCCAGCAGCCAAGTTAGGCTACTGGAGCAACACAGCGTCTCGTTCGGGGAACTTCGGGGGTCTCAGCGTGGAATTCATTACTACGTACGTTCTGCCACCGATCTTTCTGGGGTTTCTGGTGTCTCTGGGCATCATCGGCTTTCGAAACCTTCGGCAGCGGATGAGCGGCGGCAAGTCGGCGGAATCGGCACCGAGCCGACCCGATGAACCGTAAGTACGCAAGGTGGACGATCGGGGCGCCCCGGCGTTAGAACTCCGCCGACGATGTCGGTCAGGTCGGCACAGGTGTTGACGGAGGCATGTCTTCCCACTCCGACGCAGGTGTCATATCGCGCCTGAACAACTTGCTGGCCTCATTTGCTGGGGGTTAAGTGGTCGCAGGTTCAAGCGTTGTTAGCCCAATACCAGTTCAGGGGCGCTTTCGCCCGCTGGCCGCGGCGCCTTTCGGAGGCTCGCACCACCGGTTCTGACAACGCTCAAGCGGTTTGCTGACCAAGCGTCGCTCTGGCCGCACTTGGTCTAGGATTGCGCAATGAATTCGGCGTACCGCACAAGCCCCACGACTTCGGGTGCGACGGTCGTGATGGCCACGGGCCGGGTCACCTTCCACACCGCTGAAGTGCTTCGTCAGCAGTTGCTCAGCCTGATCGCGGCTGGGGACACCCACCTCGTGGTCGATCTGTCAGGCGTCGACGCAATGGACTCAACCGGCGTGGGTGCACTGATTTCTGGAGTGAAGGCAGCGCGACGCGCTCGGGGAGATCTGCGGCTCGTTGCACCGAGCGTGCCGATCGCCGCAATGTTCACGATGATGCACCTGGACAGTGTTCTCGTCGCGTGCGAGTCGGCCGAGGAGGCGTTTAGCGTTCGGACTGCTCGTGACGTCAGGCCGAAGAATGTCGAGACCGGCGAACAGACCCCGTCAGCCTGAGGCAGGCCGGGCGGCGGATACAGCGGCCCATGCCGAGCTCTCCATGCGCGCGGCGCGGAGTACGCGTTCGGCCGCCAGGAACTCCTTGGTGGAGTGCTCCGCATCAGGGATCTGCCGTCCGGCGGCCTGCCGAAGCACCATGAGCGCCAACGCGGAGTGTGTCATTGATGGAACGACCAAAAGCTTGGTCAGCGCAGGCCGGCCGGTGAGGAACATCAGGCGGTGCTGCGGCTTTGCACCCGTCATTTTCGCTGCAACGTCCGGCGATATCGTGCTCAGGATCGGGGTCGGTGAGCTGGCGGACCAGTTGATGTCGAT
>CAXNJA010000188.1:0-4782 GCA_964202555.1 Mycobacterium sp.
CCCAACGGCTACACCTGCCACTACCCGCGGCCGGGGTGGAAGCTGCCCAAACGCGAAGTGGTGTAGGCGATCAGGGTTTAGCGCAGGCGGTCGGCGGCGGGGGCGCGGCTACTGCTGGGCGAGGCTCATGCTCAGGCTGACCTGACCGTTGTCCACCGACGCCACGGTGATCGTCACCCCGCGAGTCTCACCGCCCATGGTCACCGCGCAGGTGACCGCCGCACCGAGTTCAGGAGCCAGGCCGTCCGGGCAGCTCACCGCATCCGGTGTCGTGCCGGCTTGAGCCATCTGGGAGCTGAGCATGTCCTGCAACTCCACGGCGCTGACGGAAGCCGAGGCGATCCCGGCGCCCGCGCTGAGCGCGAGTAGCAATCCTGCGGCCAGTGCGAGGGTTCTCTTCATCTCCGGAAGCTACAACAGAACAGTTCACAAATGGCACTTGCGGCCCCTCGGATAGGCTCTCCGCCAGGCGAGTGCTACGCAACCGCTACACTCGTAGCATGTCTGAGGTGGCCTCCCGCGAACTGCGCAATGACACCGCAGGCGTGCTGCGCCGGGCCGAGGCCGGGGAAATCATCACGATCACCGTGAAAGGCAAGCCGGTCGCCCAACTCACCGCTGCCCGGCCCGAACGGCGACGCTGGTTGTCCGGGGCCGAACTGGCCCAGCGCCTGAGGCGAGTGCAAGCCGATCCGGGATTGCGGCGCGAACTCGCCGAACTGGCCGGCGACACAACCGACGACCTCGGACAGATTCAGTGACGCAGGCCGGCGTGCTGGACACCTCGGTGTTCATCGCCAGCGAGACGGGGCGACCACTCGATGAGTCGGCCATCCCCGACGAAGTCGCGACCACCGTCATCACGCTGGCCGAACTCAATGTGGGGGTGCTGGCCGCCGGTCCCGCCGACGTCCGCGCCCGACGGCTCGCCACGCTCGACGCCGTCGCCGACATGGTGGCGCTGCCGGTCGACGAGGACGCCGCGCGAGAGTGGGCGCGGCTGCGGGTGCACCTCGCCGAGACCGGGCGCCGGATGGGGATTAACGATCTGTGGATCGCGGCCATCGCGGCCTCGCGCGGCCTGCCTGTCATCACCCAGGACGACGACTTCGCGGCTCTCGACGGGGCGTCGGGATTCAGGGTGATTCGGGTCTGAGAACCTCGAAACCGGCGATGGTATCGTCATACCATGTATGCAACCATTGATGCGGGGGGACGGGTCGTGGTCCCCAAAGACGTTCGCGAGCGTCTCGGATTGCGGCCTGGCAGCAGGATTGCGCTGAAAGAGGTTGAGGGGCATCTCGAGATCTCGCCGGCGACCACCCCCGTGCTACTCGAGGACCGCGAAGGCGCTCTCGTAGCGGTCGCCGACACCGACCTTCCTGTGCTTACCGCCGCGCAGGTCCGGGATGCGGTCGAAGCCACTCGCCGTTGACCGCCCTCGATACCAGCGTCGTCATCGCCGCCTTCGCGCCCTGGCATGAGTCGCATGAGACAGCACGCACAGTCGTCACACCCGAGGCGGTGATTCCAGCACATGTGGTGACCGAAACCTACGCTGTGCTGACGCGCATGCCCGCACCGTTCAGGATGGGCGCGACGACCGTGGCCACCTACTTCGCCCGCCAGTGGGCCGGGCGCGTCATCGCCCCCGATGCCACGCTCTTCGAATCGGTGACGTCTACTGCCGCGACGGCCGGTATCACCGGGGGCGCCACCTACGATGCCCTCGTCGGACTTACCGCCCAGGCTTTCGGCCACGAACTGTTGTCGCTGGATCTTCGGGCTGAACGCACCTACAGATCGCTGGGAATCCCCTACCGGCTGCTGGGCAAGAGCGCGCCCTGACGCGCACGTTCGCATCAGGCCGACTGTCTGATCGCCGCCGCCGCCGCCGGAATTGATGCGCGCCTGGCGACCGGGAATCCCGCCGACTTCCCGCTGGACGAGATCACTGTCGAGCACTGGCCCGTCGGGCGCGCGTCAACTTGTTAGGCTACAAATATGTCTACATCCACGACTACGGTCCGCGTCTCGGTCCAGACCCGCGACCGCCTCGCCGCACAGGCGCGGGAACGAGGGATGTCGATTTCAGCCCTGCTGGCGGAATTGGCCGGCCGGGCCGACCGCGAGGCGATGTTCAGCGCCGAACGGGAGGCGACCCGCGCGGAGTCGGCCGCCCGGGCGACCCGCGACGAGGACCGGGACTGGGCCGACGCCACCGCCGACGGCATTGACTAATCCGCTCCGCGGGGAGGTATGGCTCGTAGCCCTCGGTGCGGGCCGCACCGGAGAACCCGGAAAGCACCGCCCCGCCGTCGTCGTCTCCGTTGATGAGTTGCTCGCCGGGGTGGACGACGAGTTGGTGGACGTCGTCCCGATATCGAGTTCCCGGGCCCGCACCCCGCTGCGACCAACCATCTCACCAGCGGAGGGGGTCGACGCCGACGGCGTGGCGGTCTGCCGCGGTATCCGAGCGGTGGCACGTGCGCGCCTGGTTCAGCGGCTCGGGGCGGTCACGCCCGACACCATGCACGAGATCGACCGCGCGCTGGCCGACATTCTCGGACTTGGCGCCAACCGCGAGCAGTAGGCCGCGTTGGTAGCGATTTGGTCCTAGAGCGCGTCGATACTCGGTTCACACCTTGATCACGGCAAGAGCAGGACACGCGCCGGCGATCTGGTCGAAATCGGCATCCTGGGTGACGACAGGAAGGCCGTGCTCGATCGCGGTTGCCGCAATGAGAGCGTCGGTCAGCTTCACCGCCCGATGCACCCCCGCGGCCCGGCAGTCCGCGACCAGTCGCGCCCACGAAACCATCACCGCTTCACTGACCGGGATCGGATCGGCCGCGCGCGCCAGCGCGAGCGTGTCGGCACGCCGCGATCGAGTCAGCGCATCGCCGGCATTGAGGACACCGAGTTGCAGTTCACCGATCGTGATGACCGAAAGTGCCACGCGCTGGGGCAGCTTCGCGATGGCGTGGCCGCTTTCCCGCGCGATGAACACCGACGTGTCCAGCAGGCCCACCTCGACCTCGAACCCGACCTTCGCCTCGGTCACAGGTCGTCGAGGGTCTGACCGGCAAGGTCATCGAGTTCCTCGGCCAAGCCCGCATCGGCCGAGCGTTCGGCGAGTTCGTTGCGCAGAAGCTCTCCGGACAGCCAGCGGGCACGGCGCCGGTGCGGCACGATGTCGGCGACCGCTTCCCCGTGAACCGTGAGAGTGACCCGCTCCCCGGCCCGGACCGCATCAATCACATGACTGGTCCGATTCCGCAGATCTCGCACACCGACCTCCATGTGCGACAGCGTAGCACAATGCAGGGGCGTGGCAGGTTTTCAACGCCGTCGGCGCCACCGAGTTCGCGCCGTCAATCGACAAACCGGTACTGGACCTCAAGTGAGCGATACGTGCGTTCAGCGCGCCGATCCCGGGTGAGCAGGGTGCGGCCGTTGGCCACGCTTGCCTGACCGACGAGGGCGTCGTACACCGATCCGCCGACGATAGCGAGGGCGGCAAGCCTCTCCCGGAGGTCGCCCATACCGGCCGCATCGAGCCAGCACTCGGCCGGGAACGCCGCAGCCAGGACCGAAACCGCCTGGTCTGCACTCAGGCGCAACCCAACAGGCAGACGGGTCAGCACCGAATACGTTTCGAACGCGGCATGGCCAGCAAGGGCTGGGCGAAGATCAACCAAGACTCGTCGGCAGGCTAGATGGGCTTCGTGGGTCGGGTCCAGAGCGGCGATGGCAACACTGGTATCGCAGGCCCAACCGGTCACCGTTGGAGTTCATCACGAAGCCGGCGGACGTCGTCATCGGTCAGTGCGGCGCCCTCGACCTTGCCCAGTATCGGCAGTCCCTCGCTGATCTCCACCGCACGTCGGTCCCGTCGCACGGGCTCGATCCTGAGACCGGAGCCATCGGGAATCAGTTCAAGCTGGGTATCGGCCGTGATCCCCAGTGCGACACGCAATGCCTTCGGGATGACAACCCGTCCCACCCGATCGATGCTCACGTACATGGGTCCACGTTACCAATTGATTGGGAAATTGGTAGCTGCGAGCCAAATGAGGGGCCGTCCGGGGCCAACGATGGTGTCGAGGAGGTACCTCGATATCAGCGCCACACCTCACCACGGCGGGCCGGGCCGGCCATCGCCTCGAGGCCGCCCTCGTGGAGCCACGCGGACTCACGCGTCACGTTCGGGAACAAGTCGCCCCGACTCGGGTTGTGGATATGTAGCTCCCCTGACACCGACCGCCAGCCCGGCTACCCTCGCTCCCAGCAGCGTCCCACCATGGGGAATTACGTGACGGCCACCCCTGGGGAATTACGTGACCGCGGACAGTGGCGGCGATCAGCAGGTCGACCGCCCGCGGGTGGCGTTACGCGGGCCTTACGGCCGGTGGCCGCGATCGCATGGTACCGTTTCTTGTACCAGCAGGAGGGACCGTTATGGCGATCACGGCAAGTGAGGCCCGCAAGAATCTGTTCCCGTTGATTCAGCAGGTGAACGACGACCGGGCGCCGGTGGAGATCACCTCGAAGAATGGACGCGCGGTGCTGATCTCCGCCGACGAGTGGGAAGCTTGGCAGGAGACCGCCTATTTGTTTCGCTCCCCGGCCAACGCCCGCAGACTGCTCGACGCCGCAGCCGCACTCGATGCAGGCCAAGGCCGGCGAGTTGAGCTCGACACCGCGGAGTGAACGTCGTCTTCTCCCCGCAGGCATGGGAGGACTACCAGCACTGGCAATCTGCTGACCGCACAATCCTCA
>CAXNJA010000189.1:0-4781 GCA_964202555.1 Mycobacterium sp.
GACAAGTTGGCCAAGCTGCTGCTGGCCGGCGAGATCCACGACGGTGACGTGGTGCCGGTCAACCTGGCCCCGGACGGCGACTCGCTGATCCTGGGATAAGAGCACCCCCCCGAGCAGACGCAAACTCGCACGTTTTGGGCTGAATTCACGCGAGTTTGTGTCTGCTCAGCAGTGGAGCGGCCGCGCTGGAATGGTGATCGGGTTGTGACCGGCTCGGAATCTGTGGAAGGCGCAGTGAGCGGTTAGGCTACATCCGATGGTTCCGTTCTGGTTCACGCTGGCCGCACTCTGCTTCGTGGGTGCGGGAGTCCTGCTGTACGTGGAGGTGGGACGTCGTCGCGGTCTCGGCCGCCGACGTAAGTCCTGGGCACGCTCGCACGGGTTCGACTACGAAGAGGAATCGAGCGAGATCATCGACCGCTGGAAGCGCGGCGTGATGTCGACGGTCGGCGAGGTCAACGCCCGCAACGTGGTGCTCGGTCAGATTCGCGGCGAGGCGGTCTACGTTTTCGACGTCGAGGACGTCGCCACGGTGATCGCCCTGCACCGCAAGGTCGGCACCAACGTCGTCTTGGACCTGCGACTCAAGGGCGTCAAGGAACCCCGCGAAAGCGATGTCTGGCTGCTCGGTGCGATCGGTCCCCGAATGATGTACTCCAACAACCTCGACGCGGCACGTCGGGCCTGCGATCGCCGGATGGTCACCTTCGCCCACACCGCTCCGGACTGCGTGGAGATCATGTGGAACGAGCAGAACTGGACGCTGCTGGCGATGCCGATCTCCGCCACCCGGGCCGAGTGGGACGAGGGCCTGCGCGCTGTGCGGCAGTTCAACGATCTACTGCGGGTGCTGCCGCCCATCCCGGCCCAGGCTGCTGCGGCGCAGTCCTCCCGCCGAATCCCCGAACCGGGCCGCCCGCAACCGCAACTGCCCCCCGGTCGTAGCGAGTCCCCGCCACTGCTGCGCCCGCAGCAGCCTCGCACCGGCACCCAGGCGCCGAACTACCTGACCTGATCAGGCCGCTAGGGTGACGGGGTGTCCAGACCCGTCGCCCTGATCACCGGTCCCACCTCCGGCATCGGCGAAGGCTATGCCCGCCGCTTCGCGCGTGATGGCCATGACCTGGTGGTGGTGGCCCGCGATGTCGATCGTTTGGTGGCGTTGGCGGCGGAACTGCGCGCGGCCCACCGCATCGACGTCGAGGTTCTGCCGGCGGATCTGGCCCTGGCCGCCGACCGCGACCGGGTTGCCGAACGGGTCGCGGCAGGGGTTCGGGTGCTGGTCAACAACGCCGGCCTGGGTACCTCCGGGGAATTCTGGGCCACCGACATGGCGGTACTGCAGCACCAACTCGACGTCAATGTCACCGCGGTGATGCAACTGACCCGCGCCGCGCTGCCCCCGATGTTGGCCGCCCACACCGGAACGGTGATCAACATTGCCAGCGTCGCCGGACTGTTGCCCGGGCGGGGGTCGACGTACTCCGCGTCGAAGTCCTGGGTGGTGTTCTTCTCCGAGGGCTTGGCCAACGGACTGGCGGGCACCGGGGTGGGCATCCACGCGGTGTGCCCGGGTTATGTGCGTACCGAATTCCACCAGCGCGCCGGTATCGAGACGGGTTCGCGGTCCGGGGTGATGTGGCTCAGTGTCGACGATGTGGTCGAGGAGAGTCTCGCCGATATCGCCAAGGGCAAGGTCGTGAGCATCCCCGGTATGCAGTACAAGGCGCTAACCACCGCTGGTCGGCTGATTCCGCGCGGTGTGGTCCGCGCGGTGGTGAACAAGATAGGACGGGGCAGTGGCCGAACCTGAACTCATTGGATCTGATGGCGAGGCTCCTCGCCTCGACGTCGCCGCACGCACCGAACTCGCCGGCCTGGTCCGCGACCTGTCGGTGGTGTTCGGCCGCGTGACGCTGTCCTCCGGCAAGGAGGCCGACTACTACGTCGACCTGCGCCGGGCGACGCTGCACCATAGGGCCGCCCCCTTGATCGGTCGGTTGATGCGGGAACTGACCGCTGACTGGGACTACGTGGCCGTGGGTGGTCTTACCATGGGTGCCGACCCGGTGGCGTGCGCCGTCTTACACACCCCCGGCCGGCCCATCGACGCGTTCGTGGTGCGCAAAGCGGTGAAAAGCCATGGGATGCAACGTCTCGTCGAGGGCGCCGACATCGTCGGCCAGCGGGTCCTGGTGGTCGAGGACACCAGCACCACCGGCGGGTCGGCGCTGACCGCGGTCCGCGCGGTGCGCGATGCGGGCGCAACAGTGGTCGGAGTCGCCACCGTGGTGGACCGGGCCACCGGAGCGGCCGAGGCGATCAAGGCCGAGGGGGTGCCATACCGAAGCATCCTCGGCCTGGCCGACCTCGGCCTCGCCCATGAATGAGCGCCCCGATACCGACGTAGCCTGGGATGAGGTCGTCGACGTCATCTGCGTAGGTTCCAGTCCCGGTGTGCTGGCATACGCGATCTGTTGCGTGGCAGCCGATCTCGACGTCGTGCTGGTCGGCGCGGCGGGCGAACCCGACCCGCAGGCCGCCGCCTGGTACGCGGCCATGACCGAGGATCTTCCCGCACCGACCGAGGGCCTCCCCGTGCCGAGACTGAATCCTGGGCGCGAAATCACCGCCGAGGACCGCCATGCTTTCAGTCTCGCCCGACTGGTGCCGATTCCCGCGCCCACCGGTAAGCGGGTGACACTGGAACCCTTTGTCGGCGAACATCTTCGGCAATGGTCCGCCCACTGCGCCCAGTCCCCGTTCGGGGTGATGTTCACTCAGGTGCCGGACCTTCTCGTTCCGATGCGCACCCAAGACGGGGAATCCGTCACCGCGGTGTCGATCGGCGACTTCGGGTCTGCGAAGAGCCGAGCACGCGATGACGGTCTGGAAGGATGGCTGTTGCACGAGGCGGCGGAGATGGACCTGCTTGGACCCGAAAATGTTTTGGCCGCAATGGTTCTCGAGGGTGGGAGAATCGCCGGAGTGCACCTCAACGATGGATCCTTGATTGCAGCCAGTGGGGGACTGGCATTGCCGGTCGGCGCCGCGACCCCACACAGTCCGCTCCCCGCCGACGCAGACGACCTCGTCGTGGCCATCCTGGGCCGTCCGGCGGGGCGGTTCGCCACGGTGGATCTGCTG
This sequence comes from Mycobacterium sp., assembly GCA_964202555.1. Classification (GTDB taxonomy): domain Bacteria; phylum Actinomycetota; class Actinomycetes; order Mycobacteriales; family Mycobacteriaceae; genus Mycobacterium. The sequence continues at coordinate 3,148 of CAXNJA010000189.1, forward strand.
CGCCGATGACTGAGCCTGGCCCCACGGAATGGTCGACCGGAGTCACCGGCGTCGGCCCCTGGGTCGATACCCACCCCGGGCAACCCGCTGATGATCCGCGCTACGATCCCGATCTGCTCCAGCACGGTGACACCCGCAATGTCGTTGACAGCTACCGGTATTGGCGGCGGGAAGCCATCGTCGCCGATATCGACCGCCGTCGGCACCGGTTGCACGTGGCGATCGAGAACTTCGGCAACGACGCCAATATCGGGGCGGTGGTGCGGACCGCCAACGCGTTTGCGGTGAACACCGTCCATATCGTTGGACGGCGGCGCTGGAATCGTCGCGGCGCCATGGTCACCGACCGCTATCAGCACCTGGCGCACCACGACAGCACCGAGGAACTCCTGGCCTTCGCTGCTGAGGCCGACTTAGAGGTGGTCGCCGTCGACAACGTCGACGGGGCTGTGCGGCTGGAACAGACCGCCCTGCCCCGGGATTGCCTGCTGATTTTCGGGCAGGAGGGCCCGGGCATCTCGGCGGCAGCACTCACCGGAGCCCAGATGACGGTGTCGATCGCACAATTCGGTTCGACCCGCAGCGTCAACGCCGCCGTCGCCGCCGGAATCGCCATGCACACCTGGATCAGGCAATGGTCCGACTTGGAGCAGGCCTGGTAGGGCAGGATTGCCCTCCATGGACCAGCAATGGAGGAACCGGTCGGCCAGCGCCGAGGCTGCCATCGCCACCCGTCACCTGCGGAAGTTGCTGCAGGTGCCCGGCACCCAACTGGGCGTGGTGGGTTGGCCGCCGACGGCTAAGGACCTGACCTTCGCCACCTGGCATTACTGGTGGCAGGCCCACCTGCTGGACACCCTGGTCGATGCCGAGGCCCGTGACCCTTCGCCGGAGCGGGTGGACAAGATCAAGCGGCAGATCCGCGGGCACTTCACCCGCAACAACGGGCGTTGGACCAATAGCTATTACGACGACATGGCCTGGCTTGCCCTGGCGTTGGAACGGGCCGGCCGGGTGGCCGGCGTCCCGAACCCGAAGGCCCTGTCGACGTTGTCCGACCAACTCCTCAGATCCTGGTCGCCACAGGCCGGCGGCGGGATCCCCTGGCGCAAGCAGGATCAGTTCTTCAACGCCCCGGCTAACGGCCCGGCCGGTATCTTTCTGGCCCGCTACGGCAATGTCGAACGAGCGACTGAGATGGCGGACTGGATCGAGGAGACCCTCATCGACCCCGAGACGCACCTGGTGTTCGACGGGATCAAGGACGGCTCGATGGTGCGCGCGCAGTACACCTACTGCCAGGGTGTGGTGGTCGGTTTGGAGACCGAACTGGCCATCCGCACCGGTGATCCCCGGCACGCGGCACGTGTTCGGCGGCTGGTGCCGGCGATCGCCGAGCACATGACGGCCGACGGGGTGCTCCGCGGCGCCGGCGGCGGCGACGGCGGGCTGTTCGCCGGGATCACCGCCCGCTACCTGGCGCTGGCCGCCACCAGTCTGCCCGGCGACGCCCCGGAGGATGTCGCCGCCCGTGCCGCCGCCCGCGACATCGTGCTGGCTTCAGCCCAGGCGGCCTGGGACAACCGGCAGGACGTCGATGGGTTGCCGCTCTTTGGGGCGTTCTGGAACCGGGT